>DAOMQQ010000188.1:0-4985 GCA_035445405.1 Hyphomicrobium sp.
AAGTATTCGCAGCCGCAGAACCGAATTCGTGAAAAATGTTACGAAAAATTACTTGAACTAAGTCCATACTGGCCGCATCATGAAACTGTTGTTTGAGGGGCGTAAAATGCCTTTCGAGCGGCAGTCTAAGCAGGTCAAACCGGCAACCTTCAACAAGCCGGGAGAGGCAAGGGCTAGGCGACGGCAAAGGATCAAATGGCGTGGAACCAGTTGGCCGGATGCAGCGCTTAACCTGCAGGAGGAATGCCTCAGATGAGTAGAGAGTCACTCAGTAAGTCACTAGAGAAAGCGGCGGACGCTGCAGGCTATGCCATGGCGGCGACGGAATCCGATTTGATCGAGTGGACGGTGCTTCAGCCCGAGGTGGCCCTGCGCAACGGTCACGTGACGGCCGCGAACCGCAAGCGGCGCATGTCGCTCCCGTTCGCTCGCTTCGAGCACTGGATCGAGCAGATCCTTTCGCTTCCGGATTTCGGTCGCGTTCACACACACCGCCTTCTCCTGCCGAGCCGCTGACGCCGCGTCCGCAGCCGAAGGTACGCTAATCCGCAAGGGTCTGAGATGCCTCAGGCCCTTGTCGTGTAAATGCCCCCGTAGCGCACCCCTTCAAAACCTCGAACCCGCGCCGTTGCTTACGTAGTTTCCGCACACCTCCGCGCGTTGACAGCCCCCAGAACCGATGCGAACTTTTTTCGACGGAAGGGATCCGCTCCTTCCGTTCGCGTGTCGGCACTTTTGCAAATCGGGGGATCAAGTCCATGCGCCGTGCCTTTCCTGTGCTCGCCGCCATCGTTCTCGGCGCAACGGCCGTTGCCGCACAAAACCTTGCCCCGATCAAAGAGCGTAAGGCGCACTTCGACGACATCGGCGACGCGGTGAAACCCGTCGCCGCCATGTTCAAAGGCGAGCAGGCGTTCGAACTCGCAACCGTGCAGTCCGCTCTCACGCTCATCCGCGAAAAGACCGCCGTCCTGCCGGACCTCTTCCCAGAGGATTCGAAGGAAGGCGAGGACACGCGCGCCCTGCCCGCGATCTGGAACGACAAGACCGACTTCAACAACCGCTTCAAGAAGCTCGCCGACGCGGCTGAAGCCGCCGAGCCCGCCATGACCGACGAAGCGAGCTTCAAGACCGCGTGGAAGGATCTCGTCGGCAACTGCAGCGGATGTCACAAGAACTACCGCAAGCCGAAGGAGTGACGCGGAGCGGGAACGACACCATGACGGAGACACCCCGCACGCAGGCGAGCGTTCCCGCCTGGGATCTGCCCATCAGGGTCTTCCACTGGACGCTCCTCGCACTCATCGTCGGGGCGTGGGTGAGCGTGAGCTTCGCCGAGGCGCTCGGCGACACCACGCTCGTCTACCACCGCATCAACGGCCTTGCGATCCTCACCCTGATCGTCTGGCGCATCCTGTGGGGTTTCGCAGGCTCGTCGACGGCGCGCTTCACGGGCTTCGTGCGCGGCCCCCTCACGCTCGCATCCTATGCCGGTGCACTTCTGCGCGGGCGCGCGCGGCGCTATCTCGGACACAATCCGATGGGCGGCCTCATGGTGCTCGCGCTCCTCGCAACCGTCGCCACGATCGGCAGCCTCGGCCTCTTCGCCGTGGACGACAACGACCTCGTCGGCGGGCCGCTCTATCGCCTCGTCGGCGAGAGCCAGAACATCCGCCTCACGCGGCTGCACGACCAGATCTTCTACACGGCGCTGCTGCCGCTCGTGATGCTGCACATCGCGGTCAATTCGCTCTACACGCTGGTCAAGAAAGACCCGCTGATCCAGGCGATGGTGACGGGACGAAAACCGGCCATGGACTACGCCGACGCGCCCCGCGCCGCGCCCGTGTCTCTCGGCCGCGCGGTCGTCCTGCTCGCGACCGCGGCCGCGATCGTCCTCGGCGGCATTCTCGCGCTCGGCGGCAGCCTCAGGCTTTAGGCCTGGGACTCGCTCTCCCCTCCCCCGCATGTCATCCCGGCCGGAGCGAAGCGGAGAGCCGGGATGACAGGAAAGGGATCTTTACTTCAGGTTCCCGCAGAAGCGCTGGATGCGCGCGCAGGCTTCCGTCAGCGCTTCGGTCGAGGTCGCATACGAGATGCGGAACGCGGGCGAGCCTTCGAACGCCGCGCCATGCACGGTCGCCACGCCCTCTTCCTCCAGCAGCGCCGTCACGAAATCCTCGTCCGTCGCGACCGTCTTGCCGGCCGCCGTCGTCTTTCCGATCGCGCCAGCACAGCTCGGATAGACGTAGAACGCACCCTCAGGCTTCGGACAATTGAGCCCCGAAGCCTGATTCAACATGCTCACCACGAGATCGCGGCGCGCAACGAACACCTTGTTGTTCGCCGCGATGAAGTCCTGCGGACCGTTGAGCGCCTCGACGCCCGCCCACTGCGTGATCGAGTTCGGGTTCGACGTCGACTGCGACTGCAGCTTACCCATCGCCTTGATCAGCGGCTCCGGGCCGGCCGCATAGCCGAGCCGCCAGCCGGTCATGCAGTAGGCCTTGGACAACCCGTTCATCGTGAGCGTACGGTCGTAGAGGCGGGGCTCTACCTGCGCGGGCGTGAAGAACTCGAGCCCGTCGTAAAGCAGATGTTCGTACATATCGTCGGTCAATACCCACACGTGAGCGTTCTTGGGCGCGAGCAGAACCTCCGTCAGCGCCTTGAGATCGGCCTGCGAGTAGGCCGCGCCCGTCGGGTTCGACGGCGAGTTGAGGATCAACCACTTGGTCGCCGGCGTGATCGCGCGGTCGAGCGCCTCGGCCTTGAGGCGATAGCCGTCCTCCGGCTTCGTCGGCACGAACACCGGCTTCCCGCCGCCGAGCAGGACGATATCCGCATACGACACCCAGCACGGCGCGGGGATCACGACCTCGTCGCCCGGATTGAGCGTCGCGAGCAGCGCGTTGTAGAGCACCTGCTTGCCGCCCGTGCCGACCGTCACCTGGCTCGGTTTGTAATCGAGACCGTTGTCGCGCTTGAACTTGGCCACGATGGCGGCCTTGAGCTCCGGGATGCCGTCGACGTCGGTGTACTTGGTCTTGCCGTCCTTGAGCGCCTGGATCGCCGCGAGCTTGATGTTCTCCGGCGTGTCGAAATCGGGCTCGCCCGCCGAGAGCGAAATGATGTCTCGGCCCTCGGCCTTGAGCTGACGCGCCTTCATGGAGACGGCGATGGTGGCGGACGGTTGGATACGGTTCAGGCTGTCGGCAAAAAAGCCCATCTCTGGCGTCTTTCGTTTGCGGTTGAGGGCGCCGATGGCGCCGCAAAATCCAATATTGCGCCGCATCACGCCCTTGAGAAGCGGCGGGGACGCTACGCCGCGCCGTGGGGAAGTCAATACGCCTCTCGTCTAGTCTTTACGCTTTACCCCATCTTAGCCTGTGACGTCTAAGGCACACGGGGATGCGAAGCCGCGCACGTCTCGGGAATAGCCCGGGTTCGCCACAATCCGAGCAAACCCGAGCCACAGCAGAAGATTGTCCTATCGGTGATCACACCGGCGCGACCAACAGCCCGAAATCCGAAAGGAGACTTCCGACCGATGACGCGCTTCAGACTGTCTTCCGCACAACGCAAGCACCTGCCGGACCTCGTGGCGGGGTTGGCGATCATGGCGCTCCTGCTCGCGCTCATCGGATGGCATATCGGCATCGTCCTCGGCGTGGACGGCTCCGTCGTGGCCGGCGTGGACTGGAACGCCTCGATGGTGCTCCTGGCGGGCGCCTTCATCGCCATGACGGTGTTCAACATGGCCTTCTACCGGCATCTCAGCCGCGTTCGCACCCAGGACCGCAAGCGCATGGCCGCCCTCCGCGCCCTCAAATCCAACCGCTCCCGCCGCGCGTAACAGGGAAAACGCCCCAAAATCGCCCCCTCCAGCGGGTAGATCCTCGTTTTGTGAACCTTGCACGCGCTATAAGCATTGTAGGTGGGCGCCAAAGACGTACAGAATTGCGTGGACTAGAGACTTCCAGAGGGCTGCAATCATGATGCTTCGCCGCTTCGCTCTCGCCTCGACACCAGCCGCCCGGTCCGGAGCGGTGCTGGCCCTTTTCGCTGTGGCAGGCACCGGCGTGATCGCCACGGCCAATCCGGAGGCCGTCGTCGCCAATCGCTTTTCCGCGGCGCTGGAAGCGCCTTCGCAACAGCCCTTATCGACACAGGCAACCGCCAACCGGACGCTGGTTTCTGGGACGGAAGCCTATTGGCTCTCGGAACGGCAGCGGCTCGAAAGCGACGGCGCCTCCGTAGAGCCCGCGGCCTGGTCCGGCCCAATGGCCCCTGGCCTGACGGTCGGAGACCGCTTCACGCTTCCCGGAAGCAAGTCCGAGCGTGTGCTCCAGGTAATCGCCATCGCCGACGTCGAGCCCGCTCCGGGTGCCGCCCAGACCGGCCCTGCGGCCCAGGGGCGGCAAGTCGCCATCACCTGCCGCGATCTCTCCGCCCAGGATGGGCACGCCTCGCTTGTGACCTTCGTGGTCCCGGCCGGCACCGCGCTCGCCTCGCAGAAGCAGCCGCCGCAAGCCCTGTAAGCGCACCGCTCCGCCCGCTCGCACAGCAGATCCGCGTCGCAGCCGCCCGAGTTGTGGCCGCAAGAACGCACGCGCATCGCCGCAGCGCATCTCCCAGCCTCTTCCGTTGCGCGGATCGGCCGTGCCCCTATTATGGCGCCGCGGGCGCCGGGGAGCGACGCCTGCGAAACAGTGCATGACGGCGCGCCGGCGAAGGCGAGGGAGTTCGCGGTATGAGACTCAACCCCCCGACAATCCTGATCTTCCTGATCTCGTTCGTGCTTGCGACGCTGGCGCTGATCACCAAGCTCGGCTTCGTGCCGGTGCCGCGCTACCTGCCCCACCAGGAATTCTGGCTGGCCATCATCGCCTACCTCACGCTGATGATCGGCAATCTGGTGCGCGGGCTCTAGACCATGATCGCTTCAGGCCCTATCAGCCTGAAGCGTGAATCATTCGGTCTCA
>DAOMQQ010000189.1:0-4977 GCA_035445405.1 Hyphomicrobium sp.
CCCCCGCACGCTTCTGATGACGCATTACGGCGACCTCGAAGTCTCACGCCTTACGGAGAAGCCCGCCGGCCGCAAGCCCATCACCACGCGCAAGATCCCGAACGCCAGCCTCGAAAAGCTCATCGCGCGCATCCGTGCGCAATTGGCCGAGGGCGCGCAGGTCTATTGGGTCTGCCCGTTGATCGAAAGCTCCGACGTCTCCGACCTCGCCGCGGCCGAAGAGCGCCACGCACATCTCACGCAAGTGCTCGGAGAGGGTATCGGTCTCCTGCACGGCGGCCTGACCGCCACCGTGAAGGATGCGACCATGGCCGCCTTCGCGGACGGCAACCTGAAGGTCCTGGTCGCGACCACCGTCATCGAGGTCGGCGTCAACGTTCCGAACGCCAACATCATGGTGATCGAGCACGCCGAGCGCTTCGGCCTCGCCCAGCTCCATCAGCTTCGTGGTCGCGTCGGGCGCGGCAGCCGCGAGAGCTTCTGCATGTTGCTCTATCAGGAGCCGCTGAGCAAAACGGCCGAGCAGCGCCTCGCCATGATGGAAGAGACCGAGGATGGATTCCTGATCGCCGAGAAAGACCTCGAACTGCGCGGCGGCGGCGAGGTTCTCGGCGCGCGCCAGAGCGGAGAGGCCGAGTTCCGCATCGCGGGCGTGCCGACCTTCGGCGACCTTCTCGCCGCCGCCCACGACGACGCGCGCATGATCCTGGCATCCGATCCGGCGCTGACGAGCCCCCGCGGCGAAGCGCTCCGCCGCCTGCTCTATCTCTTCGAATGCGACGAGGCCATCCGCCTCTTCCGCGCGGCCTGACCCTCCACCGTCATCCCCGAAGCTCGTGTCCGAAGCAAAAAACAGCGCTTGGCGCGCGACTGCGCGCCCGCGCCAAGTGGCGCGGCCATCCACAAACCACCACACCCCTTATCCGAAGTTTCCCGCAACTTGTGTCGCTAAAAATTATAACTTAGGCGGCGGAACCGCGATCGGATCCGGCACCGCGACGCCGGACTTCCGCGCCTGCTCGGCAAGCTGCTTCAGCCGCGCCTCGTAATCCGGCACCACCATGCCCGCCGAGATCACGACCTTCGCAGCGTCCTCGACCGACATCTTGAGCAGCGTCACGCTGCGCCGGGGCACGAAGCAGATGAACCCGGTCGGCGGCACGATGCCCGTGGGCATGAAGACGGTCAGCATATCCTCCTCGCCCCCGGGCTGCGTGAGCTTGATCTCGCCTTTCGTCTCGCCCGTCACGAACACGATCGACCAGAGCCCCTTGGAGGGGAACTCGATCATGCCAACCTTCTGGAACGCCTGCTGCTGCATCCCCGTCGCGGACACCACGGATTCGAAGATCTGCTTCAAGGCGCGGTAGACGTTGCGCACGATCGGCATCCGGTCCAGCGCCATCTCGCCGAAAGAGATCAAGGACCGGCCAAGCAGGTTCGCGGCGAGCGCGCCCGTGAGCGTGAGGAACACGATGCCGAACAGAAGCCCGATCCCCGGAACCGAGAACGGCAGGTAGGTGTCCGGCGAGTAGACGGCGGGCACGAACGGCTTCAGCCACGCATCAGTGACGTTGATCACCCACCAGATGAAATAGACGGTGAGCGTCACCGGCCCGACGATGATGAGACCGGTCAGGAAATAGTTTCGAAGCCGCGCGCCCACGCGCAGCGGCGCGCCTTCGTCGGTCGCGAGATGGCGGAGACCGGTTGCGAGACCGTCGTCGTCGCCGCGCTCCGGCCCGCCCTTACCTAGAGGAGATTGCGTCATCGCGAACCATGGTGGGGTCTCGGAGTGCGCCTCGTCAACTCCCGCCGAGAAGGGTCTGCGCCCAAGCCGCAGCCCGCGCGTTGGGCTCTATTGCGTAACGACGAGGCAATCGAAGCCCTGCGGCTTCAGGGTCTGGCAAAGGTCGCCCGGCTCCTTGGCGTTCGCATAGGGGCCGAGCCGCACGCGATAGAACGTCCCCATGCTGCCGATCACGGCTTCGTCGACCTCGGTCCGCACCGCGCCCGAACGCACCGCCGGATATCCTTGCAGCGTCTGCGCGAGCTTATCGGCCTCCTCCCGCGAGCGAACTGAGGCGACCTGCAGCTTGAAGTTTCCGCCCGCCGACTTGGCCGCCACTTTCTTGGCCGGCGCGTTCGGAGCAGCCGCGGCGTTGGCTGCGCTGGCTCCCGCACCTCCCGAGGTCGACCAGGGGAGCGCCGACGGGCTGTCCGGTCCCCTCTGCACCATGGAGGACGTCTGGGCATTTACGACTGTCGTCTCCGAACCCCACTCGGCGCCGGCGGTCGAGCCGGTCGTGACCGCAGCGTCGGACGCAGCGTTCGAGGAGGAGCCGAACATGTTGCTGAAGAAACCGCCGACGGCAGCGCCGGTCCCCGCGAGCGGGTTCCAGGTCGATCCACCGCCGATCGCGCCTTCGCCTGCGGGCGAAGCGCCCGGCATGGCGTTGAGCCCGGTCGAAACCGGCGTCGCCTCGGGCGCGAACCCGGTCGAAATCTGTTGGGGGGCAACTGCCGCGGCAGGGGCCGTCTCGGTGGCCCACGCGGATGCCTGAGCGCCTGGGGTTGCGGCCGGAGCGGCGACGGGCGCGGCGGCAAACGCCGGCGCCTCGGCGGGAGGCGCGGTGGCCGCTTCGCTTGCCGGAGCCGCCTGCGGAGCATCGCCGCCAGCCGCTGCCGCGGGGGGCGTCGCCGGCGCTTGAGCCGCAGCCGCCGGCTGCGCCGGCGTCGAGGACGACATGCCCGGAATCGAAATCGAAGGCAGCGACGGCATCGACATGTTGTTCCAGAACGAGCTGGGCCCGACGACCGCCACCTGCGTGCCGGGTTTGGCCTGCGGCGCAGCGCCCGGCGTCGGCGTGGTCGGGCTCTGGTCGAGCGGAGCCGCGCCGATGGGCGGCGGCGTATCGCCGAGACCGGCCTCGCGATAGGCGAGTTGCCGCTCTTCCGTCGCCTTGGCCCTTTCGGCATCCGAAAGGCCGCCCTTCAGCCACACGGCCGTCGTCAGGTCCGAAATGGCCTGCGCGGGCTTGCCGAGCCGGCGAGAGGCCGATCCGCGGAAATAAAGGGCGCGCGCCATCTGCGCGCTCGGCAGACCGCCGCCCGAGAGCGCCGTCGTCAACTGCTTCTCGGCCGTTGCCATATCGCCGGTTTCGAACGCACGGACGCCCGCGGAATAGGCCCGCTGGTTGGCCGCGCCGCCTTTGGCGTCGGCCTCTTCGCCCTTGCCTTTGGCCTGGGCCAACGCGCTCGTGGCGGCCGGCGCGCTCATAAGCCCCGCAGCCAGCACCACGGCGGCTCCGATCCGCGCCAGATCCCTGATTTCAAGCCTCGGCAATAGCTCTACCCGCCCCGATTCTCGCAGCCCCTGAGTGGCATTCGACATGCGCAAATCCCTGCCGCTGTGACAAACGCAGCACCCCGCCACCGTTTATGTCAAGCAAAGGGAAGAGGCAAATCGAGGGCAGCCCGCCGCGGCCCTTTTCCCCGTCATCCACCCCTCGCGCTACTCCACGGTGACCGATTTCGCCAGATTCCGCGGCTGGTCCACGTCCGTCCCCATCAGAACGGCCGTATGGTAGGCCAGAAGTTGCACCGGCACTGCGGAAATCAGCGGATACGTCAACGGATGGGCATCCGGAATCCTGATGTGGGCGGCCAGCTCGCAGCCGACCGTTTCCGGGTCCGCATTGGAGATGAGCACGATCTGCCCGCCGCGCGCCGCGACCTCCTGCACGTTGGAGACCGTCTTCTCCAGGAGATCGTCCTCCGGCGCCACCACGATCACCGGCACCGTCTCGTCGATCAGCGCGATCGGCCCGTGCTTCAGCTCGCCCGCCGCATAGCCCTCGGCGTGGATGTAGGAGATCTCCTTGAGCTTGAGCGCCCCTTCGAGCGCCAGCGGATAGGAGAGGCCCCGGCCGAGATAGAGCACGTCGCGCGCTTTCGAGAGCTGATGCGCAAGCTCCACATAGGGCGTCTCGTCGACGAGCATCGTGGAGATCAGCCGCGGCACCTCGATCAGCGCCGAGACGAGCTCCTGCTCCTCGTCCTCCGAGATCGTGCCCCGGGCCCGGCCCAGTGCAATGGCGAGACAGGCGAGCGCCGAAAGCTGGCACGTGAACGCCTTCGTCGAGGCCACGCCGATCTCCGGCCCCGCGAGCGTCGGCAGCACCGCATCCGACTCGCGCGCGATCGTCGACGTGCGCACGTTGACGATGGAGGCGATGCGCTGTCCGTTGGCGCGCGCATAGCGCAGCGTCGCGAGCGTATCCGCCGTCTCGCCGGATTGCGAAACGAACAGCGCAAGCCCGCCCTCCGGCAGCGGCGCCTCGCGATAGCGCAGCTCCGACGCGATATCGATCTCGACCGGCACGCGCGCATAGCGCTCGATCCAGTACTTCCCGACCAGCCCCGCGTAATACGCCGTCCCACACGCGGAAATCGTGACGCGCGGCACGGTCGCGAGATCGAGCCCCAGATCCGGGATCGAAACGCGCCCCTTCGCCATGTCGAGATAGTTCGACAGCGTATGGCTGATCACCTCGGGCTGCTCGTGGATCTCCTTCGCCATGAAATGGCGATGGTTGCCCTTGTCGACGAGCAGCGAGCTTGCGACCGATTTGACGAGCGGGCGCGTCACCGGCGCCCCGTCGCGGTCGAACACTTGCGCGCCCGCGCGGCGCATCACGGCCCAGTCGCCTTCCTCGAGATAGGTGATCGCATCCGTGAACGGCGCGAGCGCGATCGCATCGCTCCCGAGATACATTTCGCCATGCCCATGCCCGATGGCGAGCGGACTGCCCTGCCGCGCCGCGATCATGAGATCGTCTTCGCCGGCAAAAATGATTCCGAGCGCGAACGCGCCCCTGAGCTGATCGAGCGCCGCCTTCACCGCCGAAATGGAATCGAGGCCGTTCTGCATCCCGTCGGTGATGAGATGCACCACCGCTTCCGTATCGGTATCCG
>DAOMQQ010000190.1:0-4922 GCA_035445405.1 Hyphomicrobium sp.
ATCAGCCTGAAGCGTGAATCATCGGTCTAACTAAAAAGACCATGATCGCTTCGGACCCTATCAGCCCGGCGCGTCGATCATCGGTCTCGTCACAGAGCTAGCGCCGCGCGAAGGCACCGACGAACCCGGCCACGCCGCCCACGATCCAAGACGCGATCAAAAGCCCGCCGCCCGCCGGCGCGGCAAACGGAAACAGCCGCTCGCCGACCATCGCCCGCGCCGTGAGGTCGCCTGAAAACAGCATGACGCCGAGCACCATCAGCGTCGCACTCGCTACGTAGGCGCGTGGCGCGGACGCTCCTCGCGACAGCGCGACGAGCGCCAGCGCAGCACCGCCATGCAGGATGAGGAAGGTGGCAGCCGTCGAGAGCGACGGATGCCCCCCGCCGTGCGCGGAAGCGGCGGCAAGCGCCACCCCCGCCGCGCCGAGCAGCGCCGCCACGCCAGCGATCCACGCCCCCCAGCGCTCCCACCTCATCGCCCCCCTCCCCTCACGCGTCCCGTCAGGCGGCGTCCGCCGCCACCTTCACCGACACCATCTTGTCGGGGTTCTGCACCGGCTCGCCGCGCTTGATCTTGTCGACGTTGTCCATGCCTTCGACCACCTGGCCCCAGACGGTGTACTTGCCGTCGAGGAACGTCGCATCGTCGAAGCAGATGAAGAACTGGCTGTTGGCGCTGTCGGGCGATGCGGCCCGCGCCATCGAGCAGACGCCGCGCACATGCGGCTCGCGGCTGAACTCGGCCTTGAGGTTCGGGTGGTCGGAGCCGCCCGTGCCGGTGCCGCGCGGGCAGCCGGTCTGCGCCATGAAGCCGTCGATCACGCGATGGAACACGATGCCGTCATAGAACCCGGCGCGTGCGAGCGTCTTGATGCGCTCCACGTGCCCCGGCGCAAGGTCGGGACGCATGGCGATGACGACGCGGCCCTGCGTGGTCTCGATGATGAGCGTGTTTTCGGGATCGGTGATCTCTGCCATGAGGCTGCTCCGCTGACTTGAGTTGGGGAAAACGTGAACGTAAGTGCGTCCGGCGAGCGCGCAACCGCGCGGCTCGGCACGAAACGCCGCAGGCGGCGCGCAAGTCTCAGGGCGCGGCCGTCGCGAGGTACATCTTGACGATCGTGTCGGGGTTGGGAGGCGGTTCGCCTTTCGCGATCTGATCGACGTGCTGCATCCCGTCCACGACCTTGCCGAAGACGGTGTATTCGCCGTTAAGATTGGGCGCCTGCGTGAAGCAGATGAAGAACTGGCTGTTCGCGCTGTTCGGGTTGGTCGTGCGCGCCGCCCCTAGCGTGCCGCGTTCGAATGGGACGCCCGAGAATTCGGCCGGCAGATCCGGCAGGCTGGAGCCGCCCGCGCCCGTGCCCTGCGGATCGCCCGTCTGCGCCATGAAGCCCGGGATCACGCGATGGAACTTGAGGCCGTTGTAGAAACCCTGGCTCGTCAGCGTCTTGATCCGCTCCACGTGCTTGGGCGCAAGATCCGGCCGAAGCTGGATCGTCACCTTGCCGGTTTTCAATTCCATGATCAGCGTATTGGAGGGATCGTCCGCCGTGCCGCCGGTGGGGGTGAGGCTGCCGGCCGTCTGCGTATCCTGGCTTGCCTGGGCGATCGGAGCGTTGTTGCTGCAGGCGGCAAGGCCCACGGCCACCATCAGCGCGGCCAGATACTTGAAGGCTTCCATGAACGCTCCCTCGCGCTGAAGTGTCGAGGCCGGCAGTCCCGGCCGCTGTCGTGCGCCGTTATCGCCCGTTGCGCCGTCCCGGGCAACCCGGCCGCGCCGCTTCTCCAGCTTTTGTCGAACGGCGTGAAAATGGGGGCAAGACGGAGCGGGCGCGCTATCCCTTTGCGTTTACGTCGGCTTTCGCCTTCGTCGCCAGCCGCAGGGCCACGCCTGTGGAAACGAAACTCGTGACGTCCCCGCCCATCAGCGCGATCTGCCGCACGAGATTGGCCGCGATATGCCGAACCTCGGGCGAAGCGGCCACGAACACCGTCTGCACCGTGGGCAGCATCTGGCCGTTCATGTTCGCCATCTGCATTTCGTAGTCGAAGTCGGTCCCGTCCCTGAGGCCGCGGAAGATCACGCTCGCGCCATGCCGCTCCGCCGCCGAGACGGCGAGATCGGAGAACGTCACCACCTCGATCGGGATGCCGGCTTCCTTCGCGATGGGACGCGTCTCGGCTTCGAGCATTGCGACACGCTCGTCGGTCGGGAACATCGGCGTCTTGGAAGGATGCACGCCGACGCCGATCACCAGCCGGTCCACGAGCCGGCTGGCGCGCGCGATGATGTCCGTGTGACCGAGGGTCACGGGATCGAACGACCCCGAATAGAAACCTGTTCTGCTCATGTGCCTATGTAGCCGCGGCGCAGGCGGAAGAGCAAGCCGAAGCGGATGGCCCTGACTTGCGCCGCCGCGAACGAAAGAGGCCCGGCAGAACGCCGGGCCTCGAAACGCTCGCTGCATGAAAGAGCCCCGGCAGGCGCTCTACTTGAGAACGGCCGCCTCGTAGCGCGACCCGAACACGTCGCCGATGTCGAAGCGATAGCCGACGCCCAGGCTGAAGATCCACGGATCGATATCGACGCCGGCGGTGATGCGTCCGATGTTCGAATCCCACGATGCGTCCGTATCGATCCAGGTCTTCTTGACGTCCGCGTTGAGATACCAGCCGCCGCCGATCGGAATGTCGACGCCCGCCTGCAGCGTGAAGCCGAGCGCGTCGTCGAGATCGATCCGCGGGCTGCCCGGCAAGGTGCTGCGCCCTTCGTTGAAGAAGTGGATGTACTGTACGCCCGCACCCACGTAGGGCTTCCACCCGCCCACGCTGTCGAAGTGATACTGCAGCGTCAGCGCCGGCGGAAACACCCAGAAGTCGCCGAGGTCCGTGCCCGCGATCGCACCTTTGCCCTTTGCGTCGAACTGCGCGAAGCAGCAGAACAACTCGATCGCAAGGTTGCGGTTGAAGAAATACGTGAGCGTAGCGGTCGGGATCACTTCCGTGCTCACCTCCGCATCGGCCCCCGCGAGCGGCACGCCGCCGGCCCGCACCGAAGCGCTCGAATCGGGATCGACGACCGTTCCCTGCACGCGCACCATGAAGTTTCCGCTCTCGCTGCCCGCGAGCGCGGCGCCGCCCGTCGCGCTCAGCGCAAGCGCGGCGACGGCAAGCGCGCGACCCAATTTCGTTGTCCTCATTCTCAAGTCCTTCCCGGCCTCCCACCTCGGCCGACAACGCGTCGGCCCTTGTTACGCGCAAAACCATGAGGTGCGTCGCGGCGCGCCGACGAGCGCCAATGCATCGGCAAAGCTGACCGTCATCAGGGATCGGCCCAATCCTTTCGACGCGTGGCAGCTGCGCAACGAAGACGTTGATTGAGATCAACAAACGGCCCGGCGCTTGTTGATTGCAGTCAAAGCGCCAAAGCGCGGCAGGCGGAAGACTCCTCCGATGCCATCGCAGAGCCGATCCATTTGATGCACCACGTCCCCGACGTCATCGCGGAGGAATTCGCCCCGCACGCTGTGCGCATTGCAACGCGGCGGTACCAGAAGCTCGTCCTCTCCACCGAAGGAGAGGAGACGTTCTATCTCGTGCGCAAGGGCATCTTCCTCGTGCGCGCAACGCTTCCCGACGCCCGCCAGCAGATCCTCAATATTCTCTATCCGGACGACATCGCGCGCACGCTCGCCATGCCCGCGCTCGACGGCACGGCGATCACCGCCGCCTCCGACACCGGCGAAGTGTGGCGCGTACGTGGATCTGCGGCCAAAGCGAGCGCGGAGGCGAACGCAGCCCTCGCGCACGCGATCTCCACCCATTTCACCGAGCAGGCTGCGCGCCTCGCCCTTCACAACGCAGTCCTCGCCGGCCTGAACGGCGACGAGCGCGTGGCTGCGCTTTTCCTCGAGCTCACGCTCAGGGTCGGCCGGCCGACGCCAGCCGGCATCGCGTTCGACATGCCCCTGTCGCGCACGGACATCGCCGATCATCTCGCGCTCAATGCGGACACGGTTTCGCGGATCGTCTCGCGCATGAGAACCAAGGGGCTCATCTCGATGGTGGGACGAAACCGCATCATTTGCCGGGATGTCGAGGCGCTTGCCGCCGAGTGCCCGCTCGCGGCTGCTCTCTCCCAGATGCACGCCGGCAAGACCCGCAAGCGCCACGGCGCGGAGACAGAAACCGAGCCGGCCTTGACGCCCGCCTCGAGATCCTGAACGCCGAGATCCCGAACGCCGACAGGGCCAACCCTGCGCGTGCCGATCCGTTCGAACGGTCTCTGATGCCGGCTCCGGTCGCCGACCTAAGCCTCGCCCGCCTCGTCCGCGCCGTTCTCGTCCTCGCCGTCGTCCGGAATCCGCTCGACCGAGACCACGCGCTCTTCCGCATCCGTCTTGAAGATCCGCACGCCCTGCGTGTTGCGGCCCGCGATGCGCACATCGTGCACCGGACAGCGGATGAGCTGCCCGCCGTCCGTCACCAGCATGATCTGGTCCGTATCCTCGATCGGGAACGACGCTCTCAAGTTGCCGTTGCGCTCGTTGACGACCATGGCCACGATGCCTTTGCCGCCGCGCCCGCTCGTCCGGTATTCGTACGACGACGACCGCTTGCCGAAGCCGCGCTCCGACACGGTGAGCACATACTGCTCCTTTGCGGAAAGCTCCGCATACCGCTCGGGCGAGAGATCGGCCGCGGCTTCGACCTCCTCGTCTGCCTCGGCCTCCACCTCGATGCCCGCCTCGGGCTCCTCGCCGTTTTCGCTGCGGCGAAGCTGGGAGGCCTGCTTGAGGTAGGCGGCCCGCTCTGCGGGAGACGCCTCCGCGTGCGTCAGGATGGCCATCGAGATCACCTCGTCGCCGTCGTCGAGACGGATGCCGCGCACGCCCGACGAATCGCGGCCCTTGAACA
>DAOMQQ010000191.1:0-4895 GCA_035445405.1 Hyphomicrobium sp.
AGGAAGATCGCCGCCGCCGTAATCACGAACTTGAAGACCGCGTTGAGGAACAGGCCGTACTTGATCTCGACGCCTTCGTCCGTGGGGGTCGGCAGCGTAATGGCCAGCGCGCTGAAATCCACGCCCGCGAGCACATATCCGATCGGGGGCATGATGATGTTCTCGACCAGCGTGGAGACGATAGGCGAGAAGGCGGCACCGATGATCACGCCGACGGCGAGATCGATCACGTTGCCGCGCATTGCAAATTCCTTGAACTCGGTCAGTATCGACATGCTGGGATTCCCCTATCATTCCCTAAAACCGACTCGGCCCGAGTCGGCCGGGCGATGCTAGGTGAGCCAACGTTGGCAAGCAATTGGGGCAGGCAATTGGGCCCGAGCGGAGACCCGGCTCGCCTCAATGGAACCACAACTTCACCGCACCTCATGGTTCGGCCCGGACCGCGCGGAGGCTCCGCGGCATCCCAGAACGGCGAGACGCAGGATGCGTCCAAGGTTTGAGACGGAAGTTCGGAGATCGTCATGATCGAGCGGCGCGAGCGGAAACCCTATTGGCGGCACACGAAATGGCAGATGCTTGCGAGCCTCGTGCCGTTTCTGATCGTGATGATCGTACTGCCGCTCTATGCGGCCGATCTGAACCGCAGCCGCTTCATGGGCTTCCCGCTCGGCTATTTCCTCTCGCTGCACGGCATGATCCTGATCGCGGTGGTGACGGTCGCGAGCTTCGTAAACCGGCAGGATGCCATCGACCACTGGCACGGAGCGCACGAGGATGCGTGATGCGATGAGGCGTTCGCCCGCGGTGCTCTGCGAGCGGGAGCGCTGAGCCATGTCGTTCACTCACCGGACGCGCTACGTCAATCCCCGCCTCGGGACATACTTCGGCATCTTCATGAGCGCTTTCATAGCGCTTGGATTGATGGCGCTGATCCTCGAAGGACTCGGCGTGGAGGACGGCGCGCTCCGGGCCGCGATGCTGCTCGGGCCGATCGTATTCTTCGTCATCATCGGCGTCGCGGCCTTCAACAACGAGCCCATCGACTATTTCGCGGCGGGCCGTCGCGTGCCCGCGTTCTATACCGGCCTCGTGCTCGCGCAGACCGCGCTCGGCGCAACGGGCCTCGTCGTGCTCACGGGCGTTTTCTTTCTGATCGGGTTCGACGCGCTCTGCCTCGTCATCGGCGGTCTTGCGGGGTTCGTGGTGATGGCGGTGCTGCTTGCGCCGTTCTTCCGCAAGTTCGGCGCCTATACCATCCCGAGCTATCTCGGCCGGCGGTTCGAGAGCCGGGCGCTGCGGCTCGTCTCCGGAGGCGTGCTCGCCGTACCGATGCTGCTCATGCTGGCAGCCGAATTGCGCATCGGGGCGCACGCCATCTCGTGGTTCTATCCCTACGCCTCGTCGTCGCTCGTGGTGCTCGGGCTCACCTTCATCGTCATCCTCACCATTGCGGCCGGCGGCATGCGTTCTCTCGCATGGTCGTCGAGCGCACAGAGCCTCGCCGCGCTGCTCGCGCTCCTTGTCCCCATCGGCGTCGTGGCGGTGATCGTGACCAACCTTCCCCTGCCGCAGCTTTCGGCCGGGCCGATCCTGCGCACGATCGGACGCGCGGAGGCTGCCCAGGGGCTGCCGATCATCCTGCCGCCCGCGCTTGCCTTCGACATGCCGGGCGAAGGATTGGGCCTCATCGCCAAACGGTATTCCGACGCCTTCGGCAACATCGGCCCGCTCGCGTTCGTCATCACGACGCTTTCGGTGCTCGCGGGCGTGGCGAGCGCCCCATGGCTCCTCCCCCGGGTGGCCGGCACGCCCGGCGTCTATGAAGCGCGCAAGTCGCTCGGCTGGGCTACGCTGCTGTTCGGCATCTCGATGCTCACCATCGCCTCGGTCGCGATCTTCATGCGCGACTATCTGACCGACATCGTCACCGTCTCAGGGCAGGTGCGGTTTCCGCCCTGGTTCGAAGATCTCGTCGCGCGCGGGATCCTCACCGTGAGCGGCGATGGACGCCCGACGCTGTCGAGCTTCAGCGTCTCGCGCGACGATGTGCTGCTCGCGCTGCCCATCACGGCCGAGATGCCTGCGATCGTGCTCTATCTCGCGGCCGGCGGCGTGCTGGCTGCAGCGCTCGCGACGGCGGCGGCCGTTGCCCTCGCACTCGGAAACATCCTGGCGGAAGACGTCGTCTACGGCCTTTCGTGGTCACCGGTCGGCCCCGGCGCCCGGCTCATCGTCGCCCGACTTGCGCTCGGAACGGCGGCAGCGCTCGGCGGGCTCATCGCGCTCGCGGCGCCAACCGATCCGCTCAAGCTCATGCTGTGGGCGTTCGCGCTCACCGGGGCGGCGGCGTTCCCCGTGCTCGTGCTCTCGATCTGGTGGAAGCGGCTCAACGCATTCGGCGCGGTTGCAGGCCTATCGACTGGCTTCGGCGTGACCGTGCTGGCGATCATCGCCGGCGAGGCCGGCATCACGGGCACCGACAGCGCCCTAGCCGCCGCCATCGGGCTGCCGGCGGGCGCCGTCGCGGCAATCGCCGTCGCACTCGCGACGCCGGCGCCGGCCCGCAGCGTGCTCGAGCTCGTTCTCGACATTCGGGTTCCAGGCGGCGAGATCCTCTACGATCGCGAAATGCGCTATCAGCGGCGCAAGAAAGCTCAGCGCGCCGCGTAATCGGCGCCGCGATCGCGCCGCCAATTCCGCTCGGGCCGGTTCATCTGTAGGTCTTCCGCCATGTCACTTCGAGACCGGCTCACGCTCTTTCCTCCCCTCGATCTCTTCAACGAGGGCTTTCTCGACACCGGTGACGGCCACACCGTCTATTATGCGGAATGCGGGAACCCGCAAGGCGCGCCCGCGCTCATCGTGCACGGCGGCCCCGGCGGCGGCTCCAATCCGACCATGCGCCGGTTTCACGATCCCAAACACTACCGCATCATCCTCTTCGATCAGCGCGGCTGCGGCCGCTCGCTTCCTAATGCCTCGATCGAGAACAATACGACGTGGCATCTGGTCGAAGACATGGAGCGGCTGCGCGCGCATCTCGGCATCGAGCGGTGGCAGCTCTTCGGCGGATCGTGGGGCTCGACGCTCGCCCTCGCCTACGCCATCGCGCACCCCGAGCGGGTGAGCGCGCTCCTGCTTCGCGGGATTTTCCTGTTGCGGCAAAGCGAACTTCGCTGGTTCTACCAGGACGGCGCGCGTGCGCTCTTTCCGGATGCGTGGGAGGCGTTCGAGCGCCTTATACCGGAAGACGAGCGGGACGACATGGTGCGCGCCTATTATGCGCGTCTCACCGATCCCGACCCTCGGGTGCATATGCCCGCCGCCGCGGCGTGGAGCGTGTGGGAAGGCTCCACGCTTTCGCTGATCGAGGACGCGGCGCGCGTGCGCGCCTTTTCCAACCCCGGCTACGCGCTCGCGTTCGCGCGCATCGAGTGTCACTACTTCGTCAACGACGGTTTCTTCGCCGAGGACGGCGCCCTTCTCCGGCAAGCCGACCGGATCGCGGACATCGGCGGTGTCATCGTCCATGGACGCTACGACGTCGTGACGCCGGTCCGCAGCGCGTGGGACCTCAAGCAGGCTTGGCCGGCTGCCGAGTTGCGTATCGTCCCCGACGCGGGGCACGCCATGACCGAGCCCAGCATCATCCACGAGCTCGTGCGCGCCACCGCCGAGTTTCGCGACAAAGCCTGAGGCATCGACCGGGCGCGGCCGGGTCGCGGCCCTTTCGCACGGCGTCAGATCGCCATGCGGTCCTTTCGCGCTGGTCCCGGGACGATCGGCGCAGGTACAATGCCGCCATCATGCCCAGCTCCCCACGCGCCACCATCATCATCGCCGACAAAAACCCCGTGGTCCGCACGGGGCTCATCGACGTGATCACGCGCGACGGGCGCTTCGAGGTCAAAGTTGCAACGGCGACCGGCGCAGCGTTCCTCGATGCAATCGAAGCGGAGCCGGCAGACATCGCCATCATCGGGTGGGCGTTGCTCGACATGACGGGTGGAGACGTCTTGAGCGAACTCAAGCGGCGCGGGATCACGGCCCGCACCATCGTCTACACCGGAGAGCAGAGCCCCTCCGTGCTGCGCCGCAGCATCAAAGCCGGTGCGTGGGGCTTCATGTCGAAGAGCGACGAGCCGGATGTGCTGCTCGAGATCATTTCGACCGTTTCGCACGGTCGCGTTTCGTTTCCCTATGTCGACATGGAGGCGGCGCGGCACGATCCGCTCGACGTGCTCACCGTGCGCGAGCGCGAATTGCTCACAGCGCTCGCGGCCGGCTGGACGAATTTGCAAATCGCGGCGCGTATCGGTATTTCCCGGAATACCGTTAAGTATCATCTCAAAAATCTGTACGACAAACTCGACGTCAACAATCGCGCGATGGCGGTTGCGCTCTACATGGCCAACGAGCATCAGCGCGACGAGCGCTGAATAAAACGAGCGCGGAACGTCGTCAGACGTATGGCCGCAGGGTGGGTAGCGGAAAACTACCCAAGTGGGGAATTCCCAGCCGAGCCGTCACCGCCCATAAGCCTACCCAACGGATTTTCTGCCGTCGCCCTTTCAGGTCTTGCACACAGTCTCAGCACTGATAGGTGTTGGGCGCTATCCACGACGGACATGAAGACAAGGCTCACGCAATAGCGGTTTCCGCCCTTTTGCGCCGAGCGCCCGTAGTTTCGGCTGACGCTTCGCAGTCGAGACGCTAATGTTGGGGCCAAAAAACGCGAAGCTCGACACTTGAGGAGACGCTTTATGACCGCAATGGTGACGCCGCACCTTTTTATTCCCGGCCCGACGAATGTTCCCGACGCCGTCCGCATGTCCATGAACCTGCCCATGGAAGACATGCGCAGCCCCGAATTTCCGAAGTTCACGCTTCCG
>DAOMQQ010000192.1:0-4887 GCA_035445405.1 Hyphomicrobium sp.
CGGCGGCTGCACGACCTCGTAATCGCGGATGTCGGTGTTGGCCCAATCCATCGTGCGCCAGTCCAGACGGCGTCCGCTCTTGGTTTCGACTTCGAGGCCGTACTGGCGCATCATGCCGCCGCCGCGCAGAAGGCTCGGCCACAGCTCGCGCACCTTGATGCTCTCGGGAACGCGCCACATGGGCCGGAACGTCACGTCCTGCAGGCGGCGCGAGAAGATGGAAGTCTGCTTGCCGAGCTCGCCGACGACGATGCGCTCGGTGTGGATGGTCTTTCCGTCCTTCACGACGTCGATCGTATACGACGGCACGTTGGCGATGATGTGGAAGTCGCCGATGTCCGGCCACTTCCAGCGCCACATCTCCATGTTGGCGCGGAGCCGCTTCGCGGCGGCGTTGGGGGCCGCGTTCTTATTTTTTCCGAGGGTAGCGACGTACTTCTCGCGCAACAGGTGGAACTGCGGATGCTTGGGGTGCGTGTCGAGCAGCGCCTGGCCTTTGTCGGAAGCTTCCGCCACGCTCGCCAGGACGTCGGCCGGCTCAATAAGCTGGGCGCGCCGGTCGAGGTTCGAATTGAGCTGCTCGGAGGGCTGCATGATGCGCCCGCCGCGCGCGTGGCAGGCGTACTTGAGCACCGTCTGCGTGAGATCGACCTCGGCCGCGGCCTGATCGGGGGGCGTGAGATCCGGGCTTTCAGCATCCGCCAGCGCGGGCCGCGGGAAGTCCTCGGGGTCGAGGCCCCATTCGTTGGCTGTCGCGAGCGCGGCGATGACGGCCTTCGCGTCGGCATTGAAGCCATCGGCGTTCACCCAAAGCGGTGCGTATCCGCGCGTGGCGTAGAACTCGTGAAGCGCCGCGCGCTCTTTCAGCTCGTAGTCCTCGCCCTCTTCCGGCAGCTCGGCGAGGCGCGCGCGGATGGCCTCCGCGACGGGCGTTGCCGGATCGAGATGAGGCGTCTCGGCCTTCTCGGCGGTGGCCTGCTCAGCAGGGGCGTGCGCGCCGGCCTCGGCGGCGATGGCGGCCTCGGTCGCTTCGGCTTCTGTCGCCGGCGGGGCGTCGGCCGCGATCGTCTCGTCAGCCGGAGCGGTCTCGTCGTCCGAAGCCGCCGAGGCGGCAGTTTCGTCCGGTTTGGCCGTGTCGTCCGCTCCCGCGGCGACGCTGGCAGGCTCTGCATCCACCGGCTCGGCCTCGGTCTTCGCCTCGGCGGCGGGTTCGGGCTCGACCTCAGGTTTCGCTGCGGCCTCGTCTTGCGGTTCGTCGGCCCCTTCGGGCTCGCGTTCGGACTGGACGTCGTAGGTGACGTATCCGGCGGGCACCGTCGTCACCTCGGGGATGACGGACGAGATCGGCGCATCGGCTTGGATCGCGCCGGTTTCGAGCGTCTTCGCGGTCGCGGCCGGCTCAGCCCGCAGCGGGTCTGCGGCGCCGAGACCCAGCATCAAAGCCAGCGCCGTAAGAGCGAGGCGGCCCATCACGCGTCTCCCATATCCTGCGTTGTCCCCGGCCCGTTCCCGGAGCGCAAAGGCGCGGAAACATTAGGTGATTCGGCGTGCGCCGAAAAAACACGCCGCAGGGGTCCTCCCGTCCCGCACCCTGCCATCCGACCACACTCGCGCGATTTTGGGCCCGGAACGGGGCGATGTCGCGCCGGCCCTTAAGGAAAATGAACGGTGGGTCTCGTTTGCAACGGTGCGGGATCTGCCTTGCCAGAGGCCGCCCTCTTCCTCTAAATGCCCCGTTTTCCCGTTGGGTCTGCCTCCCGAGGCGGCCCAGGCACCGGAACCAAAGGCATGACCGAACGCCGCGCGGACGTGGGGATCATCATGGGCAGCCAGTCGGACTGGCCCACCATGAAGGCGGCCGCGGCCATCCTGGATGCGCTTGCCGTCCCTTACGAAACCAAGATCGTCTCGGCGCATCGCACGCCCGACCGTCTCGTGGACTATGCACGGTCCGCGGCGGAGCGGGGTCTCAAGGTGATCATCGCAGGCGCAGGCGGAGCCGCGCATCTGCCCGGCATGACGGCCTCCATGACCGCCCTTCCCGTGCTCGGCGTGCCGATCAAGACCAGCACGCTGTCCGGCGTCGACAGCCTCTATTCCATCGTGCAGATGCCGGGCGGCGTTCCCGTGGGCACGCTCGCCATCGGTGACGCGGGCGCGACCAACGCGGGCCTTCTGGCGGCTCAAATCCTGGCGCTTTCGGATGCGGCGCTCGCCGCGCGCGTCGCGGACTGGCGCGCCCATCAAACCGCATCCGTGGCCGAGGTTCCGAAGTCCGAATGACCGCACTCCCTCCCGGCTCCACCATCGGCATCCTCGGCGGCGGACAGCTCGGCCGCATGATGTCGCTCGCCGCAGGCCGCCTCGGCCTCAAGTGCCACATCTACTCCGACGTCTGGGGCCCGGCCTGCGATTTCGCGGCGGCGTCGACGATCGCGCCTTACGAAGATACGGTCAAAATCCGCGCCTTTGCCGAAGCCGTTGACGTCGTTACCTACGAGTTCGAGAACGTCCCGCTCGAGGCCGCCGCCGCGGCCGAGGCCGTGGCGCCGGTTCGCCCAGGCCCCAAGGCGCTCGAAGTCGCGCAGGACCGACTGACGGAAAAGACCTTCATTCGCGATCTCGGCATCCCCGTCGCCCCGTTTGCCGCCGTCGACGGCGCGTCCTCGTTCGATGCGGCCATCGCCGCAATCGGAGACGCGGGCATCCTCAAGACGCGCCGCCTCGGCTACGACGGCAAGGGGCAGGTTCGCATTTCGAGCGCGGCCGAGTTGCCCGGGGCGTTCGAAGCTCTCAAGGGCGTGCCGTCGATCCTCGAAGGGCTGGTGCCGTTCGCGTTCGAGGTGTCCGTGCTGGTGGTGCGCGGCGTCACGGGCGAGACGCGCTTCTACGACGTGCCGCTCAATACCCACAAAGACGGCATCCTCGATACCTCGACGGTGCCCTCGCCGATTTCCGCCGCCCATGCCAAGCGGGCCACGGAGCTTGCGGCGGGCATCGCGGACGCACTCGGATACGTGGGCGTGCTGGGCGTCGAGATGTTCTATCTCGGGCCGGATGCCACTGAACCCCTCGTCATCAACGAGATCGCGCCGCGCGTCCACAATTCGGGGCACTGGACGCAGGATGCCTGCCTCGTCAGCCAGTTCGAGAATCATATGCGCGCCGTCGCCGGGTGGCCGCTCGGCTCCGCGGAGCGCCATTCGGACGTGACGATGACCAACCTGATCGGCTCGGACGTGGACCGCTGGGAAACGCTGGCGGCGGAACCCGGCACCGCACTTCACCTCTACGGCAAGCCCGAGGCCCGGCCTGGGCGCAAAATGGGACACGTCAACCGCATCAAACCGCGGAGCGCATGAACCCGCGGCGCGGGGCTCAAAGGCCGCATTTTGGGCCGCGAATTGCAGCCAGCCCCGTGGACAAGCGGGGCGACGTTTGGTAGAAGCCAGCCAAATCTTAAGCGCTCGACGCGTCGGCGGGTTGGTTCGCCGGGGCTTTGAGCGGTGTTATTTTCAGCCAATTCAGAACTTTAGAGGTCACCGCTTGCAGGTACTCGTTCGCGACAACAACGTCGACCAGGCCCTCAAGGCGCTCAAGAAGAAGATGCAGCGCGAGGGTATTTTCCGTGAGATGAAGCTCCGGAACTACTTCGAGAAGCCGTCTGAGAAGAAGGCGCGCGAGAAGGCCGAGGCCGTTCGCCGCGCCCGCAAGCTCGCCCGCAAGAAGCTGCAGCGCGAAGGCCTGCTGCCCGGCAAGCCGGCTGCCGCACGCGGCGCCAAGGGTCCGGGCCGTGGCGGCCCCGGTGCCCGTCCGGCCGGTGGCGGCTTCGGCGGCAACAGCGGTGGTGCCGGCGCGGCTGGCGGCAGCGGCGGATACTCGTCCAACCGCTAAGCGCTCAGGCTCACGGGCCTCCGCGACAAGCTGAATTCGATGTCGCCGTCGGCTGATTGTCCGGCGGCGATATTCTTTTTGGGGATCGTTGCCCTCATGCGGATCTTTGATCCGCTGAGCTTCTGGCTCCTACGTCTGCCCTCGACTATCGTCGGGACATGGCCAAGCTCTATTTCGCGTCTCTCGTCACCCTCTCGCTGCTCGTCGCCATGGTGGCGGGCGTCGTCATCGCAGGGCTCGTCGCCACGGGGGCGATGGAGACCGGTCCCGCACTCGTGCTTGTGGTGCTCATCAACGGCGTGACGTTCCTCATCAGCCCGTGGCTCACGGATCTGATGCTGCGCTGGGTCAACAAGGTCCAGTTCATCGACGACGCCACGCTCAAAGCCCGTTATCCGCACGTGCACGCCATCGTCCACGACGTTGCACGCGACTACCGCTTCTCCGCGCCCTCCATCGGCATCATCCCGGACCGCAATCCGACTGCGTTTACCTACGGGCTGTTCCGCTCCAACGCGCGGATCGTGCTGACGGACGGCATCTTCGAATTCCTGAACGAGGAGGAGACGCGCGCGGTCGTTGCGCATGAGCTGGGCCACATCGTCAACCGCGACTTTCTCGTCATGACGGCGGCAGGCACGCTGGTGCAGATGCTCTACGTGCTCTACGCGAGCTTCACCCGGCAGCGGCGCTCGGGCGGCGGCGACAGCAAGGGCAAGAACAACCTCTTCATGGTCGGCGTTGCAGCCTATGTGTTGTACGTGCTCGGCACTTACGTGCTGCTCTATCTCAGCCGCACGCGCGAGTATCTTGCCGACAGCTTTGCAGCCGAACGCGTCGAAGCGCGCCATCTGGCAAACGCGCTCGTCAAGATCGCCTACGGCATTGCGGAAGCGACCGACACCGAGGAAACGCGCCAGCTTCTCGCCTCCACGCGCCACATGGGCGTGATGGATTTCAAGGGCGCGCGCCATCTCGGGCTCGTGGTCGAAG
>DAOMQQ010000193.1:0-4862 GCA_035445405.1 Hyphomicrobium sp.
TGGTCGGCGCGCCGCTCGTCGGCTACACGCTGATCGTGATCGCGCTCGTCGCCACGGGCTTCTTCAGCTTCGGTCTGTGGGTGCACCACATGTTCACCACGGGGCTGCCGACGCTGTCGCAGACCTTCTTCTCGGCGGCGAGCATGGCGGTGTCCGTGCCAAGCGGCATCCAGGTTTTCGCGTGGATCGCAACCATCGCCTCCGGGCGCCTCAAGCTCACGGTGCCGGCGCTCTTTTCCATCGGCTTTCTCATCATCTTCACGCTCGGCGGCCTCACCGGCGTGATGGTTGCCATGGTCCCGTTCGATCTCCAGGTGCACGATACCTACTTCGTGGTTGCGCATTTCCACTACGTCCTGATCGGCGGCATGGTGTTTCCGCTGTTCGCCGTCATCTACTACTGGACGCCGATCTACGGTCGCCGTCCGCTCTCCGAACGATTGGGCAAATGGGCGTTCGCGCTCATGTTCGTCGGGTTCAACGTCGCGTTCTTCACCATGCACATCACCGGCCTCGCCGGGATGCCACGACGCGTCTACACCTATCCGGAAGAGCTCGGATGGGGGATGCTCAACATGATCTCCACCGTGGGCGCGCTCGTGTTCGCGGCCGGCGTGCTGATCGTCGTGTTCGATCTCCTGCGCCAGTTCCGCATTTCCGACCGCGACCTCGTGGGCAACCTCTGGAATGCGCCAAGCCTCGAATGGCTGCCGAACGACGTCTACGGCACACGCTCCATTCCCCACGTCACGAGCCGCTATCCCCTGTGGAGGCAGCCCAATCTTCCGGAAGATGTCGAGGCGGGCCGCTATTACCTTCCCGGCGCGCCGACGGGCGGGCGCGAAACGCTCGCGACATCCGCGATCGACACCGAACCCGAATTC
Organism: Hyphomicrobium sp.; assembly: GCA_035445405.1. Classification (GTDB taxonomy): domain Bacteria; phylum Pseudomonadota; class Alphaproteobacteria; order Rhizobiales; family Hyphomicrobiaceae; genus Hyphomicrobium_C. The sequence continues at coordinate 885 of DAOMQQ010000193.1, forward strand.
GTGATGCGCCTCCCGCAGCCGGGCTGGCCGCACGTATTCGCCGCGTTCTTCATGGCGTTCGCGTTCCTCGCGCTCGCCGTCTCGCTCGTGATCCCCGGCATCGTGCTGGGCGCGCTTGCCGTGATCTCCATTCTTGTGTGGCTGTGGGACACCGATCCCGGACCCGACAAAGGGGACGTCGAGATCGCGGAAGGTCTTCGCGTGCCGACGTACGCAACCGGCCCGCAGTCCATCTCGTGGTGGGCGATGGTGCTCCTGATGCTGGTCGGCCTTGCACTCTACCTCTCGTACATCTTCTCCTACTTCTATCTCTGGACCGTCTCGCCGCAGGTCTGGCCCGATCTCACGCTCGGCGCCGTCCCTGCCGTCCAATGGCCGATCCTTTCGGCCGTCCTGCTTCTCGCGAGCGGCTTTGCCGTCCGGTATGCGGGCTACCTTCTGCCGGAGCCGGGCGGCCGCCGGCCCGCGCTGCCGCTCACGCTCGCGGTCGCTGCGGTCTGCCTCGTCGCGGCACTGTCGATCGACCTCATGGCACTTCGCAACGCCGGCCTCACGCCCAGTGCGGACAGCTTTGCGGCGCTCAGCTATCTGGCGGTCGGTCTTCAGGGCGGGCTCGTGATCCTGCTCACGCTTGCGGCGGGCTTCGTCATCGCGCGGTACGCGGCCGGGCGTCTCGACACGTATCGCTGCCTCACCTACCAGACGACCTATCTCCTTTGGCTCTACACTGTCGCGCAGGGGCTTACCGGCCTTCTCATCGTGCACGGGTTCCCGCGTCTTGTCGGAGGTGGCCCATGACGACGGAAACTCGCAGACGACATACCCGCGAGTTCGTCGAGACGCTGCTGGGGCCAGCGATCTATCTCGTCTACTTCGTGATGGCCTATGGGGCGAGCAGCGTGGCTTGCGCCCTTGGAGAGGGCTCGGCGCCGATGCTTGCCGATGGCGCAGCGGTGGTCCGCAACGTGGTGCTTGTGTTCACTCTTGCCGCACTCGGCGCCGTGACCCTCGTGGCGGTTCTGGCCGCGCGGCGGCTGGCCCCGTCACGCGGCAGCAACGCACGGGCCGAGGACGATCAGGATCTTTTCATGGCGCTCCTGACGCTGGCGCTGGCGCTTCTTTCCGCGCTCGCCATCCTCTGGACCGGCATCGCGACGCTGCTGGTCTCGGCCTGCGTCTGAGCGCGCGGAACGCGGCCCGGGATCGTCGCAGGGAACAAACACCAGCCAACCAGGCTTCGTTTGCACATGCGTTCGTTTTCCCGTTCAACCTCGTCGTGGCCCGCATGACACCTGATCTCACCGACACCGTCGAAGCGCTGGCGCGCCGCATCGTGGAACAGCTCACGGAAGAGAAGCTTACGCTCGCGACGGCCGAATCCTGCACGGGCGGGGCGCTCGCCGGCATCCTCTCGGCGGCGCCTGGATCGGGCGAGATCTTCGAGGGCGGCTTCGTCTGTTACTCGAAACGCGCGAAGGAGCGCGCGCTGGGCGTGTCGCCCGCCGTGATCGCCGAGACCACCGCCGTCAGCCGCCGCGTGGTGGAAGCCATGGCCCACGGCGCACGCGATCGCCTGGATTGCGATTTCGCGGTCGCCATCACGGGCGTGACCGGTCCCGAGCCCGACGAGGACGGAAACCCGGTCGGGCGCGTTCACAGCGCCGTCGCCGCACGCGCGGGCAACGTCAATCATCTTGAGCAAACGCTCCAGGGGGTGCCGCCCGAGACGTTACGCGAGGAAGCGATCCTCGGCGCACTTCGCCTGCTCGCGGCGGCGCTCGACCGGCGCTCTCCCGCCATCATCCCCGGCGACGAGCGATCGAGCACAGCGCAGCGTGCGTCCCCGCGCTGAAGGAGACCGATCCTTCGGTCACTTTCCTGGGCGCGACTTAGCGGAGACGCTTTTCGATCGCTCCCGGCCGGCTCGACGGCGGACGGGTTCTGCCGGCTCGGGCATCAGCTCGCCCACGATCGAACGGACGACATCCGGCGCTCCGGACATGAACGTCCTCACGCCGTCGCGAATTGACGCTTCCAGGCAATCCGGCGTTGGCGTGGCGTACACGAAGCGCCGGATGGCGAGGTAGAATATCTGCCCGTGCAGCCCCCATAGCAGCTCCGTCTCCCGCTCGGACAGGGGACAGTCATCCACACCGGGCAACGCGAGATCGCACCTGAGCTCGACGCAGGCCGGCACGATGATCTGCTTGCGTATTATTTCGAAGTAACGCTGCGTGAGACCCACGCCCTTGAGGCCGGAAAAGACGAAAATCCTGACCCAATCGTAGTGAAACACCCGTGCGGCATACTGCAGATAGAAATCCGTCAGCCTGGCTTCGAGCGGTCGCTTGCGATCCCTGATGAGATCGCTCCAGTCGGGATCCCAGCGATCCAGGAAGACATGCTCGTAGACGCGCTCGATCAACGCCTCTTTGCTCGGGAAATGCCTATAAATTGCCGAATGCGTGATCCCGATGCGCTTGGCGAGCTCTCGCGTCTGGCCTTCGAAGCCATGCTCCGCGAAGAAGCGCACCGCCTCTTCGAGGATGAACTGCTCGCGCTCGCTCGCGCGCATATAGCGCTTCGGGCGGTTGGATGCCGTGCTGCCGCCGTTGCGGCTCCGCTCTGCCGTCATTGACCGATCAACTCTCAGTTCCCGGTGCGATCCCAGTCGTGGCTCACGCCCTCACATCAGCCCGCAAATCTCGACCGGGCCCGCATTGTGACCAACTGGTCTTGACATGCACGCCTAGCCTACATAATTTGAGACCGATTGGTAACAAATTATGCAGACGAGGCGTCCCGGACGGGACCCAGAGGAGGCTCCTATGACGGTGGACGTGAAAGCCAAAGCGGCGACGTGGGACGAAAATTTCAATCAGGGCAACGCAGACCTCGGCGGTTTCTATGCGGACGAGGCGTTGGTCATTCCCGCAGGCGGGGCTCCGGTTGCGGGCCCCGCGGCAATCGGAAAGTTTTTCGACGATCTGCGGTCGAAGGGGTTCTCCGGCCACAAGATCAGCGTCGACAGCGTGCTCGACAAGGGCGACACAGTCGTCGCCACTGGAAAGTGGGAGCTGAACGGACCGGGCGAGGACGGCGCGACGAAGACCTACGGCGGGAACTGGGTCAATGTTCTCGGCCGCAACGGCGATGCCTGGAAGATCCTCCTTCACACGTGGAACTGAAGATGCGTCCCCGCGGACAAGGCCCGCTTAGGGGCACACGCGCCATCCGATTTCTGAGAGGTGCTTTATGCCGGTAAAACTGTTTACGCGGCGCGAAACACTGGCTGCGGCTGCCGTCACGGCGATCGGAAGTTTGTCGCCACGCATCGGCTACGCAGCGGAAACAACATCAAATTTCCAGGAACAGCACATGCCTTTGATACGATTTGATCTCTATCAGGGTCGCAGCGACCAGGAGCTGAAGACGCTGCTCGATACGGCACACCGCGTCATGGTCGAAGCGTTCAAGGTCCCCGAGCGAGACCGCTACCAGATCGTCACCGAACACCGCCCGTCACGGATGATCGCCGAGGACACCGGTCTGGGCATTCCCCGCACCGAAAATTTCGTGATGATCCAAATCACGACGCGCCCGCGCTCCCGCGAAATGAAGGAAACCTTCTACAAGCGGATGGCAGAGGAGCTTCAGAAGCATTGCGGTATCGCACCGTCCGACGTGATGATGAGCTTCGTCACGAACACCGACGATGATTGGTCCTTCGGGCTCGGTCGCGCGCAGTTTTTGACCAAGGAGCTTTGATCACGCCGTTAGCGTGAGCGAAGCTGCTGTTCGATCTGGCTTGAGCGACGCCCGTCGCTCAAGCCATGCACGCGTGGTGAAGCATCGCAGATGCTTCCATACAGTTCGCTACAAGGCTCGGATGGATCGAGACGCCGGACAGCGGCGAAAAATCTTGGAGCGGGTGAAGGGAATCGAACCCTCGTATGCAGCTTGGGAAGCTGCCGTTCT
>DAOMQQ010000194.1:0-4856 GCA_035445405.1 Hyphomicrobium sp.
TCGCTCATCATGTGCGACATCGACCACTTCAAGCGCGTCAACGACATGTTCGGACATGATGTCGGCGACGAGATCATCAGGGCGCTGGCGCGCGTGATCGAGACCAGCGTGCGCGACACCGACAGCGTTGCGCGCTACGGCGGAGAGGAGTTCGCGATCATCCTCCCCGGAACCGAATTGCAGCGCGCCAAGGAAACCGCCGAACGTATTCGCCGCCAGTTCGGCGCCAAGCAGTTCGCGATCCGCAAGACCAACCAGAAGATCGGTAACGTCACGGCCTCCTTCGGGGTTGCCGAGCACTGCCGCGGGGACGATTTGCAGGCGTTCGTGCGGAAAGCCGATGCGAAGCTCTACGAAGCCAAGGCCCGTGGGCGCGACCGCGTCGCGGATTTCGGCGAGCGCCGGTGAGCGACGCCGGGCTCGTGAGCGCGCGATGGAATCGAGATAAAACACCGCCGGATCAAGACATTGTCGCGAGCGGAGGTTGCCCGCGTCCGCAGGGCCGTGTTGCGGCGCCGGCGCCGGGGAGCGTTGCGATCGGAGGGGTGGCAGGGGTGCTGGTTCGCCGATGCTGGCCGGCGGGGCACACGAAAGGTTTCGTGCGTAAGAAAAACGTGTCCGGCGCGCTACTTGCGGCCGTCACACGGCGCCATTAGGTTACGGCCTCAACGCGAAGCGGGCGGCGCTCACGGCCCCCCGCGCCGATGCTCCGTCGTTCTCCGGCTCATCCTCCTACGGTCAGGTCCATCCGATCGTCGGCGGAGGCTGCGGGCGCGTGGGGTGGGAAGAGGTTTTCGAGGAGGATTTCGTGCCGGAGAGCGCCAAGAACTGGATTGTGGAAACGGATTGGCTCGCGGCTCATCTCGATGCGCCCGACCTCATCGTGCTCGATGGGTCGTGGCATCTGCCGAACTCCGGCCGGAACGCGAAGGAGGAGTATCTCGCGGAGCACATTCCGGGGGCGCTCTTCTTCGATATCGAAGACCTGGTGGACGAGAAGAACCCGCTGCCGCACATGCTGCCGCCGACGCCGAAGTTCGCTTCGCGCATGAAGAAGATGGGCATCGGCGACGGGATGCGGATCGTCGTCTACGATAGCTACGGGCTGTTCTCCGCCGCGCGCGTGTGGTGGACGTTCCGCGCCATGGGGCACAAGGACGTCGCGGTGCTGAACGGCGGGCTCAAGAAGTGGAAGGCCGAGGGGCGTCCCCTCGAAGACATGCCGCCTGTCGCCCGCACGGCCCGGCACTTCACGCCGCTGCTCAACAACGAGCTCGTGCGCGATCTCGACGACATGAAGAGCCATGTCGCGCAGGGCAACATGCAGATCGTCGACGCGCGGCCGAAGGTGCGCTTCGAGGGTGCCGAGCCGGAGCCGCGGCCCGGTCTTCGCGCCGGGCATATTCCGGGTTCGAAGAACGTGCCCTCTTCGAGCATCGTCAACGCGGACGGAACGCTGAAGTCCAGGGAAGAGCTCCAGGCCGTGTTCCGTGACGCGGGGATCGACCCCATGAAGCCGGTGGTGACGACGTGCGGATCGGGCGTGACCGCCTCGATGCTGTCGTTTGCGCTCAGCGTGATCGGTCAGACCAACGCAGCCGTCTATGACGGCTCGTGGGCGGAGTGGGGCCAGGAGAGCCTCGATACGCCGGTCGAGACGGGGCCTGCAAAGGCGGGCTGACCGCGGAGCTCAATGCGTGAGCGTTTCATGCCGTCCGGACCGAGCCTGGTCCGGGCGGCATTCGTTTAATGGCTGACGCTGGTCGAGAACACATTCACCACGACGACACCGGCGACGATGAGGCCAAGGCCGATCAGGGCCGGGGTGTCGAGCGTCTGCTTGAAGACGACGAGGCCGACGGTCGAGATGAGAACGATGCCGAGTCCGCTCCAGATCGCATACGCGATGCCGACCGGAATGACCTTCAAGGAAATCGAGAGAAAGTAGAACGCGGCTGCATAGCACAGCGCCATCAGGGCGGTCGGCAGAGGTCGCGTGAACTGCTGCGAAGCCTGGAGGAACGAGGTGCCGACGACCTCGAAGACGATGGCTGCAATCAGCGCGCCGTAGGTGATCAGAGGGGGGTTCATATCCGGGTCTCCGGTTTGGTCCGTTGGGTCTCTCGCTTCGCGATTTCGGGAGAGTTTCCGGGTTTATGGCCGCCCGGCGCCCGATATGATGCGGGTCGGCTTGATGGCACGGCAACGCGGAGATGGATAGGCGGAATGACGAGGCTCGCTTCGAGGCTGGCGGTCGCGCTCGGGGCTCTCGCGCTGCTCGCGGGCAGCGCATTCGCCGATGCCGGCGAGCAATGCCGGGACGATGCGATGCTGGTGCTCGATTCGTCGGGCTCCATGGCGGGCACGGACATGAGCTCGCTAACGCCGCACGTGACGAAAGTGCGCGAGGCGCTGGCGGCCGTGGTGCCCGAAGTTGCGCCGCGCCGGAACCTCGGGCTTCTCGTCTACGGGCCTGGGAAGGATGCCCGGTGCGAGAACATCGATCTCAAGCTCCCTCCGGCGCCGAACAGCGCCGAGACGATCCTGGGCGAAGTGAACCGGGTGGTGCCGTTCGGCGAGACGCCGCTCACGGCAGCGGTGCGGGATGCGGCAGAGGTGCTCGAATTCCGCGAGAAGCCCTCGGTTGTTGTGCTGCTGACGGACGGCGAGGAGACGTGCGGGGGCGACCCTTGCCAGCTTGCGCGCCAGCTGAAGGCGGAAGCGCGCCAGCTCACGATCCATGTCGTGAGCTTCAAGGTGGCGGGCGCGCATACGTGGCTGGTGCCGGAGAAGCGGTCCGCGTGCATGGCCGAGGAGACGGGCGGGCTCGCGCTCACGGCGGAGACGCGCGACGAGCTGATCCAGGCGTTGCAGAAAACGCTCGGATGCCCGCTGTTCTCGGAGGCCTCGCGCCGCGGTACTGCGGAAAGATAAGACGGCGTGTTTTCCGCCGCCTGTCATCCCGGCCAAGCGACGGCGGAAGCCGGAGGCGTGCCTTCGGCACAACAGCAGCAGCGCAGAGCCGGGACCCAGGAGAAGCCACCATCGCGAAATATCGCGTCATCGGCGAGTTTTGCGCTGGGTCCCGGGTCGGTGCTGTGCACCGCCCGGGATGACAGGAGGGGCGGCGACGGTAGGCAGGCGGACGGTTAGGCTTTCGGGAAGTACTGGTAGACCCAGGTCTCGGTGAGGGCTTCCTCGCCGTGGCGCAGATAGAGGCGCATGTCGACGGGATCCTCCCCGCCCGAAACGTCGATGTCGAAGAAGGCGCGCCAATGCTCGCGCTGGTCGACGACGGGGTGCGTGTAGGCGTTGCCGATCTCGCCGCGCGAGGTGGTGACGATGATCTCGACGCCGTCGTCGCGGCCGATGTCCTTCAGCACGGGGCCTTTGAAATCGACGACGAATTTTCTCACGCCCTTCGGGCGGGCCTGGCCCGGCCGTCCGCCGATGCCGGTCCACGTTGCGGTGGCGCGGGCGAGGGACGTGGGGAAGGGGATGTCGTCGAGCCAGCGGAGCCAGTAGTGGAAGCGACGGCTGGTGCCGGCTTCGAGGGGCGCGCGCGGGCACCAATAGGCTGCGATGTTATCGTGGATCTCGTCGTCGGTCGGGATTTCGAGGAGATGCACCTCGCCTTCGCCAAACGGCTCGATGGGCTCGATCCATGCCGAGGCGCGGCGCTCGTAGAAGACGGAATCGTCGAGATAATGCACGAGGTTGCGGTCGCGCTGAAGCAGGCCGAAGCCGCGCACGTCCTTGTCGATGAAGGTGTTCGTCATGACGCGCGGCGGGTTGTTGAGCGGGCGCCAGATGCGCTCGCCCGAGCCCGTCCAGATGGCGAGCCCGTCGGAATCGTGGATCTCGGGGCGCCAGTCGACGGCCTGCGGCCGGTCCGCTTCGCCATACCAGTACATGCTGGAGAACGGCGCGATGCCGAGGCGGGTGACGTCGCGGCGGGCATAGAGTTCGCACGCGATCTCCTGGTCGACGCGGGCGACGCCGCGGCCGTCGGTCTCGCGGCGGGCCGTGATGCGGTAGGCGCCGGAGACGCTGGGGCTGTCGAGGAGGGCGTAGACGACCATCGTGTCGCCGTGGAGAGGTGCCTCCTCGAGCCAGAACTCGGTGAAGCGCGGAAACTCCTCGGGCGTTGCGAGGCCGGTGTCGATGGCGAGGCCGCGCGCGGACAGCCCGTACTGGTTGAAGGGACCGGAGGAGCGGAAATAGGAGGCGCCGAGGAAGGCCAGCCAATCGGTCTTGAGGTCCGGCGCCATGACGCGGAAGCCGGCGAAGCCGATGTTGTCGGGGAGGTCGCGCGCGGGATGGCCCGTCGGCGTTTCGAACAGGTTGGCGCTGTAGATGATCTCCTGAGCCTGGCCGTCGCGGACGATATGGATGTGAACCGGGTGCGGCGAGAACTGGCCGAGGTGGAAAAGCTGGATCGGCAACTGCTTTTCGGCGTCCAGCATGATGCTCATGTCGGGACGGAAGCGGATTTTCTGATACGCGTCGTAATCGATCTGCTGGATGATTTCTTTCGCGGTCGCCTCCTCATCCGCCCAGGGGGCTCGAGCGCGTGCGGCCGCACGCTGCTTGAGGATGTCGAACGAGAACGGCTCGGCGGTGCCGAGCGCCGGGCCGAGGCGGTTGGCGGCGGCATCGGCGCGTCCCGGCGGGAGATGTGCCGCCACGCCGGCGGCCGCGACGCCGGCCAGGATCTGGCGCCTGTCCAGGTTCGGTCCGTTCACTGTGTGTGTCCCCTTGTTCGGCTGGGTGATTTCGTCCGGTCCTAGGGTCCGTACTCAATATTCGATGGGACATTGATGAGGCAAGACAAGCCAAGGGCCAGGAAAAGCGCG
>DAOMQQ010000195.1:0-4855 GCA_035445405.1 Hyphomicrobium sp.
TCGCATGATATGGTGAAAGCGATTGCTTTCTCAGGGGATGCTTTGGCCCCCGACGCTCGATGGATCGATGACAACGTCTCGCAATAGCGGCTTTCTGAGCCGGGTCTCGCGCCTCGCGGTGAAGACCATGGGTCGGCTCGGCGCCAAGACCGGCCAAGCCGCGACGCTCGGTTTCGTGGTGACGTTTGCGCTGGCCGCCGGCTTCGCGGTGCCCGCGCTCGCGCAGGGCTGGTGGCCCTGGGGCGGGGGAGAGGAGCAGCAGGAGCGTCCGCCGCCGACGCCGCGCGAGCCCGTCTACAACGATCCCTATACCGACCCCTACGCCGAGCCGGCCGCGCCGCCGCCCTCCCATGGGGCGCAGACGGGGCGCAGCCCGATCTGCCTCGATCTCGAGCGGCGCCTCGTGCAGGAGGGCCAGCGCGGCAGCAGTTCGGCCAACATGGTTCCTGCGCTCGAGAGCGAGCTTCGCGAGGTGGAGCGGACCTACCGCACGCAGCGCCAGCAGCTCGAACGCAGCGACTGCTACGAATATTTCCTGTTCTCGAAGACGCTGCGGCGGACGCGCAAGTGCATCGACCTTTCCAATCAGGTGGAGCAAGGGCGGCGGCGCGTCGACGAGATCGAATCGCGGCTGCACCAGCTTCAGGCGTCCTCCGGCCGCTCGTACCAGGACGAGATCGTGCGCGAGCTTGCCCGCAACAATTGCGGCGCCACCTACCAGCAGCAGGCGCGGCGACAGGATAGCGGGTCGTTCGGCTTCTGGGAGGACCAGGAAAGCAGCGGCACGGCGGGCCGTTCGGGCTTCGGCTCGCTCCCCTATGCCACCTATCGGACGGTGTGCGTCCGGCTGTGCGACGGCTACTATTTCCCCGTGAGCTTCTCGACGCTGCCCAACCATTTCCAGCGTGACGAGGACGTGTGCCAGTCGCGGTGCGCGTCGCCGGCTGCGCTCTACTACCACCAGAATCCGGGTGCCGGCATGGAGCAGGCCGTGGCGGCCAGCACCAACGAAGCCTACAAGCAGCTCAAGACGGCCTTCCGCTACCGCAAGGAGTATGTGAAGGGCTGCTCGTGCAAGGTTTCCGAATACGAGCCGCCGCCGGGTACGCTGCCGGCCCATGGCGCTGCGGCGGGTGCGGCAGGTGGCTGGGCGACCGAGGGCGCGCCGGCGGAAGCGGCCCCGGGCGAACCCGCCTTTGGCGGAGCGGCCGAAGAGCTGCCCTGGGCGATCACGACGCAATAGGTTTTTTCAGAGATCGGTTGAAGTGGACGGCGCGAAGCGGAGACACCGTTTCGTGATTGCTAGAGCGTGATCATTTTCGATTGAATCGGGATCACGCTCTATCTCGCTGGTGAGACCGATGATTCACGCTTCAGGCTGATAGGGCCTGAAGCGATCATGGTCTAGCCCCGTTGGCCTTTGAGGCGGGTTTCGGCGCGCGCGCGTCCTATGAACGGCAGGAGCGCTTTCAGTTCGGGGCCGGCGTCGCGGCCGGTGAGTGCGAGGCGGAGCGGGTGAAAGAGCGCGCGGCCCTTGAGGCCCGTTGCCTGCGAGACGGCGCCCGTCAAGGTTTTCCAGGTGTCGGCATCCCATGGCTCGGGCGGGAGAAGCGTCGCGGCTTTGGCCGTCAGGTCCGCATTCTCGATCACGGGGTCGATGTCGGCGGTCGCGATCCGCCACCAGTCGCACGCGTCTTCCAGCACGGTGACGTTGCCGCGTACGGCCTCCCAGAATGCGGCGTCTCCGCCGACGCCGAAGGCCGCGAGACGGTCGGCGACGGTCTCGTAGGCGCTCTTGTGCAGGAGCTTGGCGTTGAGATTTCTGAGCTCGACCGCGTCGAAGCGGGCGGGCGTGGTCGAAACCTTGCCGAGATCGAAGAGGGCTGCCAGCTCGTCGATTGCCGCGTGGGGCTCGATGGCGTCGGAGGTGCCGATCAGCGCGGCGTAGCTCAGGACCGCCATCGGTTCGAGGCCGGCTTCGCGGAACGAGCTGATCGAGAGCGAGCCCGTGCGCTTCGAGAGGGCGGTGCCGTCGGCGCTGATCAGGAGGCCGTGGTGGCCGAAGGCCGGCGGTTCCGCGCCGAGCGCTTCGAAGATGGCGATCTGTACGCCCGAGTTCGTCACGTGGTCCTCGCCGCGCACGATGTGCGTGATGGAGAAGTCGACGTCGTCGACGACGCTCGTGAACGTATAGAGCGGCGTGCCGTCGCCGCGGATCAGGACCGGGTCGGACAGCGAGCCGAGGTCGACCGTCTGATCCCCGCGGATGAGGTCGTTCCAGGAGACGATCGTCGGCAAGGGGCTCAGCCCGCTTTCGGCATCCGAATTCGGCAGGCGGAAGCGCCAGTGGGGGCGGCGGCCTTCGGCTTCCAGTTTCGCGCGGTCGTCGTCGGAGAGGCGCAGGCCCGTTCGGTCGTAGATCGGCGGCAGGCCGCGGGCGCGCTGGCGCTTGCGCTTGAGGTCGAGCTCGGCCTCGGTCTCGTAGCAGGGATAAAGGTGTCCGCTGGCCTTGAGCGCCTCTGCAACCTCAGTATAGCGGCCGAGGCGGTCGGATTGGCGCGCCTCGCGTGCCCAGTCGAGGCCGAGCCAGCGGAGGTCCCGCCGGATGGCGTCCGCGAATTCCTCCGTGGAACGCTCCCGATCGGTATCGTCGAGGCGGAGCATGAACGCGCCCCCCGCCTTGCGGGCGAGAAGCGCATTCAACACCGCTGTGCGGATGTTGCCGATATGAAGCGTGCCGGTCGGGCTCGGCGCGAAGCGGACGATGGGTCTCATGATGCGCGCCACCCTATAGAGCGACCGGGAGAACTCAAGGGGGCGCGGCGGACGCGCGACACTCGATCTCCGGCTCCGTTTTTGGCGCGATCCTTCTGCGGCTCGATAGCCACACCTGCCGTGTACGGAGCCTTGGGCGTGCGCCGTTGCGGGGCGGACATTAGCCGATTGGTAAGGATGCCCGTCTAGCTTGGACATCCACGGGAGCGTCGGGGCGGGGAAGTGGCATGTGCGTTGTGAAGTCTGTATCCGTTGAGGAATTCGAGTTCCGCGGAAGCATCAAGGATGGCGATGTCGCCCGGCTGAAGGCGGCATTCCAGGACGATCCCGACATCCACGCGGACGAGGCCGAGACGCTGCTTCGCCTCAATCGCACGTGCCCGGTGCAGGCGCCCTCCTGGGGCGGCTTTCTCGTCGATCTGATCGGCGACTACATCCTCAACCAGAGCGGCCCCGAAGGCTACATCACGGCCGAGAAGAGCGACTGGCTCATCTCGCGGCTGTCGACGGACGGGTGGATCGCCAACCGCGCGGAATTGGATCTTCTGGTCGCGATCCTCGGGAAGGCGCGCTGGTTCCCGCTCAGTCTCGCGACGTTCGCTCTTTCGCAGGTGGCGGGAGCCGCTATCCACGGCTTCGGTCCGCTGCGCTCCGGGCAAGGCCAGCCGCCGGTGCCGGGCACGATCGGCGAGGCGGATATTGCGCTGATCCGGACCATCCTCAACGCGTTCGCGGGCGACAGCGCGCTCGCGCTCACGCGGTCCGAGGCGGAGATCCTGATCGCCATCGACGAGGCCGTATCTGCCCGGCCGGTGCCGCCCGCGTGGGTCGATCTCTTCGCCAAAGCCGTGTCGAACGTGCTGCTCGCGGAGCAGGGCTATGCCGTGCCGCCCCGCTCGGTGGCCTTGCGTGCGCGCGTTTCCGCCGGGCAGCCGCTGCCGCTCGACCGGCAGGTGGCCGCCTCGCTCGGGTTTCTGACGCACGACTACCATCTCCCTTCGAGCGAGGAGCGGGCGCTGGCCCGTCTCGAGCGGCAGCGGATCGAGATCGTGACCGGGGAACGGCTCGTCACCGACGAGGCGGGCTGGCTGTCGGCGCGGCTCGAGACGGAGGAGCCCCGCTCTCCCGTGGTGGCGGCGGTGGCCGTGCACTTGCGCCGGGAACGGCTGATCGGCGTGGCGGCGAGAGACGGCCGAGCGGCCTGAAACTGTCCAAAATTTAGAGAGAGTTAGCGAGCGAGGCGGCGCTGGGAGCGGGTTTTCCGCGGCGGCATGCCGCCCGACGCGCCCCGGACCGTTCATATTTCCGTCACGCCCGGTGCGGCCGGTGCGATTTATCGCGGTTTACGCGCTTCATAGAATTCGTCTAGAAAGCCTGCCACCGACTTCCCCGACATCGAGACAGGGCGCCCAGGGATAATGTTCAAGAAAATCCTCATTGCCAATCGCGGCGAGATTGCCTGCCGCGTGATCAAGACCGCGCGCAAGATGGGCATCAAGACGGTGGCCGTCTTCTCCGACGCCGATCGCGATGCGCTGCACGTCGAAATGGCGGATGAGGCCATTCACCTGGGTCCTCCGCCGGCAGCCGAATCTTACCTGCTGATCGATAAGATCGTCGAGGCCTGCAAGAAGACGGGCGCGGAGGCGGTTCACCCCGGCTACGGCTTCCTTTCGGAGCGCGAGGCCTTCCCGATCGCGCTCGAAAAAGCCGGGGTCGTGTTCATCGGGCCGAACCCCAAGGCCATCGCGGCCATGGGCGACAAGATCGAGAGCAAGAAGGCGGCGGCCAAAGCCAAGGTCTCGACGGTGCCCGGCTACGTGGGCGAGATCGCCGACGAGAAGCATGCGGTGAAGATCGCCGAGGAGATCGGCTATCCCGTGATGATGAAGGCCTCGGCCGGCGGCGGCGGCAAGGGCATGCGTATCGCCTACAACCGCAAGGAGGTCGAGGAAGGCTTCCCGCTGGCCCGCTCGGAGGCCAAGGCGTCGTTCGGCGACGACCGCATGTTCATCGAGAAGTTCATCGTCGATCCGCGCCACATCGAGATCCAGCTCATCGGCGACAAGCACGGCAACGT
>DAOMQQ010000196.1:0-4832 GCA_035445405.1 Hyphomicrobium sp.
CGAGGAGCACGAGACGGAGCAGTCCATCATGATGCGCAAGCAGGACCGCGATGAGCGCGGCGACCGCGGCGGCTTCCGTGGCGGCGATCGCGGCGGGTTCCGCGGCGGCCCGCGTGGCGGCGACCGCGAAGGCGGCTCCACGTTCCGCGCCCGTCCGCCGCGCGACGGCGACGCCCGTCCCCCCCGCGACGGCGATGGGCCGCGTGGTCCCCGTCCCCCGCGTCGCGACGACAGCGGCAACACCAGCTCGGAGGGCTAATCAATGAGCCAGATTCAGGAAATCGCCGCCCGCCGTCCGTTCCACCGTCGCCGCAAGACCTGCCCGTTCTCGGGCGATCAGGCGCCGAAGATCGACTACAAGGACGTGCGCACACTCGGCCGTTACATCTCCGAGCGCGGCAAGATCGTGCCCTCGCGGATCACGGCCGTCTCGGCCAAGAAGCAGCGTGAGCTGGCCCGCGCCATCAAGCGCGCCCGCTTCCTCGGCCTTCTGCCGTACGTTCTGAAGTAGACCGGATCTCCGCCTGCGCGCTCGTACATCCGCACGGGCCTGCGGGCGGGTTTTCCGAAAGGGTTGGGTGAGCTGGCTTACGGCCTCTCTCCCTAACCGCAGCAAATGCGGGACAGCTGGACGATGAGATCTTTTGCCCTGGCAGGTGCCGGCCTCGGATTGGTCGCGGCGATCGTATTCGCCTCCGCGACCACGGGGCCGATGTTCATTCGCTTCCTCCTGCTTTTCGTCACACCGCTTCCGATTGCGCTCGCGGGCCTCGGATGGGGCTGGCGCGCGGGCGCGCTCGCCGGCATCGTCGGCAGCGCCATCGTGTTTCTCACCGCCGGCCCCCTCGTCGCCCTGGCGTTCGCGCTCACGCAGGTCGCGCCCATGGTGGCGCTCACCTATTTCGCCCTCCTCTCGCGCCCGATCCACGAGAGCGAGGTCGGCGCCGCCGACGACGGCTCGGGCGTCGAATGGTATCCTCCGGGCCGGCTCGTCCTTTGGGCGGCGGGCATGGGCGCGGCAATGGCCGTCGCCTCCATGCTGCTCCTCGGCGGCGACGTCGAAAGCCTCCGCAAGACGCTCGGCGAGTTCATGCAGACCGCGGTCACGGCGGGAATGCCCCAGGCCCAAGGTCAGATCGGCGAAGCCGAGCTCGCAGCCTTGTCGGAAATCGCGCTCGCCATCCTCCCCGCAGCGTCCGCGATGTCGTGGATGTCGAGCCTGCTGTTCAATCTCTGGCTCGCGGGGCGCGTCACGCGGGCTTCGGGCCAGCTCGCCCGGCCGTGGCCCGATCTCGCCGCCATCGCCTACCCGCCGGGCACGCCGATGGCGTTCGGCGCCGCGCTCGTCGTCACGCTGCTGCCCGGCTATCCGGGGCTCGCCGCCTCCGCGGCGACGGGCGGGCTGTTCGTTGCCTACGTGCTGCTCGGCCTCGCCGTCGTTCACTACGTCACGCGCGCCAAGCCCTGGCGCCCCTTCGCGCTCTGGGCCCTCTACGCCACGCTTCTCATCGTCAACATCTGGATCGCGATCGTGATCGCGATCCTCGGCCTCGTCGAAACCGTGTTCCGGCTACGGGAGCGCTCACATCTGCCGCCCCCGCCGCCAACCTATCCAAACACCTAGAACATCTGAGAATTCAAAGGAGATTTCGTCATGCAGGTTATTCTTCTCGAGCGCATCGGCCGCCTTGGCCAGATGGGCGATGTCGTGAACGTCCGCGACGGCTACGCGCGCAACTTCCTGCTTCCGCAGAAGAAGGCCCTCCGCGCCACGGCCGACAACCTCAAGCAGTTCGAGAGCCAGCGCGCCCAGCTCGAGGCCACCAACCTCGAGCAGAAGAAGGAAGCCGAGGCCGTCGCCGAGAAGCTCGGCGGCCAGGTCTTCGCCGCCATCCGCTCGGCGGGCGACACCGGCCAGCTCTACGGCTCGGTCTCGACCCGCGACCTCGCCGAGGTCGTCACCGAAGGCGGCTTCACGATCAACCGCAACCAGGTCGTCCTGGAACGCCCGATCAAGACGCTCGGACTGCATGAGGTCACGATCTCGCTGCACCCCGAAGTCCAGGTCAAGGTGACGATCAACGTCGCCCGCACCGCCGACGAGGCCGAGCGTCAGGCGCGCGGCGAGGACGTCACCGTGATCAAGGACGAAGCGATCGAGATCGAGACCTTCAACCCCGACGCGGAGTTCGAGGACGAGGCCCCCGCCGCCGAGCCCGAAGCCGCCGGCGAGGGCGAGGACGAGGACAAGGCATAACGCGGGCTGCAGCAGCACCCGCCGCCTTCTCCCCGGGGTCGGAAGCGCCAGCTTCCGGCCCCGGATCTTTTTGGGCTCTCGGAAATTACTGAAGAGCCGGTCGGCGCCGAGCGCCGGCCCAATAATCTCCCGCGGCCACGACCGCCGACGCCAAAACACGGTCTGGGAGAGAACATCCGGGAAGGGGACACGAAACCGCAACCTGGGAGCGTCAGACGACGGATGCTTCGATGTTCAAGCCTCTTGCCCGACTTCTCACGAGCATCGTCCGCACGGGCGATCTGACCCTGATCGACGCACGTGGCGTCCCCCACCGTTTCGGCAACGGTGAAGGCGCGCCCGTCGTCGTCCGCATCCTGCAGCGCCGCCTGGAATGGCACCTCGCCCTCGACCCGGAGATGGCGGCCGGCGAAGGCTACATGAGCGGCGCCCTCCGGCTCGAAGCCGGCGGCATCTACGACTTCATCGCGCTCATGATGGCGAACCTCGCCGAGCGTCCGCCGTCTGGCTCCCTGCAGGCTCTGTCGCGCGTGCGCCGTCTCCTGCGCCCCCTCGCCCAGTTCAACCCAACGCCGCGCGCCCGCGCGAACGTGCATCACCACTACGACATCGATCCCCGGATCTACGACCTGTTCCTCGATCCGGACCGGCAGTACTCGTGCGCCTACTTCGCCGAGACAGGCTTGAGCCTCGCCGAGGCCCAGGCCGCCAAGAAACGCCACATCGCAGCCAAGCTGGCGCTCCGTCCGGGCCAGCGCGTGCTCGACATCGGCTGCGGCTGGGGTGGTCTTGCGCTCTACCTTGCCCGCGACACGGGGGTGGCCGTCACCGGGATCACGCTCTCGGACGAGCAGCTCAAGATCGCACGCCAGCGCGCGGCAGCAGAAGCCGCCGGCGCGCAGCCCGAATTCGCCCTCGCCGACTATCGCGACCTGACGGGCACGTTCGACCGCATCGTCTCGGTCGGCATGTTCGAGCACGTGGGCCTGCCCCACTACCGGCCGTTCTTCTCGGCCGTCGCCCGCCTCCTCTCGCCGGACGGAGCAGCGCTCATCCACACCATCGGCCGGACCGACGAGCCGGCCGGCACCAACCCCTTCATTGCCCGCTACATCTTTCCCGGCGGCTACATCCCGGCCCTGTCCGAGATCATGACCGCCGTCGAGCGCTCGGGCCTCATCGTGTCCGACGTCGAGGTGCTGCGCCTTCACTACGCCGAAACGCTGCGGGCCTGGCGCCGGCGCTTTGCGGCCAACCGGCACAAAGCCGTGGCCATCGCGGGCGAGGAGTTCTGCCGCATGTGGGAGTTCTATCTGGCCGGATCGGAAGCGGCGTTTCGCTATCAGAATTTCGTCGTGTTCCAGATCCAGCTCGCGAAGAGGATCGGGACCTTGCCGATCACCCGCGGCTACATGGCGAGGGCCGAGCGGACACTCCCGCTCGGCTCGCAGGAGCGCGGGGAGCGCCCGCGCCCCGTGGCCAGCCGCCGCTGAGGCGGGCGCCTTCGAGTTGCGCCCCCCACACTCCTGGCAGCGCACACGATTCGCCGCACGCAAGCCGCAAGTTTTGCCTGTGTGGGTAATGTGGAGAGCGCGGCTTGTGGCTCGCCGCGACTCAGGGCCCCGGCTAGGGTGCGCCTCATGACAAACCCCGCTCCTCTCCAGACCGATCAGCTCCGGCAGGCTGCCCGCGCCGAAACCGCCGTGCCGTTTCGCGAGGCGCCCCACAACATCGAGGCCGAGCAGGCGCTGCTCGGCGCCATCCTGATCAACAACGAGGCGATGGACCGCGTGTCCGCGTTCCTCGAGCCGGTCCACTTCTTCGATCCGCTGCACGGGCAGATCTACGAGACGGCCGCCAAGATGATCCAGGCCGGCAAGCAGGCGACACCGATCACGCTGAAGACGTTCTTCGAGAACGCCGAGCCGATCGATGCGCACTTGACCGTGCCTCAGTATCTCGGCCGCCTCGCCACCAGCGCGACCACCATCATCAACGCCGAGGACTACGGCCGTACGATCTACGACCTCGCCGTGCGCCGCCAGCTCATCGTGCTCGGCGAGGACATGGTGAACTCGGCCTACGACGCGCCGATCGACTTCCCGCCCGAGAGCCAGATCCAGGAGGCCGAAACGCGCCTGTACGATCTCGCGGAGCGGGGCAAGTACGGCCAGGGCTTCATGACCTTCGGCAGCGCGCTGACGCACGCCGTCGACATGGCCGCCGCCGCCTACGAGAGAGATGGGCATCTCTCGGGCCTGTCGACGGGTCTGAACGATCTCGACAACCGCATGGGCGGATTGCAGTCGTCGGACCTCATCATCCTGGCCGGACGCCCGTCGATGGGGAAGACGGCGCTGGTCACCAACATCGCCTACAACGTCGCCAAGGCGTTCCGGTCCGAAAAACAGCCCGACGGCACCGACAAGGTCATCGACGGCGGGCGGGTCGGATTTTTCTCGCTCGAAATGAGCGCGGAGCAGCTCGCCACGCGTATTCTGTCCGAACAGTCCGAAATCGCGTCCGAGCGGATCCGCCGCGGCATGATCAACGCGGACGAGTTCCGCAAGCTCTC
>DAOMQQ010000197.1:0-4773 GCA_035445405.1 Hyphomicrobium sp.
CCGCTCCTGGCGGTTTCTGCCGCGATGTCGAGCTCGGCGTTCGCCCAGAGCTCGGTGTCCGTGGACGAGATCACGGTTGGCGGCGGCGGGACGCCCGCGCCGGCGGCCGCTGCGCCCGAAGAAGAATATGCTGTCGAGCCGGCTCAGCCGGCTGCGGCCGACCTGAGCCTGCGCGACGGTGGCGGCGGTTCGCTTAACCCCGGGCAGGGCTCTTCGCCCAAGCAGACCGCGCCGCTTCTCAATACGCCGCAGACCGTGACGGTCATCCCCGGCACGCTCATTCAGCAGCGCCAGGCGACCACGATGGTCGAGGCGCTCCGCAACACGCCGGGCATTACGTTCGACGCGGGCGAGAACGGTTTCTCCTCCGGCCCGAACCAGTTCAACATTCGCGGTTTCAACTCGGTCGGCAGCCTCTTTATCGACGATACGCGCGACAACGGCAGCTTCACGCGCGACACCTTCAACATCGAAGGCATCGAGATCGTGAAGGGTGCAGCGGCGGACAACGGCCGCGGCACTGCGGGCGGCTATGTCAACACCGTCACCAAGACGCCGCGGATCGGCAACTTCGTTGCCGGTACGGCCGGCATCGGCTTCGACGAGTACGATTCCGAGATGCGCCGCCGCGCGACGCTCGACGTGAACCAGGGCATTGGCACCGTGGGCGTTCGCCTCAACGCGATGATCCAGGACGGCGGCGTTGCCGGCCGCGACATCGCGGAGAACGACGCTTGGGGCGTCGCGCCGTCACTCGCCTTCGGCCTCGGCACCAATTTCCGCGCGACGTTCGCCTACGAACACTATGAGCGGAACGACGTTCCGGACATGGGCCTGCGGGTCAACGGTCGACAGACTGCGCCTAACTTTGGCTCAGTTCGTATTCCCGGCGCAGGTGCACGTCCGAATGACGACGGAACTGTCTCGCGCGATTTCGCATACGATCAGACGCGTCTGGGCTTCGACGACACAACGCAGGATGCGTTCCTTGCGCGCTTCGAATACGACATCGTTCCGGGCGTGACGATCAGCAACCAGACGCGTTGGGCGAACGTCGATCGTGACGCGCGCACATACTACATTAACGGTGCTGCAGTGGCGGCCGCTCCCTTTGGGTATAACCGCAATAACGAAAGCCTGAACAACCAGACGAACCTTCGGGCCAAGTTCAACACCGGACCGTTCAAGCACACGCTCTCGACGGGTGTGGATCTTTCGCGCGAAGAAACGTTCGCCCGCCGCGCGTCAAACCAGACGGCTAACATCGAGATCGATACGGTGGCATTCTATGCTTTCGATACGATCGAGCTCAGCCGGCACTGGCAGCTCACCGGTGGCGTCCGCGTCGAGCACTACGATCTCGATTTCGCCGGCCATCAGCTCGTGAACATTCCGGCCGGTGCCGGTCCGGTTCAGTGGAGCGACTCCGAGACCACGGTGGGCGGCAAGATCGGCCTTGCCTATAAGCCCGTCGATAACGGAACGTTCTACGCGTCTTACGGCCTGTCGCATCTGCCGCATGGCTCGTTGCTCTCGAACCCGGATATCGCGCGTAACGGCGGCAACGGCTTCCCCGGCTTCGTGCCGGGCGCAGATCCGGTCGAGCTGCATAACTACGAACTCGGCGTAAAGTGGGATTGGTTCGGCGGCAGATTGTCGACGACGGCTGCTCTGTTCCACACTGAGAAGAAGAAGGTCGGCTATCCTACAACAGACGGCGTTCTTCCGCCGGGAGTCGTTTATGGCCGGCAGGAAGTGCAGGGCCTGGAACTCGGTATCGCTGGCGAGATCACCGAGCGCTGGAAGGTGTACGGCGGGCTGCTCTGGATGGACAGCAAGCGCAAGCACGGCCCCGAGGTCGATGCGGCTCTGAGCGGCGATTATGGTGCTTCGCCTCTTCTCCCGGCCGTCACGACCACGAGCGGCGACGAGTTGGCCTACACGCCGAACTTCTCTGCCACGCTGTGGATGACCTACGATCTGACCGACAAGTTCACCTTCGGCGGCGGCATCCAGTATGTCGGCGACTCGTGGGTCGGGCGTCCGGACGATGCACTGCGCGTGATCCCGAACGGCAAGTTCGGCAAGGTCCCGGATTACTTCCTGGTCAACCTCTATGCGTCGTATGACATCACCGACAACATCGAGCTCTCGCTCAACGTCGATAACGTGTTCGACGAGGAGTACGTCTCGACGCTGAACTGGAACGGCAACTGGGGCTATCTCGGCGCGCCGCGCACCTACTGGCTCTCGGCGAACTTCAAGTACTGAGCCGCCGGTTAACGATGACACGCAGAGGCTGAGCGAAATCAAGCTTGGCCTCTGCAAGATCGGGTAAGAAGAGAATGCCGGGCTTGCCCGGCATTCTTGCGTTTTGAGGAGTCGATCCATGCTCGTAACGATCCCGGACGTGCTTTCCGCGGAGGAGCTCGCTCACATCCGCCGCGTGCTCGAGGGCACGCAATGGGTGGACGGGCGTGTTACGGCCGGCGATCAGGCCGTGAAGGTCAAAAACAATCTGCAGGTGCCGATCGATTCACCCGCGGCGCAGGAGCTCGGGCAGATCGTGCTCGGCGCGCTCGGACGCAATCCCAAGTTCATGACGGCTGCGCTGCCGCTTCGCGTGCTGCCGCCGATGTTCAACCGGTACGATGAAGGCATGACGTTCGGCGCGCATGTCGATGGGTCGATCCGGGCGCTGCCGGGCGGACAGCGGCTTCGGACGGATGTGTCCTCGACGCTGTTCCTGACGCCGCCCGAGGACTACGACGGCGGAGAGCTCGTCGTGCACGACACCTACGGCGAGCACACCGTGAAGCTGCCGGCCGGGCATCTCGTCGTCTATCCCGCGACGAGCATGCACAGCGTGACGCCGGTGACGCGCGGCAGTCGCTGGGGGTCGTTCTTCTGGTCGCAGTCGATGGTGAAGGACGACTGGCGCCGCCACATGCTCTACGATCTCGACATGTCGATCATGAGCGTGCGCGAGCGGCTGCCGGACGACGATCCGGCCGTCGTCGGGCTTACGGCGCATTATCACAACCTGATCCGCGCCTGGTCCGAGACCTGAGACCGAGGGCGGCGGAGTTGGCGAGCGAGAGGGATGCGTCGTGACGGACGGGCCTCAACATACGGTGCCGCCCGATTGCGTGTCTGCCGCCGACTATGAGCGGCATGCGCAAATGCGCCTACCGGCTGATGTCTGGGCGTATATCGCGGGTGCAGGTGCGGACGGTCTGACGCAACGCTGGAATCGCGAGGCGTTCGACAGCCTGCGCCTCGCGGGGCGCGTGCTGGCCGACATGAAGGGGGCGTCGACGGAGACGACGCTCCTCGGACAGCCGCTTCCGGTCCCCATCCTCGTTGCGCCGATTGCACATCAAAAGCTCGTGCATCCCGACGGCGACCTTGCGACTGTGATCGGCGCTTCGGCCGTCTCCGCTTGGATGACGGTGAGCACGCTCTCAAGCGTCGGTCTCGAAGAGGTCGCCGAGGCGGCGCAGACGACGCTCTGGTTCCAGATCTACATGCAGACGACGCGCGCGGCGACGCTCGCGCTCGTGAGGCGCGCGGAGGTCGCGGGGTATGCCGCTATCTTGGTGACCGTGGATGCGCCCGTGAACGGCGTGCGCAATATCGAACAGCGCGCCGGGTTCCGGCTGCCGGCGCATGTCCGGCCGGTCAACATCGACGGCATCCCAGGGCCTGTTTCGCGGGCCGGGCCGGGGGAGAGCCCCGTGTTCAAGGGGTTGCTCGACCACGCGCCGACGTGGGCGGATGTGGTGTGGCTGCGCAGCGAGACGAAGCTGCCGATCCTGCTCAAAGGGATCGTTCATCCCGACGATGCGGAGCGTGCGATTGCGTGCGGCGTCGACGGTATCGTGGTGTCGAACCATGGCGGGCGGACGCTGGACACATTGCCGGCCAGTCTCGATGCGCTGGAGGCGGTGGCGCAGCGTGTCGCCGGCCGGGTTCCGCTCATTCTCGATGGTGGAGTCCGCCGCGGGACGGACGTGCTGAAGGCGCTGGCGCTCGGGGCCCATGCGGTGATGATCGGGCAGCCGATCCTGCACGCTCTTGCCGTGGCAGGCCCCGTGGGGGTGATCCATCTTCTCACCATCCTGCGGGCGGAGTTCGAAGCGGCGATGGCCCTGACGGGATGCGCACGTGTGGGCGAGATCACGCGGAGCGTGCTCTGGGAGCCGCGCGGGCCCACCGGCTGACGCGAGAGTTTCTCGAAAACGTTTCCGGCCGTTCTCAGCGCGTGAAGCGGATCGGCACGTTGACGGTCACGCTGCCACCGCCGACGCTGGACGGGGGTGCCGGGACCGGACTTGCGCGACGGGCGAGGGCCACGGCGGCCCTGTCGAGCGCGGCATTGCCGGACGAGCCGGTGAGACGCACGCCGGTGACGGCTCCAGAACGGTTGATCGTGAAGGAGATCGAAGCGGTGCCGCGGGCGCCTCCGCCGGGATGGCGCTTATGGCGGTTGAGATGCGCGACGAGCCGTCCGCGCCAGGTGGCGGCCGACATCGATGACGACGTGCCCGCCCGCGGGGCGGCGTTGGTCTTGGCTCTCTTGGCCTTCTCCACGGCCCGGGGAGCCATGGCCTGAGACGCGACGGACTGCTTTCGCGGCGGTTTCTTGGCCTTTTTCTGCTCGACGAGCTTCTCGACTTCCGGCTCCTCCTCCTTGGGGAGGGGCTTGTCCTCGATCGGTTGCGGGAGAACGGCTTCCGCATGCTGAAGCTCGGCGAGCTTGGGGATGTCCTC
>DAOMQQ010000198.1:0-4715 GCA_035445405.1 Hyphomicrobium sp.
TCTGGCGCAAGGTGAACCCGATGCCGAACTTCCGCGGCCGTCGCTTCACCAACGCGCACGAGACGCTGATCTGGGCCGCGCGCGACCAGAAGTCCCGCTACACGTTCAACTACGAGAGCCTGAAGGCGTCGAACGACGATCTGCAGATGCGCTCCGACTGGCTGTTTCCGATTTGCTCCGGCCCGGAGCGTCTCAAGGACGACGGCGGCCGCAAGGCCCACCCGACGCAGAAGCCCGAAGCGCTCCTGCATCGCATCCTGATCGGAACCACGAACCCGGGCGATGTCGTGCTCGACCCCTTCTTCGGCACCGGCACGACCGGCGCGGTCGCAAAGCGGCTCGGCCGCCGCTGGATCGGCATCGAGCGCGATACCGATTACGCCAAGGCCGCCGAGGAGCGCATCGCGAAGGTGAAGACGCTCTCGACCTCCTCGCTCGAAACGCAGCCCTCGAAGCGCACCGAGCCGCGCGTGCCGTTCGGCGCCATCGTCGAGCTCGGCATGCTACGCCCCGGCGCGCCGCTCTACGACGAGCGCCGCCGCGTGCGCGCGGAGGTGAAGGCCGATGGCACGCTCGCCGTACCGGGCAGCCAGGGCTCGATCCACCGCCTCGGTGCCGTCGTGCAAGGCAAGGCCGCCTGCAACGGGTGGACGTTCTGGCACTACGAGCGCGGCGGCCGTCTCCACCCGATCGACAATCTGCGCGAACGCGCGAAAGTCGCCCTCGGTCTTTCCGGCAAGCAGCGCGCCGAACCGCTCGTGGCGGCGGAGTAGCAACCTCTCGATACGAAGAAACAAAGGAGGCGGCTCGCTTCGTTCTTTCACCATCCACAGATCGACAGCGTTAAGCGTTCCTTAGACCTCTTGGCCGACAGTCTCGCCATTCTGTAATCGACATCAGTTCTGCGTCGCGTGCTCAGCTCAATCCGAGAGGAAAACGTCGTGCGGAAACTTGTGGCAACGTGCCTGCTCTTTGTCGCCGCAACGACCGCTGCCACGGATCGGTCGATCGCAGACGCCAACGATTGGAACGGGCTTTATGTCGGGGCACATCTCGGCAAGTCCTGGGGCGAGAGCGGAAACGCGTGGCGCAACGGAACCAATCTCTGGTCCGTAGACGGCGACGTCTCCTACAGCAGCACATCGGGCGGTCTCCACCTCGGCCATCTCTGGCAGTACGGAGCGTTGGCCCTTGGCATTGAAGGCGATGTCACGTGGGCGACGCTGAGAGGAAACGACAGCCAGTTCGAAGGTTTGATGAACGCAATCGAGATGGACTACGTCGCCACCGTTCGCGGGCGTCTGGGCTTCGTCACCGGTCCCTCGTTACTCTACGCCACAGCAGGCGTCGCGTTCAGCGAGCTCGAAAAACAAGATGTCACCCGCGGAAAATCCACATCGAACGACCTCGTCGGCTGGACGGTCGGCGCCGGATACGAACACGCGCTGTGGGGCGGAATGCGGGCACGCGTAGAGTATCAGTACGTCGATTTCGGCAGCACCGTCTCGGCTCTCGATTACGACCACCGCGCCGACGACATTCACATCCATTCCGTCCGCGGCGGAATGAGCTACGGCTTCTGACGCTCCGTCGGGCGCAAGCGCTTATCAGTCGGCGTGAAAAGCGCGGCCCGCGTCCACCTCCGGCACGCCCATTTTCGCGCTGAACAGCCGCCGGTCCGCGTCCCGCAGACGCCGGCACACCTCGCGCCCCATGTTCATCTGGATAAGCGCGAACTGCTTCAGATCCTGCGCGTACACCTGATAGAGATCGGCGGACGAAATACGGATCGCGGTGCAGTCCCCGGTGGCACGGACGGACGCGCTCCGCGGACAATGATCCATGACGGCCATCTCCCCGAAGCAATCGCCTTCGGTGAGCGTCTGGAGGAGATGATCCTCTCCCTGCCACGATTTCAGCACCGCGACTTTTCCAGCTTCCAGGACGAACATCGCATCGCCCGGCTCGTCTTCTCGAAAGAAGAAATCTTCCGCGCCAACCGACACGATCGGACAGAGATCGATCAGGAATTCAAGAATGTCCGCACGCACGCCGCCGAAGACCGGCATTTGCTGGAGGAGCTCGATCCGCGCATCCCGCATGACACTCTCCATGATCGAACGCTCACCCGGGCGGATAGACGTTCTTGCCCAGGCGACGGAAGAAGCGGCCGCTGTCGATCTCCCAGATGCGGCCATCCGAACCCATGTGCCCCGTCACGAGATACTTGCCGTCGGGGCTGACGTCGACGGCGTGGCAAAGATCGCTGAAGGGGCCGAAGTGGTGCACGCGCCTGCCCGACGAGATGTCCCAGAGCTGGGCGTGGCGCAGCCCGACGATCAGCCGTTGGCCATCGGCAGTGAACGTGACGTCGAAGCTGCCGAACGTGGGATAGACCAGCACGGTGGCGAGGAGCTTGTTCTCGGCCGTCGCATAGACGTAGGCGTTTCCACGCACGGCCGCCGCGAGCCGCGCGCCGTCTCGGGAGAACGCCACGGAATAGGCGGAAGGCTCGCCCTCGGCTTCCGCTTCCCAGATCAGCTCGCCGGTCTCGAGCTTGCGAAGCTGAACGAGAACGCTGCGCTCTTTCGCACGCGCCGTCGTCGCGAGGTAACCCGCCGTTTCGGAGACCGCGAACACCGGATAATCCCGGGGCGTTCCCGGCACCCGATAACGCTCGGCCTTTGCCGCCACGTCGTAGACCACGAGATCGCCGCCGTAGCCGCCAAGGACGACGAGCCCGCTGCCTGTCGTTGCGATGGACGGTGGCATCGTCCACTCGGGATCGGTATGCGCATAGGGAACCTCGGCCACGACCTCTCCGCTCGCGACGTCGAAAATGCGCACGGGATGATCGTCCGCCGCCACGACGAGCGAGCTCCCATCACCGAGAAAACGCGCGGCCCGCACGCGGATGCGATCGTTGGCCGGCCTCATCGAAGGCAGTTTGATTTCGTCTTTTTCCCGCGCGGGCAGCTTGGCGATGTCGAGGGTTGCGACGGTCTTTCCGCTCGCGACATCCCAAAGGCGCACCGTGCCGTCCGAGCTTGCCGTCACGATCAGCTTGCCATCCGGGCTCCAGCGTGCGTCGTAGATCCAGTTGTTGTGGGAGGCATCGTCGGCGGCATCGGCCGTGTCGTGCACGGGATCAGTCGGCAGGTCGATCTGCTCGCAGACCACGTCCATGTCCCATTTGGCGGTCGCCTGCTCGTACTCGCCGCCTTTCGCGATCATTTCGCCGACGACCTTCTCGCGAAGAGTCGCGTCGGCGCAGATGGGCCGCATCAGAGCCTTCGCGGCTTCCTCGCGTTCGGCGCCGGAAAGCTCCTGGGAAAGAACCGCAGGGGGCCACAACGCGGCAACACCGGCGAAAGCAACGATGGCAGAAGCGCAGCGGCGCCAGGACGCGACGAGCATGGCACGCTCCTTAGACCATGATCGCTTCAGGCCCTATCAGCCTGAAGCGTGAATCATCGGTCTCACCAACGAGATAGAGCGTGATCCCAATTCAATCGAAAATGATCACGCTCGAAAGCGCCATTGTCCGCCCAGGGATCGGCCCTGCACAAGATAAATTTGGATGCCGCGAGCGCTCAGTGCTCGCGCAGCGCGTGCGCGATCGCCTTCTTCATCACCGAGGGCAGTGCCGCGTTCTGAAGCTCGTGACGCGGCACCCATCGGCACCGTTCGGGGCTCGCCCAGAACGTCATGCTCGCCTCCACCGGCACGATGGCGCGGAAAAGCTGAAGCTCGAGCCGGAAGTGCGTGAAGGTGTGGCTCACGACACCCGGCACCGCCCACCAATCGGCGCGCACGGGTTGCTGCACCAGCGCGAGATCGGCCGCGAGCCAGTCGTCTGCCCAGTCGGTGGACGGGATTTCGAGCATTCCGCCGAGCAGCCCTGCCTCGGGACGCTTGCGGACCAGCACATGCCCATCCTCGCGCAACACCAGAAATGCGGTACCGAAACGCACCGGCCGTTCGGCTCTCGCAAGCTTCACCGGCAGTTGCGCTTCGATGCCGAGCGCATGGGCGTGGCAATCCTGCTGCAGCGGGCACACGAGACACGACGGCCGCCTCGGCGAGCAGACGGTTGCGCCGAGGTCCATCATCGCCTGTGCGAAATCCCCGGCACGTCGCTGCGGCGTGAGGCTCTCCGCGAGACGCTTGATCTCGCGTTTCGCCCCCGGCAGCGGGCGGCGCACGGCGAACAGGCGCGACACGACCCGCTCGATATTGCCGTCGACAGGCGTCGCGGGCTCGCCGAACGCAATCGCCGCAACGGCCGCGGCCGTATAGGGCCCGATGCCGGGCAGCGCACCGAGCTCGGTCTCCGTTTGCGGAAACCGGCCGCCATGCTCCGTCGCGACCGCCTGGGCACACTTGTGGAGATTGCGCGCGCGCGAATAGTAGCCGAGCCCGGCCCACGCCGCGAGCACGTCGTCGAGATCCGCCGCCGCCAGCGCCTCGACCGTCGGCCAGCGCGCGAGAAACTTTTCGTAGAAGGGAATGACGGCCTTGACGGTCGTCTGCTGCAGCATGATCTCGCTGAGCCAGACCTTGTACGGGTCGGCCCGCCGCCCGCGCCGGGTGCGCCAGGGCAGATCGCGCCGCTCGCGATCATACCAGTCGAGCAGCGCCGCGACCGTATCCGGCCCGGCCGGCCGAAGGGGCAGTTGCCTGCGCGCCACGGTTTTCGCGGTGTCCCCCATCCC
>DAOMQQ010000199.1:0-4709 GCA_035445405.1 Hyphomicrobium sp.
CCGCCGTCCACTTCGATCGCGACGGCGGATCGAAGGCGCGCCAGGCGATGGACCTCGACAAAGGGTGGATCCCCTAACGTTGTATCGGGCTCTTCAACGCTCAACGTTGGGGCGGGGCCCTATGAAGGCGGCGGCGGCTTCTCTGTCGATGGGCGCCGCATCGTTGGCGGGTGCAAACGTGAAGGCGACGGAAGCCGGATCGTAGTTGCCCGCGACGGGCGCGGCTGCACCACGCGATGTTGCAGGACGCGTCGGGATCATCTCGGCGCGGGGATCGAAGGTGCGGACGAACTGCGCCACGGCGGGCGCGATCTCGGCGCGGAAGCGCGAGCCGTTGAAAATGCCGTAGTGACCGACTTCCGGACATTCGAGATGCAGCCTGCGCTCGGCAGGGAGACGCAGACACAGATCATGCGCGGCGCGGCACTGGCCGAGGCCGGTGATGTCGTCCTTGCCACCCTCGATCGTCATCAGCGCCGTGCGCCGGATCGCGCCAGGATCGACGCGCCGACCGCGATGCGCCATCGCGCCCAGCGGCAGCGCGTGACGCACGAACACACGCTCGATGGTGTCGAGATAAAACTCGGCCGCGAGGTCCATGACGGCGAGATATTCATCGTAGAAGGCCCGATGCTTCTCGGCGGAATCGCCATCGCCGTGCACGAGGTGCATGAACAGCTCCTTGTGCGCATTGGCGTGGCGGTCGAGGTTCATGGACATGAAGCCCGAGAGCTGCAGAAAACCCGGATAGACTTGGCGGCCCACGCCCTCGTTCGGCCAGGGCACGTTCGTGATGACGTTGCGGCGGAACCAGTCGGTGCCGCGCTCGACCGCCACGCGGTTCACGGCGGTGGGGCTCATCCGCGTATCGATGGGGCCGCCCGCGAGGATCATGCTGAGCGGCGCGGCCGGGTCGTCGTCCTCTTCCATGAGGGACACCGCCGACAGCACGGGCACCGCCGGCTGGCATACGGCGAACACGTGCACATCGCCGCGGAAAAACCGCAGCATGTCGCGCACGTAGTCGATGTAGTCGTCGAGGCCGAAGGTGCCGGCCGAGAGCGGAACGCTGCGCGCATCCTTCCAGTCGGTGATGTAGACTTCGTGGCTCGGAAGCAACGCTTCGACAGTGCCGCGAAGCAGGGTCGCGAAGTGCCCCGACATCGGCGCGACCAGGAGGACCTTGGGGTCGCCCTCGCGCTCCTCGAGCGGCATTTCGCGGCGGAAATGGACGAGCCGGCAGAACGGGCGCTCCCATACCGCCTGCTCGGTTACGGCCACACTTCGCCGGCCGGCCTCTGTCTCAGCGATGCCGAACACCGGCTTGTCATAGCGGCGCGTCGTGCGCTCGAAGACTTCGCAGGCCGCGGACGCGTGCCGCCCCATGGGGGTCTGCGCCAAAGGATTGAATGGGCTATCGAAGAGGTAGCGGACGGATTCGGCGACGGCACGTGCCGGCTTCAGAGCGACGTGGCTCATTTCGTACCAGTGATAAAGCACAATCGATGCTCCCCGCTCGTCTGCGCTCACTCTTTTGAGTTCACTGGGCCGCAACCGTTCTCGTGAGGCCTGCTCTGCTTCCGCAGACTTCAGGCTCCAAACGGCCAGGTGCGGCACGTTGGCCGCCAGACACGGAAGCTTGTTGATTTTCTCGCGCGTCCCCCATGCGCGAGAATGCACTGATTCGTGGGGCTTGGCTAAAGTTCGTGCGTGCCTACAACGCTTTGGCCAGTTCCGCCGCGAGCGTGTCGGCGTCCACCGAGTGCGGGAAATGCCGGACGAACTCGCCGTTCTTGTCCATCAGGTAGAGAAACGCGCTGTGATCGACGTTGTAATGGTCGGGTGTCTCCGGATCTTCGACCTTCTTCGCATATACGCGATAGACCTTGATTGCGCCCGCCACGTCGTCGGCCGGCCCTGACAGCCCGACGATCGACGGGTGGAAGCTCTTCACGTATTGGCCGGTCACTTCCGGCGTGTCGCGCTCGGGATCGACGGTGATGAAGACAGGCGTCAGCCCCTTCGCCTTGTCGCCGAGTTGATCGAGCGCCGCGGCGATGATCTGAAGGCCCGACGGGCACACGTCGGGGCAGTTGGTGAAGCCGAAGAACACCAGCATCGGCTTGCCGGCGAAATCCTTCTCGGTCACGCGGGCGCCTTCGGCGTTGACGAGACTGAAGGGGCCGCCGATGAGCGCCTTGCCCGTCGAGGCTTCGCGCGAGCCACCCGTCGAGCCGAAATCGGCGAGCAAGAGCACCGCCGCCGCCATTCCCGCCGCAAGCCCCATCACGAGCGCCAGCAAAAGCATGCGCCGCGACGTCCGCGCCGTTTTCACCTCACCCGTGTTTCCCGCCATGCGCATCACTCTCCAGCTTCCCGAGCCGTGGGCGTTTCCGATCGTCGAGCGCTCCTGCGCTTCAGCACGCCTCGCGGGGAGGCGAACATCGCGCAGGACCATCGGAGCGCAACGTTATACAAAGATGGAGAGAATTTCCCAGGCCATATGGTCGCCCCGGCGCGCGCCGGCGGCGGCACGGCGGTCCACCCTCTCGCTGGTGCGAGATTTCACTTCGGCGGTTTACCGGACGGCAGAAGCGCCTATCTTCTCTCCGAGAGGCCCGCTTCCCGACCAAACTCCTGGCATTGGGAACGTGCCAGTATGCTAGGCTGCGTACTCATAAATGGATGGGACATTGATGAGCCAAGACAGGCCAAGGGCCAGGAAAAGCGCGCAGCGCGATGCTACGCATCGGGCAAGCGGTTTGACGCCGCCATTGGCCTGTCTTGGCTCACCCCGGAGGGGCGCGGTCCTTTCGCACCGCCGGGTCATGCCGGAGGCGTGCTTCCAGCATGACACGAAAGTCCTCGCGTCAATGCCCATCCAATATTGAGTACGCAGCCTAATGTTCAGGGCCCGCCACACGCCCAAACCGGAAGCCACCGTCCCGTGCCTGCAAACTTGCTCAAAGACGTCGAACCCCGAATTCTCACCGGCAGCGACAGCCGGCTGCGCCTGCTCACCATCGTCCGGCTGAGATGGCTCGGCGTGTTCGGGCAGATCATCGCGGTGAGCATCGTCTACTTCGGGCTCGGCTTCGATCTGCCCGTGGGTCCGTGCCTCATCGTGATCGCGGTCTCGGCCTGGGTGAACGTGTTCCTCGGGATCATTTATCCGGCGCGACACAGGCTGTCCGTCAACTTCGCGACGACGCTGCTCGCCTACGACATCATTCAGCTCGCCTCGCTGCTCTATCTCACCGGCGGCATCGACAATCCCTTCACGATGTTGATCGTGGCGCCGGTCACCGTCTCTGCCGCAACGCTGCCGTTCACGCGCACCATCGGGCTCGGCGTGCTGGCGGTCCTGTGCACGACCTTCCTCGCCTTCTACGGGCTGCCGCTCCCGTGGATGCCGGAGGGCGGGCTTTATCACCCGCTCGTCTACAAGCTCGGCGTTCTCGCTGCCGTCGCCTCCTCGATGCCGTTCCTCGCGCTCTACGTCTGGCGGCTGACGCAGGAGGGCCAGAAAATGTCGGCGGCGCTCGCCGCGACCGAGCTCGTCCTCTCCCGGGAGCAGAAGCTGCATGCGCTGGACGGCCTGGCCGCAGCCGCTGCACACGAGCTCGGGACGCCGCTTTCCACGATCACGCTGGTAACGAACGAACTCGACCGGCAAATCGAGAAAGACAGCCCCTATCGCGAGGATATCCTGCTCCTGCGCAGCCAGGCTCAGCGGTGCCGGGAGATCCTGCAGAAGCTGACGCGTCATCCGCGTGATGAGGATCCGCTGCACGCCAGCCTCAACGTGAAGGAAATGATCCATGAGGCGACCTCCCCCTACATGAACGCGGGGACGATCGTGTCCATCCGTGCCGCCCCCTCACCGTCCGCAGCCGGACCGGGCGCGCGGGTGCCTCTGGGCGTTCGGCGGCCGGGCGTCATCTACGGGCTCGGAAACATCATCGAGAACGCGGTCGACTTCTCGAACACCCGCGTCGACATCAGCGCGGAATGGGACGGCGACATCGTCTCCGTGCTCATCGCCGACGACGGGCCCGGGTTCAAGCCGGAGCTGATCGAGAACCTCGGCGAGCCGTACGTGACGGCGCGGGCCGCGGTACGCCGGAACCGGAGCAATCCCAAGATCTCGGGGCTCGGTCTCGGCTTCTTCATCGCCAAGACGCTGCTCGAACGGTCCGGCGCGCGGCTCCATCTGGACAACCGACCGGCGCCCGAGCACGGCGCCCGCGTGCACATCATCTGGCCGAGGGCCGCCTTCGAGGCCGCGCCCGAAAGCCGGGAGCCTGTCCATCCCCGGGCGCAACTGCGGGAGCCGCCCGGGCCCGGCGATCCGATTTCCGATGCGATATAAGGTGCTAGGCCAACAGAGATATCGAGCGACGAGGTGTATTCACCATGTTCCGGCATCAGCAGATTTGCACAATGTCTCGGATAAAACTCGTGATAAAAGGTTTGAGTCTATCCCTGACGAAGCATAAGCCGCTCATATAAAGAAAACTCGGGAGGTGCGCGGTGGAGACCGAAGACCTATCATTCCAGAAAGACGAACTGCCCGAGGACCGCTCGCTGATCATCGTCGACGATGATCGTGCCTTCCTGCAGCGGCTTGCCCGCGCCATGGAGACGCGCGGTTTCGATGTTCGCAGCGCCCACTCGATCGCAGAAGGCATCGAGCTGATCCGCGCCCA
>DAOMQQ010000200.1:0-4689 GCA_035445405.1 Hyphomicrobium sp.
GCGCAGTGGAAGGGCTTCAAGAAGCCGAAGGGCGAGGCCGACGATTTCACGCAGATCAAGGGCATCGACGCCGATCTCGCCGCCCGGCTGCGCCACCTCAACTGCTACAAGTTCGACCAGGTCGCGAATTTCTCCGACGAGGACATAGCGAACGTCGACGAGGTGCTGGCTCTCAAGGGCCAGATCGAGCGCGACGACTGGGTCGGCGAAGCTCGTCGCCTGCTTGCCGAAGCCTCCGCTGAGGAAGTGCCCGCCGAGGAAGAGAACAAGGCGTAATTCGGCGGCCCGCTCGCTGGCGGGACGTTGACGAGACCGGATCGAGAGCGGCGGCGGGCCTTCGAGGCGGCCGCCGCTTTCTTTTGCAGAGGCGGGATCGCGCCCAGCGATGCCCTTCGCAGTTCGCGTGCGTTGCGCGCCGCCCGAATTGGATTACATTGCCTTCGAACCTCGGCGCGGATCTCTCAAAACATGAGAGGCGCGGGCGTCGAAGCGCATCCAGCGGAACAGCATCCACCGGAACAGGCGAGCGAGTTTTGATGTCGAATATCGAAGTCATTCGGAACCGGGAAAGCGGCGGGATCATCCTGCATGGACCCGAAGCCTTCGCCGGAATGCGCAAGGCCGGTCAGCTCGCCGCGCGTGCGCTCGACATGCTCGCGCCACACGTGGTGCCGGGCGTCTCGACGGAAACGCTCGACAATCTGGTGCTCGATTTTGCGCTCGCGCACGGCGCGGTGCCTGCCACGCTCAATTACCGCGGCTACATGAAGTCGTCCTGCACCTCCATCAACCATGTGGTCTGCCATGGCATTCCTGGGCCGAAGCCGCTGCGCGAGGGCGACATCGTCAACATCGACGTGACGCTGATCGTCGACGGCTGGCACGGCGATACGAGCCGCATGTATGCCGTGGGCGCCATCAGCCGCCGTGCGGAACGCCTCATCGAGGTGACGTACGAGGCGTTGCTGCGGGGCATCGCGGCCGTCAAGCCCGGCCATACGACGGGGCACATCGGGGAGGCCATCCAGACTTACGCCGAGGGCGAGCGCTGCAGCGTCGTGAAGGATTTCTGCGGGCACGGCCTGGGCCGCGTGTTCCACGACCGGCCCAACATCCTGCACTACGGCGAAGCGGGCGAGGGGGTGACGCTGGAGCCCGGGATGCTGTTCACCGTCGAGCCGATGATCAATCTCGGCAAGCCGCACGTGAAGGTTCTGGCGGACGGCTGGACGGCGGTCACGCGGGATCGTGAACTGTCGGCGCAGTTCGAACATACGGTGGGCGTTACCGAGACGGGGGTCGAGGTGTTCACGCATTCGCCCGCCGGGCTCGAATGGCCGTCGCGGCCGACCAGCTAGACTATTGACGCCGTAACGGACGAGCCATGCGGGAGAGCGGCCCGAGAGATCCGAAGGTCCCTGTTCCGCCGGTCCCGCTGGCGGGCGGGTCCAGTGGGTCCGCCGGAGCGGAGGCGGCGCAGGGGTCTCTGCTCGAAGCGCCGCCCGTCACGGATTCGCTCGTGTCCGGCCATCGCCAGCGGTTGCGCGACCGATTCCGCAAAGGCGGCGCGGATGCGCTTCCCGATTACGAGCTCCTCGAGCTCGTGCTGTTTCGCGCCATTCCACGACGGGACACCAAGGGGCTCGCCAAGCGCTTGCTTGCGCGCTTCGGATCGTTTGCACAGGTCGTGAACGCACCGGACGCGAGGCTGAAGGAGGTGACGGGCGTCGGAGACGCCGTCGTCACGGAGCTGCGGCTGATCCGCGCCGCCGCGCTGCGGCTCATGCAAGGCGAAATCTCGTCC
The DNA here is from genome assembly GCA_035445405.1 of Hyphomicrobium sp. Taxonomy (GTDB): domain Bacteria; phylum Pseudomonadota; class Alphaproteobacteria; order Rhizobiales; family Hyphomicrobiaceae; genus Hyphomicrobium_C. The sequence goes on from DAOMQQ010000200.1 coordinate 1,805, forward strand.
AAGCCGCTTTTGTCGTCCTGGACGCAGGTGCTCGATTATCTACGCGCCGCGCAGGGCTTCGAGGAGCGGGAACAGTTCCGTATTCTGTTTCTGGACAAGAAGAACCGGCTCATCGCCGACGAGGTGCACGGGCACGGGACCGTCGACCATACACCCGTCTACGTCCGCGAAGTCGTGAAGCGGGCGCTGGAACTTGCGTCCACGGCGATCATTCTCGTCCACAACCATCCCTCTGGCGATCCGACACCGTCGCGGGCCGACATCGACATGACGCGGATGATCGTCAACGCGGGAAAGCCCCTCGGAGTGCAAGTGCACGATCACATCATCGTCGGTCGCGCTGGGTATGCGAGCTTCCGGGCGATGCAACTCATTTGAGCGCGGCCGCCCATCGGGCTCCGTGACGGCGGTTCCATGACAGCCTTCTTCGATCGCCATCCTGCATTGCGGCCTTACCGCCTCGACCGCTTTCCGCCTGCGCGCGCCGGCGATCTCGCCTACAAACGGTTTCTCAAGCCGCGTTTCTCCTCCCGCCGCAGCCCGGATCATGCGGTGCTTGCGGAGCGGGCGCGTTTTCATCTCCGCCATGCCGACTGGGTGCGCGTGCCGACGACGGAAGGCCCGGTTCAAGCCTACGTGTTCGAGCCGGATAGGAAAGCGGATTGCCGTGGGGGCGTGCTGATCGCCCATGGCTGGACCAGCGAAGCCTCGTTCATGGCCGTGATCGCAGAGCAGCTTCGGCGCGCCGGGTTTCGCGTCGTTGCGTTCGACCAGCCTGCGCACGGAAAAAGTGCGCGCGCGGAGGCGAGCGTGGTCGATGGTGCGCGCGCCTTGCGTCAGGTGGCCGAGGCGCTGGGCCCGACGCCATTCGTCGTGGCCCATTCGATGGGCGGTCTTGCCGCCTTGCTCGCGGCGGTCGGCGGGCCGCCGATAGGCCCCGGATATCCTTTCGAGCGCTTCGTTCTGATCGCCTCCCCCAATCGCTTCAAGACGATCACGGACGAATTTGCGGACGAGGTCGGCCTCACGCCATCGGCTCGGCGCGCCTTTGAGCGGCGCCTCGAACGGATCGCGCATCGTACGATGTCGTCTTTCACGGTGGCGAACCTGCTCGCCGCTACGCAGCGGCCGGCGCTCGTCGTGCACGCCCGCGACGATTGCGAGGTCGCGTTCGCGCACGCCGAGGAGATCGCAGCACGCTGTCCGCTGGCCGAGATTCGGGCGGTCGACGGCGTGGGGCACCGGAATATTCTGTTCGCGCCGCCGGTGATTCGCGCGGTCGTATCCTATCTGACCGCCGTCTGAACGAAATTCGCTTGCTTTCGGTAGGGCTCGCGCTCTCGCTCCTCCTCGCCTATATCAGTGCGACCGCTTCCTGGATCGCGATCGCGATCCAGTTTTTTATGAGGCCGAGGGTTCACGTGTCGGGCTGGTCGGGCCGGATACGTCATGGCCTTGGGGACACGCGGAATCGAAGGGTCGATCATGAGCAATTCCAAGCACGCACGTGTCATCATCCTCGGGTCGGGGCCCGCGGGCTATACGGCGGCGATCTATGCTGCCCGCGCCATGCTGAGCCCGGTGATCATTCAGGGCAACCAGCCCGGTGGACAGCTCACGATCACGACGGACGTCGAGAACTATCCGGGGTTCGCCGACGTGATCCAGGGCCCGTGGCTCATGGAGCAGATGAAGGCGCAGGCCGAGCACGTCGGCACCGAGATCATCATGGACTACATCGTGCGCGTGGATCTCTCGCAGCGGCCGTTCCGGCTCGTGGGCGATTCGGGCGATACGTACACGTGCGACGCGCTGATCATCGCGACAGGCGCGCAGGCGCGCTGGCTCGGCATTCCGAGCGAGGAAACGTTCAAGGGGTTCGGCGTTTCGGCGTGCGCGACCTGCGACGGCTTCTTCTACCGCGGCAAGGAAGTGGTCGTCGTCGGCGGCGGCAACACCGCGGTCGAGGAAGCGCTGTTTCTCACGAACTTCGCAAGCCGGGTGACGATCGTGCATCGGCGCGACACGTTCCGCGCGGAGCGTATCCTGCAGGACCGGCTGTTCAAGAACCCGAAGATCGAAGTGGTCTGGGACAGTGCGCTCGAAGAGATCGTGGGGAACGACGATCCGCGCTCCGTCACAGGTGTGCGGCTGCGCAACGTGAAGACGGGCGAGATCACCGAGCGTCCGGCGGACGGCGTGTTCGTCGCGATCGGGCATGCGCCGGCGACGGAGCTGTTCCACGGGCAGCTCGAAGTGAAGGGTGGCGGCTATCTTGAGACGGCGCCGGATTCCACGGCGACCAACGTGGCCGGCGTGTTTGCGGCGGGTGACGTGACCGACGACGTGTACCGGCAGGCCGTCACCGCGGCCGGCATGGGCTGCATGGCGGCGCTCGAAGCCGAACGCTTCCTCGCACTCGAGGACGTCACGGCGGAAGCCGCCGAATAAGAAAAAGCCGGCCTCACGGAGTGTGAGGCCGGCCGATGACTGCGAGCGGGGCTCGAAGCTCGTCAGAATTTGTAGGCGACGACCTTGCCGTCCATCATCAAGGGAATGATGGCGGTGCGGGTCGACGGGATGAAGCCGAGATCCGCCGTGCCCTGAGAGAGGCTCAGGATTTCGCGGGCTTCGCCGGTGCGCGTGATCTGGAACACCTTGCCCGCGACCCAGTCGGTCACGATGTAGCTCTCGCCGTCGAACGGCTCGATGCCGTCGAGATTACCGATCGGGGTGGCGTCGCCGAGGTCGGTGATCGTCTTGTCGGCGAGGGAGACCGTCATCAGGTGGCCCGGGGTCTCGGTCGCAAAGGTTTCGGGGTTCATCGCGCCCCAGGCGGCGACCACCAGCCGGTCGCTTTCCACGAGAAGGCCGTTCGGGTTCTT
>DAOMQQ010000201.1:0-4680 GCA_035445405.1 Hyphomicrobium sp.
CGGCGAAATCCTGCGCGAGGCGGGCCAGCGCGTCGTAGATCGCCTGGTTGCCGTGCGGATGATAGTTGCCCATCGTCTCGCCGACGATCTTGGCACACTTCCTGTACCCCTTGTCCGGGCCGAGACCCAGCTCGCGCATCGCATAGAGGATGCGCCGGTGCACGGGCTTCAACCCGTCGCGCACGTCGGGCAGCGCGCGATGCATGATCGTGGACAGCGCATAGGCGAGATACCGCTCCTCAAGCGCATCCTTGAGGTTCACGGGCACGGGCTCGGCGGGGGGCAGAATCGATTGCTTGCTCATGATCGTTTCGTACCCCCTCAGGGCGGGCTCTCTCAAGTGCCGGGACGACACAGGTTGTAGTTGCTTGGCTCACGCGCCCTTCGCGTACCTTCATGGCCCGCTGAACCTGAGCCCTGGGACCGATTTTCCACGACTTTTTCGTGTTGGAGGGCCTGCGAGCCGCCTTGCCTTTGCCTCCGTGGACGGCGACCTTTGGGGCGACGCAACCTCACGCCAGCCGAGCCCATGCCCGCTGTTCTTCCCGACATCCCGACCGTCGAAGCCGCCATCATCGAGATGACCAACGTCTACCGGGGGCGGCAGCAGCTCGGGGGGCTCAAGCCCAACGAGGCGCTCTCCGCCGCGGCGCGGGCGTATGCCGTGTTCCTCGCCAAAAGCGGGCAGTTCTCGCACACGGCCGACGGGCGGGGCGCGGGCGAGCGGATCGCGTCCTCCGGCTATACGTGGTGCCAGGTCGGCGAAAACCTCGCCATGCACGCCGACAGCCGCGGGTTCGCGGCCCAGTCGCTCGCCGAGAAGGCGGTCGAAGGCTGGATCAACTCGCCAGGCCACCGCGCCAACATCGTCTCCCCGCATATGACGGAGATCGGCGTCGGCGTCGCGAGCGCGCCGGGGCGCGATCCGAAGTTCATCTCCGTGCAACTGTTCGCGCGGCCGAAATCGCTGCAATACGCGTTCCAGATCTCGAACACGACGCGGCAGGCCGTCTCCTACTCGTTCGGCGGCGAGACGCACGAGGTGCGGCCCTCGTCCGCGATCACGCATACCTCCTGCAATCCCGGCGAGATCTCGTTCGACAGGTTTCGCGCGCGCTACGAAGCGCAGGACGGGCTCGTCTACATGCTGAAGCCGGATACGGAGACGGCCGTGCGCATCGAGGTCAAGCCGCTCGAGCGCATCAGGTAGCGCGCAGGGCTTCGTCGAGCCGGCCCAGGTACGCGAGCATTCTTGCGCGCGCGTCCGGCATCTCTTCGCCGCGCGGCTGCAAAACGCGCGTCTCGAGAAAATGTCCCGTCAAGGCGAAGCCCGCTTCGATGTCGCCGGGGGCGAGCGGCGCCTTGCGGCCGGGCAGAAGAAACGCCGGCAGCGACAGAAGGCGGTCCCGATAGGGCTCGCCCGCAGAGGCCGAGACCGCGCGCCCGGTCTTGGGCGACACGTAGATGAGGCCGTCGTTCGCACCCGTCGCGGCGCATTCGGCGAGGTCGAGGCCGAAGCCCAGCTCGCCCAAAAGCGCCAGCTCCCAGCGCACGAGCAGCGCGGGCCAGACGCTCGCGTCGTCGAGATAAGCGAGGACGAAGAGTGTCACCTCGTAGAGGTTGGGATGAGGATCACGCTCGGGCAGCAACCGCGCCATAGCCGCCATCGAGGTGAGCCCCGAGAGAGCGGCCGGCTCCTCCATGGCCATCGCCGCGTACCCGCGGATCAGTTCCACCTGCATGTGGCCCAGGTGATCGGCAAGGCGCGCTTTCCACGTGATGGCCACGTGGTTGCCGATCTGAAGGACGGGACGTGCCTTGCGCGAGCGCCCGCCGTGCACGAGGCCGAGATGACGGCCGTGCGTACGCGTCAGGAGCTCGACCACAGACGCCGTCTCGCCGTGCGGGCGAACGGACAGCACGATGCCTTCGTCGGACCAGTTCATAGCGGCAGATTAAAGCTCTTTCAGCGAAATGGCGAACGACGGGGCGACGGGACGCCCGGCCTCATATGCCCAGCTCTTCGCGGCCGCCGGGCTCGCGGACGGAGCAGGGACGCGCGGTGATCACGCACTCGAAGCCGCCCTCGCTGCGCGGCCGGCATCGTGTGGCCTTTTCCACGGCAAGGCCCCAGTCCGCGTGGCGGTTGCCGTGCGCTTTCATCGCCTTCATCCGCCAGGCGGTGAGCGCACCGAGGCGTGCGTCGCTTTCCGTCGTCGCGAACGCGGGGCCGCCGGTGATGGGGGCCTCGCAAATCCGCTCGGCCGCCGTGACGGCGGACGTGCCGTGCACAATCAATCCGAGCGCGAGACCCGAGACCGCAGACGTCCGCCTCAGCCGGCCCGCGGGCATGTTTCAGTCCTCCGGGAATTCGAGGCCCATCTCGCGATAACGGGCGGGATCGCGATCCCAGCCTTCGCGCACCTTCACGAACAGGAAGAGATGGACCGGCACGCCGACGATGTCCATGAGCTCTTTGCGCGAGTCTTGCGAAATGCGTTTCACCGTCTGCCCGCCCTTGCCCAGCACCATGGCCTTGTGGCTGTCGCGGGTGACGTAGATCGTCTGCTCCACACGCACCGATTTGTCGCGCAGCTCCTTCCAGGATTCCGTCTCGACGGTCATCTGGTAGGGCAGCTCGTCGTGCAGCAGGTTGTAGATCTTCTCGCGCGTCACCTCGGCGGCGAGCTGGCGCAGCGGAATATCGGACAATTCGTCCTCGGGATAGAGCCACGGCCCCTCCGGCACGCGCTCGGCCAGATAGCGCCTGAGCTCGGCGACGCCATCGCCGGTCAGCGCCGAGATCATGAACACGCGTTCGAGCGAGAGGCGCTTCGAGAGATCTTCCACCAGAGCCAGAAGACGGCTCTTGTCCTCGACGCGGTCGACCTTGTTGAGCACCAGGATGCAGTCTTTCACGTGGTCGGCGAGCCGCGTGACGAGGCTTTCCACCTCCTCGTCCACGCCCTTCGCCGCGTCGACGAGCAGCAGCACGCGGTCGGCATCGGTGGCGCCGGCCCACGCGCTCGCAACCATCGCCCTGTCGAGGCGGCGCTTCGGCGCGAAGATGCCCGGCGTGTCGATCAGGACGAGCTGGCTCGCGCCTTCCATGGCAATGCCGCGGATCTGCACGCGCGTGGTCTGCACCTTGCGCGAGACGATCGTCACCTTGGCGCCGACGAGCGCGTTCACGAGCGTCGACTTGCCGGCGTTGGGCGTGCCGATGATGGCAATGACGCCGCAGCGCGTCGCGGATGGCGCGCCCGATGCGCTCTCTTCGTTCGGCGTCTGCATCAGACTTTGACATCTCCTTTGGCGTACACGCCTTCGCGTTCCAACAGGGCCGTGGCCGCGGCCTGCTCGGCCGCGCGCTTCGAGGCGCCCTCGCCGCGCGCCGGCGCCTTGCCGCGAATGCGGACTTCCGCCGTGAAGTGCGGCGCATGATCGGGGCCGGTGCGGGCAATCTCGACATAGGCCGGGAGCGCGAGGCCGCGCCCCTGCGCCCACTCCTGCAGCGCGGATTTGGGATCGGCGGCGGCTTGGCCCAGCGCGCCCGCGTCGCTCTGCCAAAGCCGGTGCACGACGTCGCGCGCCTTGTTGAAGCCGGCTTCGAGGAAGACGGCGCCGAGCACGGCCTCGACGGCGTCGGCCAGGATCGTGGCCTTGAGGCGGCCGCCGCTGCCGGCCTCGCTCTCCGAGAGCATCAGGTGATCGCCGAGGCCGAGATCGCGCCCCACCTTGGCGCAGGCTTCGCCGCGCACGAGGCGGTTCAGGTGGCGCGCAAGCTCTCCCTCGGTTGCGTCGGGATAAATGCGCTCCAGCATCTCGACGATGGCGAGGCCGAGCACCCGGTCGCCCACGAATTCGAGCCGCTCGTTGTCTTCCCGAACCTTGCGCGTGCCCCTGAGGCTCGAATGCGTGAGCGCGCGGGAGAGCAGCGCTTCATTCTTGAAGCGATACCCGAGCTTCTTCTCAAGCTCCTTGTACTTGCGAGCCTTGAACATCGCGCCGATCGTCCACCAAGCCCCGCTTCGCCTGCCCGCTCTCAGCGGACCAGATTGAAGAACCGGGTCCAACGAATGTCCATGGGCCATGTCCAGGGCGACACCCAGCGCATGCCGTCCGGCTCGTCCACGGCGGCGGAGAAGAAGATGATCTCCGCGCGGCCCACAAGGTTCTCAAGGGGAACGAAGCCAACGGACGCACGGCTATCGGAGGAATTGTCCCGGTTGTCGCCCATCATGAAGTAGTGCCCGTCGGGCACCTTGAAGACTTTGGTGTCGTCGTAGTCGCCGTTCGGCTCGAGGTCGAGCACGGAGTAGCTCACGCCGTTTGGCAGCGTTTCCGTGAAGCGCTTGTAGACCACGCGCCGGCAGTGGCGGAAATAGGGGTCGCACTCGACGTTGGCGAACTCGTCCTTGTATTCGAGCTTCACCGCTTCCCCGTTGATGTGCAGCACGCCGTCGATCATCTGCACCTCGTCGCCGGGCAGGCCGACGACGCGCTTGATGTAGTCGATCTGCTCATCCTGCGGCAGGCGGAACACGGCGACATCGCCACGCTCGGGCTCGGCACCGAAGATGCGCCCCGAGAAAAGGTTCGGGCTGAACGGGAAGGAGAAACGGCTGTAGCCGTAGGACAGCTTCGAGACGAACAGATAATCGCCGATCAGCAGCGTCG
>DAOMQQ010000202.1:0-4679 GCA_035445405.1 Hyphomicrobium sp.
GCCCGTGTATTGGGCGGCGGATGGATTGCGAAGGCCGTGAAGGCCGATACAATGGGCCGGCTGGAATCGTCCGCCTGAGGAAGGCGGCCGTCAGGAACGTGTGCCGGCCTGACAGGAACGAAGACTTCGGTGGGAGGCAAGGCGCATGCAGGAGACCAAGCCGAGATGAAGCCCCGCTTGCGTGTGGAGGATCTCGAGCGCCAGGATGGCCGGATCATCGGCATTGGGCGCATCGAGGAAGATGTCCTCAAGGCAACCTACCGTCGCTGGGCGCCGATCTACGACCACACCTTTGGCCGTGTGTCGAACGAAGGGCGCAAGCATGCCGCGGAGGTGATCAACGCATCTCTCGACCGCGGCCGCGTGCTCGAGGTCGGTGTCGGCACCGGCCTGGCCCTCGGCGACTATGGCCGTCATCTGGAAGTCGTCGGGATCGATCTCTCGCCCGAAATGCTCGACAAGGCGCGCGAGCGCGTTGCGGCTGAGAAGCTCGACAACGTGACCGGCCTGCACGAGATGGACGCGGGCGATCTCAAGTTCCCGGACAACTCCTTCGATGTCGTCACCGCCATGTACGTGATGACGGTCGTGCCCGAGCCCGAACTCGTGATGCGCGAGCTTTCGCGCGTCACCAAGCCGGGCGGCGAGGTCGTCATCGTCAATCACTTCAGCCAGACCGAAGGCGTCCGCGGCTGGGTGGAACGGCGCATGGCCCCCTTCGCCGAGATCATCGGCTGGCGCCCTGTGTTCGACCAGTCGCGCGTCATGGGCTGCGAGGATCTCACCGTCACCGAGCGCAAGGCGCTGCGCCCGTGGGGTATCTTCACGATGATGCGCTTCCGCAAGGCCGCAGGCGAGAACGAGCGCCCGATCGCGGCCGAATAGCGCTTGAGACCCATGCCAGCGAAGGAGGCGCTTGACGGCGCCTCAACCGATTCCTATAGACACGGGGCTCCGGCGGGATAGCTCAGGTGGTTAGAGCGAAGGTCTCATAATCCTTAGGTCGGCGGTTCGAGTCCGCCTCCCGCTACCAACCTCTCTCTTTCAAGTAAACGATCTTGATACGGCGCGGCTATCCAGCGGCGGAGCGTTGTGCCGATGCCGTCGTCGCGGACCCCATCAACCGGCCCAGCGCATCGAAGGCGCCGTCGAGATCCGCAAGCGAGAGCAGGATTGCCCGCGCTTCGCGACGGCTGGCTTGCTCGGGCGACTTCGCATTCGTCGGCGGAGCGGCGAGCATCCGCAGAATGCCCGTCAGATCCGACACTAGCATCCCCATGAGCCCAACGGCGGCACCCTGACGCTGCGGCCAGCGCATCGGCGCCGTGAGCGCGCGCGGCGTCTCGGAGGCGCCGGAAACGGCATCGCCCGTCACCACGCCCGGTCGCAGTTGCTCGGCAAAAACCGCGAACCCCGCCAGCAATTCCTCGATCGCGTGAGGCGCCGGCTTTTCATTCCTGCGCAGATCGTCGAGCAGTCGAGCCGCGCCCGCATCCCAGCTCGCAAGCAGCGGCGCGGCATCGGAGCGCACGTCGCGGCGCGCGAACTCATGAAACGCGAGCCTCGCCAGGCGGCGCACGATTTTGTCGGCTTTCCGCGCGCGCCGCTCTCCGATCTCGGCCGCCCGTCGCGCGAGCCACGCCGAGAGATCGTCACCGCCGCCGTCTTTCGCGGCGTCTCCACCGGCACCGCCCGCAGCATCGATCAAAACGACGTCCTGGAACAGGCCGCGCGTCACCGTCTGCAAACGCTCCGTGACGTGGACGGCTTCGTCCTCGCCGTTGAGCGCGCTTTTGTGCGTGACGGCGAGCAGCGCATTGCGCCGGCAGCGTTTCGGCAGCGCGCTCCACGTCGCGCGCTCCGTTTCCGTCCACGCGCGCGTTGCAACCGTGCACCAGATCACGATATCCGCGTCTCGGACGAATGTATCCGGCCGCACCTTCGAGGGCGTATCCAGGATCTGGAAACCCTTGAGCCGCTCCAGCGGCAACGCGACCTGCAACGCCTGATAGGACGCGTCGATCGGCGCGTCGTCGCGGCTGTCGATGCGGACCAGCCTGCCGCCCGCATCCACGCCGTGGAGAGCCGGCGTCTCCGCATACGTGATGAGCACGGGTAGCTTCGTATTCGAGACCACGCTGGTCGGCAGCAATCCATCTCCGATGAGGACGTCGGCCACCGACGTCTTGCCCGAGTTGTATTCTCCGAGAACGACCACGCGCAGCGGACGCGAGAGCACCTCTTCGAGACGTTCGAGCCCAGCGACGCAAATGGCGAGCGCGGGGTCCTCCACCTTGGTGGCGGCAAGCCGCTCCCGTGCATCCCGCAGCCGCCGGGTGAGCAAGACGGACGCGCTACTCATGGCGTTCCGAAGCCTGGATTTTTAGGATCGAGTCGAAATAGCGGGCAAGATGCTCGACATGCTGTGTCAGCGCTTCGGTATCTGCGAGACGCTGCGACTGGGCACGGATGCGTTCGGTGAAGTCTTCCGTGGGCACGGTCTCGTCGGCCGGCGCCGCGGTCTGGCGCGCGGCTTCATGCTCGGCCAGCACGAGTTCGAGCCGGCGCGTGAGCGCGAGCTGGATGTTGCGGCAGGCCGCGAGAGACCACTGGATCGTCGTCGTGCTGAAGTCGCGAAACACGCGTCCCGCGAGCTGCACGAGCTCCTCCGCAATAGGCGCGAATTCCGCGCGGATGAGCGCCTCGATCTTCGCGCCCGAGCTCTCCGGCGAGGGATGACGGCTCCACAGCGCGCTCCATCCCGCCGTTTTGAGGTCGAGCACCAGCAGGCGGCTGATCGGCGTGACCGCGGGCGTCGGAATGACGAGCGCTTCGCTGCCGTGGGTCGCTTCGAGATCGGGCTGCGGCACGAGCGTCCGCATCAGCTTGTGCAGCTCGGGCACCACGCGCGCGTGAAACGACGTGAGCCGCCATGCGGCCTTCTCGAACCCTTCCTTGAAGACGCGCGCGAGCGCCCGCCTCAGCGCGACGCCCTCGTGCGTCCATACGCGCGGCGACCGCCCCCGCGAGAGCGTGTCCACCAGCACGTCGCGTTCGCGCGCTGCATGAAGCGCAATGGAGGATTGCAGCATACCGCGAAGCGCATCCTGCTCCTCCTGGATGATCCGCGCGAGCTGAGCTTCGATCCCGGCCGCCGACTGCTCGATGTCCGCTGCGACGCCCGCGAGGAGATCGTGCTCGCGCGTGTAGATCGTAAATCGCTCGTCCGCCGAGGATTTGGTGTCGTGGGAGCTGGCTTCGGCGGCGAGCAGGATTTGCAGCTCGCTGCGCGCCGCGCTTTCGCAGGCGCGCGCCATCTCCGCAAACGAATGTGCGATCTTGCGCTGGACGTAGGTCGGCCGCGAAGCCGCCATGAGGGTCTCGATCGCCTGCCCCAGCGCCGGAACGCCCGACATCGCAAGCAGCGACTGGCGGGCACGGTCGCAGAAATCTCCAGACGCAAGGCTCTCCGGATGAAGCTCGTGCGGTTGCAGCAAGCCCGCCCGCAGGAGGTATCCGGCGGAGCGGCGCGTCAGGATGCGAGCGGCGGCGTCTGGCTCGAAAACATAGGCTTGATTGGCCCACCAGGCGCTGCCGTACACCACGGGGATGTGCGAGCCGGGAAACTCGGCAAGGAGCCTCTGCTCGACATAGCCGGCGATCTTGGGCAGCTCCTGATCGAGATCCGCCAGATCGTCGATGCGATTCACGAGCACGACGATGCGGTCCTTGTAGAGCCCGCGCATAATCCGGAGCAGACTGACATCGGTCTCCGAAAGCGGCTGGCACGCCGTGAGAACCACGACGTAGATATCCGCCGACTCCAGGCTGCGCCGCGTGATCTCGTCGCGAATGAGAAAGGGATCGTTGGTGCCGGGCGTATCCACCAGTGTGGATGGAAACGCGAACGGCCCTTGATCCAGATAGATGTCGGCCGCTTTCGTAATGTCGGAGTATTTGCCGAGACGCTGCGGGCCGGTGAAATCGCCGGCGCAGACGTAGTCCTCCATCATGCCGGGCGCCAGCGCCTCGAAGAAATGCGCTTGGCCGAGCAGAAGCTCGAATTCCGGCCCCAGCCGCTCGGACGCCCGCTGCCGAAGGAGGGCCGCCTGCTCGACGAGATGCTCGGGCGCAAATCCCGGCACCAGTTGCTCGGTGAGCTCGCGAACGCGCCCGCCGCCCTCGGCAAGCTGATCCCACTCGGCGTGCTCGAAGAAGGAAAACACCGCGCCATAGCCGCCCGGAGGAGGCTGCGCGAAATGAAGGTTCGTGACCGCCGTCGTCCACGGCGTGATACGGGTCGGCAGAAGGTGCGGGCTGCGCGAAAGCGCGTTGATCGCCGAGCTCTTGCCCGACTTGATCTGCCCCACGACCGCCACGCGGCATTCCAGCTGGGCGAGAAGCGTGAGCGCATCCGTGACGAGGGAGCGCTGCGACGGCTCCGCCAGCCCGGCGAGCACCTGTCCGCAGCTTAGAAGCTGTTGACGCAGCCCTTCCAGGCGGGCCCCGATCCGACCCGAGGCAACGCTTTCGTCCGACCTGCTCGCCTGCAAGCGTCCCTTGCCTCCTACCTCCCCTACGTCCGGCTGGCCCAAGCACAGGGCGGGCTCAACGTCGGACGGGGCCGCGCGCGGCGCACCTTGTCGCCTCGCGCCAGCCTCTCCTGCCGGTCATTTCAG
>DAOMQQ010000203.1:0-4657 GCA_035445405.1 Hyphomicrobium sp.
GAATAGGCCGGCACCTCGATATCGGAATCGATCCCGAAAACCTGGCGAACCGAGAGCTGCATATCGGGCAGCCCGTTGCTCGTAGTCGACGTCGTTTCAGCGCGCATGAGACCTTTTATCCGGATAAACTGGCGGCCGGGTCAGATCGCTCGGCCGGACTTCGGGGCGTCCGCCACCCTCGCGAGGGGCGGCGATGATCGGGGATGGGGCCAGGGGCCGCTCGGGACGCGGTTATACAAGGCCCGCCTTCTTCAGATAGTTATAGGCTTGGATTATCTCGCGCAACGTATCCTCGGAGCGTGCGTCGCCGCCGTTGAGATCGGGATGGTGGCGCTTAACCAACTCCTTGAAACGCGCCTTTATTTCTTCCTTCGTGGCGGTGCCCGGCAGATGCAGCGCGTCGAGCGACTTCTTCTCCAACGGCTTGAGCTGGCGCCGGTTCTCCACCGGCTCCGCGCGGGACTGGCGGGCGCGCTCGGCGAACAGACCGTGCGGATCGTGCTCGCGGAACCCGCCGACCCCGCCGGGAGCAGCGCCCGACATGCGGTCGTTCGTGCCATGGGCCCAGGAATTGGCGCCGACTTTCCACGTCGGCCGGTGGCCGGTGACGGCATCCTTCTGGAAGTCCGTCACCTCCTCGTCGCTCATGCCGTCAAAATAGTTGTAGGAGGCATTGTAGGCGCGTACGTGATCCACGCAGAATGCGAAATACTCGCCGTCGCGGCCGCGGCCTTTCGGCGCGCGATGGGGCGCGGGGCGTCCGCAGCCCTTCCACTCGCACGGGGGGTGCTTTTGCCTCGATTTCTCCTCGGTCGCGCGCTTGGACGCGACCCGTATCGAATCGAAGTATTTCGAATTGAGCTTCATGGCCTGGATTATGGTCTGGCGGTCACGGGCAGACAAGACGAACGCTCGGGCAGTACGCCGCAGGGCAACAGGGACGAACACTTTCCACGGAGGTTACGCGATGTCGGCGGAGTCACGTTTGCGCGAGAAGCTCATGGTGGCGCTCGAACCCACCCGGCTCGACATCGTCAACGAGAGCGAGCTGCACGCGGGGCACCGGTCGTCGCCGGGCACGGGCGAGAGCCATTTTCGCATTCTCATCGTCTCCCCCATGTTCACCGGCGTGTCCCGCGTGGGGCGACATCGCATGGTGAACGAAGCCGTCGCCGACGAAATCTCGGACGGGCGCATCCATGCGCTTGCACTCTCGGCCTATGCTCCCGGCGAAAGCGTGCGCTGACAACTGGCGGCTGATCGTTCGCTGCGGACACTCGCCCGCGATTATGGCGCGGTCAGGTCCGCGCCGGCGACCAGCCTTCGAATCCGAACCTCAAATATCCGTGGATGGCCGCGTAGCCGTACGCTGAAGCGTTCGCGGCTTGGCATCCTTGAGGCGCTGGATGCGCACGGCCGTGATCTTGTTGCGGCTGCGGCGCAGGATCTCCATGCGGTAGCCGTGGAACGTGAACACCTGGCCCGGCTCGGGGATCAGCTGCGCCTCGTGCACGACGAGGCCCGCGATGGTGGTGGCTTCGTCGTCCGGGAGGTCCCAGTCCATGTGGCGGTTCAGGTCGCGGATGGGCACGGTGCCGTCCACGTTGACGGTGCCGTCTGCCTGCGGACGGATGTGCACCTCCGCCGCGTCGTGCTCGTCGGTGATCTGGCCCACGATCTCCTCGAGGATGTCCTCGAGCGTCACCAGGCCCTGAACGTCGCCGTACTCGTCGACGACGAGCGCCATCTGTGCCTTCTTCTTCAGGAACTGATTGAGCTGATCCTTCAGAGACGTCGTATCCGGCACGAACCAGGGCGTCGCAGCCATGCTCATGATGTCGATCTTCTCGATGTCCCAGTCGACCCGGGCCAATGCGCCCAGAAGATCCTTCGTGTTGAGCACGCCGACGATGTTCTCGGGCTCGTCCTTCCAGATGGGTACGCGCGTATATTGCGAGCGCAGCACCTCGTCGATGATGTCGCGCGGCGCGTCCTCCACGTCGAAGGTCTGCATCTTGGTGCGATGGACCATGATGTCCGAGACTTCGAGCTCGCCGAGGTCGAGCACACCGCCCAGCATGTGCGCGTCGTTGCGCGCGACGCCGCCCTCCAGGGTCTGGAGCTCGATGGCGCCGCGGATCTCGCGGTGGGCGGCGAGAATGTTCGCCTCGTCGTCGAGGCGACCCCGCGTCAGCTTCAGCGCCTGATGCACGAGGAACGAGATCGCGTTGGTGGCTGGGACAAGCAGTGCTGCCGCCACGCGCATGAACGAGGCTACGAAGCGTGCCGTGCGCTCCGGATACGCCAGCGCGTAGGTCTTGGGCAGCACATCGGCGAAGACGACAATCGCGACGGTCATGGCGATCACCGCATACACGATCCCCAAGGCGCCGTAGAGATCGACCAGGAGGGCCGTCATCAACGCCACCGCGAGAACTCTCACGAGCGTGTTGCCGAAAAGAACCGTGCCGACGATCCGCTCCGGCTTTTCGAGCAGCCGAGTGACGAGGGCCGCGCGGGCATCGCCCTCGCCTTCCAGCGCACGTAGCCGCGCCCGCGAGGGCCCGGTCAACGCGGCTTCCGACGCCGAAAAAAGCGCCGAGACGATCAACAAAAGCACGACAAGCGCAAAGATCAGCATGGTCTCGACCGGCGGGCGTTGGGTTGCTTGCGCTCAGAGGCGCGGCACCTCGGCAGGACGCGGGCGAAGCAAGCGCCCGTTTCCGCCCTCAGCCTGCGATCTCGCGGGCCAGGAAGTCACGCACCTTATCGGGCGGCACATCGTGCGCGATGAACGCGTCGCCAATGTTGCGCGCGAGAATGAACGTCAGCGTACCGTCCCGCACCTTCTTGTCCTGGCCCATCAGCGCCACGAGCCTGTCCGCATCCGCCTTGTCGCCCGGGATGTCTGCGAGCTTTGTCGGAAGGCCTGCCGCCGCGAGATGGCGCACGACACGGTCGGCGGTGCCTGCCGGACAGTGGCCGAGGCTCTCCGAAAACCGGAACGCAAGGCACATGCCGATGGCAACACCCTCGCCATGGAGCAAGCGGTCCGAGTAGCCGGTCCAGGCTTCGAGCGCATGGCCAAAGGTGTGACCCAGATTGAGAAGCGCGCGGTCGCCGGTCTCGTGCTCGTCGCGCGCGACGATGGCGGCCTTGGCCTTGACGCTCGTCTCGATGGCCGTGACCAGCGTCTCCTGCTCGTAAGCGAACAGCTCCTCGTAGGCCGCCTCCAGCCAGGCGAAGAAGCCCGCATCCCCGAGAAGCCCGTATTTGGCGACCTCCGCATAGCCCGCCCGCATCTCGCGCGGGGGCAACGTCTTCAGCACATCGGTATCGGCGATGACGAGCGACGGCTGGTGGAAGATGCCGATCAGGTTCTTGCCCTGAGGTGTGTTGATGCCGGTCTTGCCGCCCACGGAGCTGTCGACCTGCGCGAGCAGAGAGGTCGGGATCTGCACGAAGCGGATGCCGCGGCGCAGGATGCCGGCCGCGAAGCCCGCGAGATCGCCGATCACGCCGCCGCCGAACGCCACGACCAGATCGCCGCGCTCGAGGCCCATCTCGAGCAACTGCTCGGAGAGCGGGCCCAGCGCGCGGAAGCTCTTGGTCGGCTCGCCGGGGGGAAGCACGATGGAGCCCTTGTGGCGGCCCTCCGCCTTCAGGCTCGCTTCCAGCGTGGCGAGGTGATGGTGCGCCACGTTCTCGTCGGTCACGATCCCGCAGCGGGCCTTTCCCAGCCGGCCGGCGATCAGGCGGCCCGCCTCGGCCAGGAGATCCGGCCCGATCAGCACATCGTAGGACCGTCCGCCGAGCGGCACGGCGACCGTGCGGGCGGCGCGGGTCGTGGCAGCCATGGAATGGGCGAGGGTCGGCATCAGGGCGTCTCGTTTCGCGCGTTGTTCTCGAAAAAACCGGGGAAGTAGGAGTATCAGATCGAAGGCGTCTGTGCCAATGCGGGGTGCCGGGTCAGAGCGTTCACGATCTCGGTCACGATGGCCTCGTGCGGCACGTCGCGGCTCTCCACGGTGATGTCGGCCTCCGCGTAGACGGGATAGCGGGCGTCCATCAGACGGCGCATCACCCCCTCGGGGTCCGTGTCCTTCAAGAGGGGACGCGAGTCGCGCTTGCCCACGCGGCGCATGAGCACCGGAAGCTCGGCCCGCAACCAGATCGAAATGCCCGCATCGCGGATCTTGCCGCGCGTCTCGGCCGTCATGAAGGCTCCGCCGCCCGTGGCCAACACCTGGGGGCCGCTCGAAAGCAGGCGGGCAATCACCTTGGCCTCGCGGTCGCGGAAAAACGCCTCGCCGTGGTCGGCGAAGATCTCGGTGATGGACTTGTGCGCCACCCGCTCGATTTCCTCGTCGGCGTCGATGAACGGAAGGGCGAGCCGGGTCGCCAAGCGCCGACCGATGGACGACTTTCCGCAGCCCATGAGACCCACCAGCACGAGCGAGCGCGTTCCGAGCGCCGTCCGTATCCTTTCGACGATGTCTTTCTCCTGCTGCATGGCGTCTCCTGCGCCAGGATATGCCGGGCGCGCCCTCTCATAGCGCAAACGAGCCCCATAAGGCGAGACCGGCCGCCAGCCCGTTCCCTCTAGCCAAATCAGTCATATTCGCGCCACCTTAGGCCCGACATAGTTGAAAGCTCT
>DAOMQQ010000204.1:0-4645 GCA_035445405.1 Hyphomicrobium sp.
TCCGATCCGACTTTCTTTCCATCCTGACCGAGCGCGGCTTTATCCACCAGTGCTCCGATGCGCAAGGTGTCGATGCGCTGGCCGCCGAAGGCAAGCTCGTCGCCTATGTCGGTTACGACTGCACGGCACCCTCGCTGCACATCGGCCACCTGCTGTCGATCATGATGCTGCATTGGCTCCAGAAGACGGGCGCCGGCAGGCCGATCGCGCTGATGGGCGGCGGCACGACCCGCGTCGGCGATCCCTCGGGCCGCGACGAGACGCGCAAGATCCTGACACTCGAGCAGATCGAGGACAACAAGAACCAGATCAAGACGGTCTTCACGAAGTTTCTCTCGTTCGGCGAGAGCAAGGGCGACGCGCTCATGCTCGACAACGCCGAGTGGCTGACGACCATCAACTACATCGCCTTCCTGCGCGATGTCGGCCGGCACATGTCGGTGAACCGCATGCTGTCGATGGACTCGGTCCGCATGCGCCTCGAACGCGAGCAGGAGCTCTCCTTCATCGAGTTCAACTACATGCTGTTGCAGGCCTACGACTACGCGGAGCTCGCGGGCCGCTACGGCTGTAACCTGCAGATGGGCGGCTCCGATCAATGGGGCAACATCGTCACCGGCATCGACTTGGGCCGGCGCATGGGGGTTGCGCACCAGCTCTACGGGCTGACGTGTCCGCTGCTCACGACCGCGTCCGGCGCCAAGATGGGCAAGACGGCCTCGGGCGCCGTGTGGCTCAACGAGACGCAGCTCTCCGCCTACGACTACTGGCAGTATTGGCGCAACACCGAGGACGCCGACGTCGGCCGCTTCCTCAAGCTCTTCACCACGCTCCCGCTCGACGAGGTTGCGAAGCTCGCGGCCCTCGAAGGCGCCGAGATCAACGAGGCGAAGAAGGTTCTCGCGACCGAAGCGACCGCGCTCGTGCACGGCCGCGAGAACGCGGAGGCCGCCGCCGAGACTGCGCGCACGACGTTCGAGGAAGGCCGGCTCGCGCAATCGCTGCCGACCGTCGAGATCGCGCGCGCCGCGTTCGATGCGGGCATCGGCGTCCTTGCCGCCCACGTGCAGGCCGGCCTTGTCGCATCCACCAGCGAGGCCCGCCGTCAGATCAAGGGCGGAGGCCTGCGCGTCAACGATGTCGTGGTAACGGATGAGAAGAGGGTGCTGACACCCGCTGATCTCACGCCGGAAGGCGTCGTGAAGCTGTCGCTCGGGAAGAAGAAGCACGTGCTTCTGAAGCCGGTGTAGCCGGCGCCGGAACCTGCAAAAGCGTCTGCCGCATCGTGGCATGCGTGGTTCGTCCACCACACTCTTAAGCCCGCCGGCGTCTTGGGCCGCTCCGGCCCTTGGCGCGTTCTCCGATCCTCGGGCAGTATCCCGAACGAACAGACGCGTGGGGGCAGGGGCTTTGAGCGAAAGGCGTGATAACGGCTCGGTCGTCCGGATCGGGCTCGCGCAATCGGACCAGCCGCGCGCGGTGCCATCGCGCACGGCCCGCCAAGCGGTCGTGATCGTCCACGGCATGGGCGAGCAGCGCCCGATGGATACGGTCCGCGATTTCGCGCGCGCCGTGCTGAGATCGCAAACCGGCGCGAGAAACGGCGACACTCAGGAGCCCGAGTTCTGGAGCCGTCCCGACGGACGCACGGGCTCGCTCGAGCTGCGCCGCCTCACGACGCGGAAAAGCCAGTCGAGCGAAGCCTTCCCGAACGGCGCCCGCACCGATTTCTACGAGCTCTATTGGGCAGACCTCACCGGCGGTTCGACGTGGACGCAGTTTGGCGGATGGATTCGCTATCTGCTGTTTCGGCCCTGGAGCCAGGTGCCGCGCGACGTTCGCGGTGCGTGGATCGCGCTTTGGATCGTCACGGGCCTCGCGTGTGCGGTCGGCCTCGCCAGCATCCTTCCCGACGACATGTTTCCGACCTGGGCCCGCATAGCCCTCGCGGTATCGGCGGCCGGCCTCGGTGCCCTCGTGCATAAGATGGCGACTGCGAGCTTCGGGCGCGTCGTTCGCTACACGCGCGCCGATCCCGCCAACATTTCCGCCCGCGCCGCCGTGCGCGAGCGTGGGCTGAGGCTCCTCAACGAGCTTCACGCGGGCGGCGAGTACGACCGGATCGTTCTCGTGGGCCACAGTCTCGGGTCGATCCTGGCCTACGACCTGATCAACTACCTCTGGACGCAGCGGGAGGACGCGCGCACCCTGAGAGGCGGCGGTGACGAGCTCGCGGCGCTTCGCAGCGTCCACGATGCGGCCGCAGGGCTTCGGGACGGCGACGCGGGCTCCATCGAGCGCTTCCGCCGATGCCAGGCGCGGCTGCGCCGCCTGCTCGCCGCTCGCCAGGATCGCCACGACGGCACCGACCGCTGGCTGATCAGCGACTTCGTGACCATCGGCAGCCCCCTCACCCATGCCGAGTTTCTGCTAGCCACGAATGCCGCGGATCTCGGCCAGCGCATCGACACGCGCGAATATCCCGCCGCTCCCCCGGTCCGCGAGCCGCTCAATCGCCTCGGCGTGTGGCTCGCCAAGAAGCACGGCTTCCTCGGCAGAGACGCGAAGGAGGGCGAGCTTTTCGTCTTTCCGAAGCAGGGCGGCGGCTGGTGTCTGCACCACGCGAGCCCGTTCGCGGTCGTGCGCTGGACGAACATCCACGATCCCGCCCGCTGGATCTATCGGGGCGATCTCGTGTCCGGTGCCCTCAGCGGCAAATTCGGGCTGGGCGTGAAGGATGTCGATCTGAGCCTGCTGCGCGGAAAGTCCCGGTCCTTCAGCCACACGCGCTATTGGGCGTTGGATGCTCCGTCGAAGCAGCTCGACGCGCTTCGTGACGCGATCAACCTGCTCGACAACGATTGAGATCCTGTCTTTCGGCTATCTCTTTTTGCGGTTGCTCGGCAGCGTCGTCTCGGACGACCATCCGTCGACGGTGCTCGCCGGTGCGCTCGACGAGGCGCGGACGCGCGAAGACGCAGCTCCTTTGGGCTCCTGCTCGCGGAGCGGCTGCACCTGCGGGTTCGGGCTCGTCATTTCCATGATGCCGCGGAAGATGCCGGGCGTCAGCATCGAGAGCGGGTTGACGAGCACCTGCGGCCGCGTCATCGGGCCCTGGATGGCATAGGTGATGCCGAACACGCCCTGACAATCGAGACCGGACACGATCGGCCCGAACAGCGGAATATCGCAGAACGCGGAATTGATGCCCTGCAGCGGAACGTATGTGCCGCCGAGGTTGAGCCGCTGCGTATTGTAATCCACCCTGCCGCGGATCGAGGCGCCGAGCAGGGGCCCGCGAATCTGCGACTCGCCGAGGACGAACTGCCCGTGCCCGACAGAGAACGGCACGCGCAGGAGCTGGAACTCGAACACTTCGCGCTCGCCGTCGCGCTGCCGCCCCTCGGACCGGCCGCCCGATCCGCTGTCCGCACTCGAATAGACTTCCGAAATGATGGGATCCCCCAGGACCCGGAAATCCTCGACCCAGAGCGTCCCGCTCTTCTCGGCGTCGCCCCGCGCTTCGAGGTCCACCTCGAGCCGCATGCGCCCGCCCTGGATGTTGGGATAGAAGCCGACCAGCTTGAACGTCTGCCCCGCATCGGTGGACTCGGCATGGAAGCGGCGCGGTCCGTTGGCGTTCATCACGACGGCGAACGGCTGGCCGCCGTCGAGCGTGCCGCGGCCTTCGAGCGAGACCAGCTGCCCGTGGCGCTGGGAAAGCTTGACCGAGTAGTTGCGAAGCGAAACGTCGGAATGTCCGAGCACGGTATCGATCTGGGCCGTGAGATCGACGCCGACGGCGGGTTCCGCGGGTGCGATGGTGTGATCGACGGTCTTGCCGAGCGCGAGAAGAGAGCGGAACAGGTCCTTGGCATCGAACGTCGAGCCCTTGGCCGTGACCTTCCAGATCTTGTTCTTGTCGACCTTGCCGCGCACGTCGAGGCGCGAGACCACGTTGAGCGAGAAGTTCGGGAACGCGTATTCGACGAGGTCGCGCTTGTCATTCGCGACGATCCACCCGTCGAGCGCGATCATGTCGCCGACCACTTTGAAGTTGTTGAGCTCGGTGCGGTTCGGTCCCGCCACGTCGAGGTCGAACTGAACGGTGGCTTGCCGCCCCGGCAACTTCCGCCACGCAAGCTCCTCGATGATGAGCTCCGCGTTCGTCAGGTCCGCCTGCACATGGACGGCATTCCTGCCGTCCTCCGAGTGCGAGACCGTCACTTCCGCGACGATGTCGCCCTGCACCAGATGATTGACGTCGAGACCGAGCTGGCGCCTGTCCGCGTTGTCGAGCGTGCTGGAAATCCGGATCGGCGGCTGCAGATGCGAGGGCGCATCGAGGATGCGATGCATGTGGACCTTCGCCAGCACGCCGTTCACGCTGAGGTCGCCCTTGGCGATGACGCCGATGTCGGAGACTTCGATATCGACCGTGCCGCCTTGGAGCGTGAGCTGGTACTCCTCGCTCTTGCCCTTGATGTCGGAGATGCGCGCGCTGCCCTCGATCTTCGACACCTTGGCATCGGAAATGAGCGGCATCGCGATCTTGAGCTCGCCCTTGACTTTTCCGTCCACGCCCGCGACCGGCAGCGGCCCCTGGCCGGCGAGATGAAGCTCGCTGCGGTTCAGCGTCTCGATC
>DAOMQQ010000205.1:0-4635 GCA_035445405.1 Hyphomicrobium sp.
TCGTCGATCCGCGCCACATCGAGATCCAGCTCATCGGCGACAAGCACGGCAACGTGATCTATCTCGGCGAGCGCGAGTGCTCCATTCAGCGCCGCAACCAGAAGGTCATCGAGGAGGCGCCCTCGCCGCTTCTCGACGAGAAGACGCGCCGCGCCATGGGCGAGCAGGCCGTCGCGCTGGCCAAGGCGGTGGGCTACGATTCGGCCGGTACGGTCGAGTTCGTGGCCGGGCAGGACAAGAGCTTCTTCTTCCTCGAAATGAATACGCGGCTCCAGGTGGAGCATCCGGTCACCGAGCTGATCACGGGCGTGGACCTCGTGGAGCTGATGATCCGCTCGGCGGCGGGCGAGAAGCTTCCGCTCAAGCAGTCGGACGTGAAGCTCAACGGCTGGGCCGTCGAGAGCCGTGTCTACGCCGAGGATCCGTTCCGCAACTTCCTGCCCTCCATCGGCAGGCTCGTGAAGTATCGCCCGCCCGAGGAAGAGGTGTGCGACGGCATCACGGTGCGTAACGACACCGGCGTCGAAGAGGGCGGCGAGATCTCGATGTTCTACGACCCGATGATCGCCAAGCTCGTGACGCACGGGCCGACCCGCATCGCGGCCATCGACGCGCAGGCCGACGCGCTCGACGCGTTCTATATCGACGGCATCCAGCACAACGTGCCGTTCGTCAGCGCGCTGATGCATCATCCCCGCTGGCGCGAGGGCCGCCTTTCGACGGGCTTCATCGCCGAGGAATACCCCGAAGGCTTCCAACCCCGCGTTGCGGAAGGCGAAGAGCGCAAGGCGCTGGTTGCGGTCGCGGCGGCGATCGATCACCTCCACAATGCACGCCGTCGCCTGATCGACGGGCAGATGACCAACGGCTCGGTGGTGTTCGCCAAGCGCCGCGTGGTCGATATCGGCGGCGTGCGCCAGACCATCGAGGTGGCGGCGAGCGACGATCAGCTCACCGTCGGGTTCCTCAATGCGGAGGGGGCGGTCGAGCAGTCGCTGGCCGTGCGCTCCGACTGGAAGGCGGGCGATCCCGTTTGGCGGGGCGATGTCGGGGGCAAGGCCGTGTCGGTGCAGGTGCGCCCGATCCTCAACGGCGTGACGCTCTCCTACCGCGGCATTCAGAGCCCGGTCTACGTCTACACCGAGCGCGAGGCGGAGCTGGTGTCGCTGATGCCGGTGAAGGCCGCGGCCGACATGTCGAAGTTCCTGCTCTGCCCGATGCCGGGGCTCGTCAAGGCGATCCACACGAGCGAGGGCGCCGAGGTGAAGGCGGGCGATGCGCTGGCGGTGGTCGAGGCCATGAAGATGGAGAACATTCTCCGGGCCGAGCGTGATGGCGTGGTCAAGAAGGTCAATGCGAAGGCGGGCGACAGCCTGGCCGTGGACGCCGTGATCCTGGAGTTCGTGTGAGATGACGACCGCGTCCCGCAGGCTCATCTCGTCCGGATCGCCGTTCGAGCACGAGATGGGCTATTCGCGCGCCGTCGTGGACGGGCGCTGGGTGTTCGTCTCGGGCACGACCGGGTTCGACTACGCGACGATGTCGATCTCGGACGATGTCGTGGCGCAGGCCGATCAGTGCTTCCGCAATATCGGGAAGGCGCTGGAGCAGGCGGGCGCGAGCCTCGCCCACGTCGTGCGCGTGACGTACCTCTTCACCCGCGCCGAGGACTTCAAGCCGTGCCTTCCGGTCATGAAGACCTATTTCGGCGAAGTGAGGCCGGCGGCGACGCTGATCATCGCGGGCCTGGTCGATCCGGCCATGAAGATCGAGATCCAGGTCACGGCGCTGAAGCCGGACTGATCCCCTCCTGCAGGACGCTCCATGATCGGGACCCGCACCGCTCACGTCAGAATTGAAGGTCTCGTACAAGGGGTCGGGTACCGTGCCTGGACGCAGCGGGTCGCGACGGAGCTCAAGCTCACGGGCTGGGTACGCAACCGGGCCGATGGCGCGGTTGAGGCCGTATTCCAGGGCGAGGACGAGCGCGTCGCGGAGATGATCGCGCGGTGCGGGCGCGGGCCCCAAGGGGCGGCGGTGACGCGCGTCGAGATCCTGGGCGAGGGCGTCGGAGCCTTCGAGGGGTTCGAGGTGCGGGCGACGGCTTGAGCTCGTATCGAGGCTCGCGGCGCCGTGGCGTTCTTGGGGCTGTCAGCCCAGGCGGGCGGCTGCGCGGCGCAGGCCCTGGATGATCAGCTCGTACGTTTCCTCGTCCCGGGCCTCCGGATAGACCATGTAGACCGGATAGACGAAGCGCCGCGCGCGCTTGGGCTGATGCAGGCGGCCGCGGGCCACGTAGGGCTTCACGATGCGGGCCGGGAAATAGGCCGAGGCCTCGGTCGTGAGCAGGTAATCGAGGCCGACGGAGCCGAGGTCGAGCCGAAGGCCGGGGTTCGTAAGCTCCGGGTAGGCGGCCGCGTGGTCCTGCTGGAAGTCCGGCCCCCAATCGACCAGCACATATTCGGTCGGCTCCCGCCGCGGGGCCGCCTTTCCGCTCGTGACCAGCACGAACTCCTCGTCGAACAGGTGCTCGACCACATGGCCGGGCGGCTGGATGGGCCGATACATGACCGCGAGATCGAGGGTGCCCTCGATCAGGCGCTGGGTCAGCACGGGCGATGCGGCGGAGAAGGCCGAGACCGCGATGTCGGAGTTGGTGGCGCGGAGGCGTGCCACCCATTTCAGGAGAAACCCCTGCCACAGACCCTGCGAGGCCCCCACGGCGAGGTGGTCGCTGTGCTGGTCCACGAGGCTGACTTCGAGCTGGGCGCGCTGCCAGACGCGGACGAGGGCGAGGGCATGCTTTCGGAACTGCTCGCCCGCGGCCGTGAGGTCGGCGCCGGACTTGGAGCGGTGAAACAGCGGGCAGCCGAGCAGATCCTCGAGGCCCTTGATGCGGGCGGACACGGTGGACTGCGTGATGTTGAGCTTCACGGCAGCCTCGATGAAGCTGCCGGTCTCCGCGACCATCAGGAACGTTCGCGCGAGATTGATGTCCATTTATTGCTCATAACGCGCACTTAAAATGCACGAAACTATCTATCGAAATCTTCGATAGTCGTCACCGGAAATTTCCGTTTGAAGGAGGAATTGATTCTCCTCACATTGCCGATAGACCCGCCAACGAGTCGGGTCGTAGAGAGCCCGGCGCTTGCCGGGTGTGCAATGGAAGGACTGAGGACTATGGCTAAAGCTGCTAAGAAACCTGCCGCTAAGAAGCCCGCCGCCAAGAAGCCTGCGGCGAAGAAGGCGAAGAAGAAGTAATCAGTTTCAATCCGGAGCGCCTGTTGCTGACTGTGTTTCTTGATCGCGTCATATCGGGGCTTCTGATCGCAGTCCTCCTTTCTCCCTCGGCCGCTCAATCGGCTTCGATCACAAATCGGGACGATCGGGATCGCAAGGTCACCATCATCGAGGGAAGCACCCCAGAGACACGGGTTCTCAAGCCGAACGAAGTGATCGATGGGATTTGCAAGGCAGGATGCTTGATCAGGATCGACGACAGTCGAGACGACCCGTTCGAGCTCGAAAGCTCGGATGTCACGTCGATCGAGGACGGCCAGCTCTACGATGACAGCGCGGTGGCGCCGACAGTGTCCGGTTCGGGACCTGACGCCCAGCCTTCTCAGCCCGTGCCGCGTCCGTAGCAAAGGCATCGGTGTTCGAATTTTTGCCCGGCTCCGCCTGTCGCGGGGCCGGGTTTTCATTTTCCGAGACGGCTCGTTTCGGGCTGTGTGGGGGGACGAGTTGCAACGCCGGCCGGTGGGGGCTCGTCGATCGTGGGGCCGAACAGCGCTTCGAAGCTCCGCCGGAGCGAGATGTCCACATCTTTCATTGATGCCCTGCAGCCGAGATCGGCGAGGCTCGTCACGCCGTGCTCGGAGATCCCGCAGGGGACGATGCCGGCATAGTGGGAGAGATCGGGCGCCACGTTGAGGCTTGCCCCATGAAAACTCACGCCGCGGCGGATGCGTATGCCGAGAGCGGCGATCTTGTTCTCGGACGGCGGGGGGCCTCGGTCCGCCACCCATATGCCGACACGGCCGCTGCGCGTTTCCCCGTGCACGCCAAGATCGGCGAGAGCCGCGATGAGCCAGCGTTCGAGGGCACCCACGAAGGCGCGCACGTCGCTGCCGAAGCGGCGTTGAACGTCGAGCATCACGTAGGCGATGCGCTGGCCCGGACCGTGGTAGGTGAACTGGCCGCCGCGACCCGTCGGGAAGACGGGCAGGCGGCCGGGCTCCTTGAGGTCGCAGGCGCGCGCGCCGGTGCCGGCCGTGTAGAGCGGTGGATGCTCGATGAGCCACACCAGCTCGGGCTTCTCGCCGTTGCGAATGTCGGCCGCGCGCCGCTCCATGGCGGCGACCGCAGAGGGGTAGGCGGTGAGGCCGTGGTCTGTGCGCCAGGAAACGGGGCCGGGGCCTGTATCGAAATCCTTCATGCTCGATTTCTATCACTTTCCGGCGCTTCGCTGCTCGTGCGCCCGCCAAAAAACGCGGCCTGCGCGCTTTGAGGCCTTGCCTTCGGAGGTTGGCTCTGTTAGTTCCGCGGACGCTCGGTGTCCCCCTTGTTCCGGCCGTGTGAGTTGGCTATATGGGGGCGCTTCTGGTCATGATGCGGTCGTGGCGGAATTGG
>DAOMQQ010000206.1:0-4619 GCA_035445405.1 Hyphomicrobium sp.
AGCTCTCAACCGACATGTCGTGTCCTTCTGCCGTTTGTCTTTGTCTGCCAGCCGAGGCGGTGAAGAGCAAGCCTCAACCTCCGTGTGCAGCGGCCAAATCCGTCGGCCCGAAATCCTTAAGGTAAGGAGAGCGACCCTTCCCGCAGCCCGGCGCCGTTCCCTTGCGGGGCGCCGGTGAAGCGCGTAGACGATGCCCATGCACAACGCGACCCTCGTTTTCGACCTCGACGGCACCCTGGTCGATACCGCTCTGGATCTCGTGGCGGCAACCAACCACGCCCTCGCCGACCTTGCGCTCCCGCCGGTACCGGCCGAAACGCTCCGTCACGCAATCGGGTTCGGCGCGCGGCACATGATCGTGGTGGGCCTCAAGGAAACCGGCGTCACGCTGGACGAGCCGGAGGTCGACCGGCTGCTCGCCCGCTTCCTCGCCTACTACGAGCCCAACATCGCCCGCGAGAGCCGCCCGTTCGAGGGCGCCATTGCCGTGCTCGAACAATTCCGCGCCGAGGGTGCGCGCCTCGCGGTCTGCACCAACAAGCGCCTGGCGCTCGCCGAGCAGCTTCTCGCCGAGCTCCGCGTGCGGGACCTCTTCACGGCCGTGACCGGCCGCGACAGCTTCCCCGTCCACAAACCGCACCCCGACCACCTGATCGGCACCATCGCGCTCGCAGGCGGCGACCGGGCCGTCGCGGTCATGGTGGGTGACACGGGCATCGACATCGAGACGGCCCGCGCCGCCGGCGTGCCGTCCATCGGCTGCACCTTCGGCTACTCGGACGTTCCCGTCGCGACCTACGATCCAGCAGCGGTCGTCGAGACCTACGCGGAGCTGGACGGCGCGGTCCGCAGGCTCCTGGCCCGCTCCGCTGCCTCAGCCTGAACCGCACTCCCTCACCCTCATACGAAACGTCCCCGGCCACCGGCCGGGGACGCATGGTGCAGATCGTTCGGTGAACCGGCCTCGGCTCAGGCCGCGCGCACCGTCGCCAGGAACTTCTCGACCTCCACGTTGAGGTTCTGGCTTTCGCCGGAGAGCTGGCGCGCCGAGACGAGCAGTTGCGAGGACGCCGCGCCCGTATGCGAGGCTCCGGCACTCACGTCCGTGATGCTGCTCGCCACCTCCTGCGTGCCCTTCGCCGCCTCGATCACGTTGCGGCTGATCTCCTTGGTCGTCGCATCCTGTTGCTCGACGGCCGCGGCAATCGTGCCGGAGATGTCCGAGATCTGGTTGATCGTCGCCGTGATCTCGCGGATGGCATCGACCGCCTCGTTGGTCGCCGCCTGCATGCCCGCGATCTGCGACGAGATCTCGTGCGTGGCCTTGGCGGTCTGAGACGCCAGCGCCTTCACCTCCTGCGCCACGACCGCAAATCCCTTGCCCGCATCGCCCGCACGCGCCGCCTCGATGGTGGCGTTGAGCGCAAGCAGGTTGGTCTGCCCGGCGATGGTGCTGATCAGGCTGATCACGTCGCCGATCCGGTCGGCCGATTGCGAGAGCACCGCGACCTGCTCGTTGGTGCGTGCCGCCTGCTGAACGGCCTGCCCCGCGATCACGCTGCTCTCGTGCACCTGCCGGCTGATCTCGGAGACCGTCGTGGCAAGCTGCTCGGACGCCGCCGCCACGCCTTCGACGTTGGCCGAGGTCTGCTCCGAAGCCGAGGCCGCGCTGCCCGAAAGCTCCTGCGTCCGGTCGGCCGTCTTGGTCAGCGAATCCGCCGCCGTCTCGAGCTGGCTCGCCGCCGACGAAACCGTGCCGACGATGCCGCCGATGGCCTGCTGGAACGCATCCGCCATCCGGCGCATCTCGCTCTTCCGCTCCGCCGCCGCAGCCGCGTCGCGGCTTGCTTTCTCCTCCGCCTCCCGGCGCGCCTTGTCCTGCAGGCTGTCGCGCAGGCGAAGCACCGCCTTGCCGATGTCGCCGACTTCGTCGGAGCGCTCGGCGCCCGGAACCTGGGTGTCGAGATCGCCGCCGGCCATGCGGTCGAAGGAAACCCCGAGCGCCGCGAGCGGCCGCCCGACGAGTACCGTCAGCGCGAGGAACAAAAGCCCCGCGACGATCACAATGCTCGCGGCCGAGAGCGCATACATCGAGGCTTTCGTCTGCGAGATCGTCGCTTCGAGCGTCGCGATGGGCACAGCCACCACCAGCGCCCAGGAATCGGCGGTATTGCCGGCCGCGATCGGCGTCGCATGGAAGCGCCACATAGCACCGTCGCTCCCCGCCGCATCAACCGAGACCACGCTGTTGGTCTCGATCGCCTGCCGGGACGCCGCCGCGGACGCCGCGTCGAAATCCGAAAGCGACTTGCCGATGGAAGCGCCGTTAGGATGCGCTACGGCCACGCCTTCGCGCGAGATCAGCGACACGAAACCCGTCCCGAACGGCTTGATCTGCTGCATCGTCTCGTTGAGGCTCTGAAGATTGATGTCGACGCCGCCGATGCCGACTGTCCTGCCGCCCACCACGATCGGCACGCTGAACGAGCTGATCACAACTTCCTTGCCCCCGACGGGATAGAGATAGGGCTCGATGGCGACCGCGCGATTGGCCTTCAGCGGCACCTGGTAGTAGGTCCCCGTTTCCGGCTTGTCGTAATCGACGAGCGGCTCGCGCACGATCTTCTCGCCCGGGCGGTTCCAATAGGGAACGAACCGGCCCGTGGCGTCATGCCCGGGCGCGTTGACGAACTCGTGGTCCCGCCCGTCGAGCGCCTGCGGCTCCCATCCGGTCCACACGCCGAGCAGATCGGTATTCTTTTCGAGCAGGCCCTTCAGCATCTCGTCCAGCCCGGCCCGGTCGACCATGCCCTTCGATTTCAGCGCCGCACTCGTCGTGGCGATGTTCTCCGCGACGCGGGCAGCAAGATCGAGCTTCTTGCTCACATCCAGCGCCTGGCTGAAGGCGATGGTGTTCTGGATCTCGGTGTTCTGGCTGTCGATCACGGAGCCTGCGCTTCGGGCCAGGAAATACGTTCCGATCCCAAATACGGTTGCAATTGCAACGGCCGCAACGAGGGCGATTTTGACGGGAAGAGAGTGGAGGTGCATGTTGCAGGTTCCATATGGATAACAAATGGATAAATCGTCCTGCACATAATCAGCTTGAATATTTAAATATCGGTCACTTTAGCATCACTCCCAGCATAATTTCTTTCGCGTTCCAAACAGGTTGCCGAATGCGGCTGATAAACCGTGGAAGAACCGGCAGAAAAGCCGGGATAAGGCGCGCGCGTCCACGTCCCAAGACACCTTGAATGAGCGCATCAAGAGCCGTTCGCTGGGCTTTCGCCACCCTCGCCGGACGCCGAACCGGGCCTCTCCAGCCTGAATTTATTGCGGATTTCCGCCCCGCACGGCCCTGAGACGGCGCGTCGTTTGACACGCGCCCGATCCTCTCCCATGTTCCCGGGCCCGAGTTTCAGGCAATGTTTCAGACAAAGCACCCTCCCGCGCAGCGCACCGCGCTGGGCAATCTCAGGTAGAGCTAAGCGGCGGGCCTTCCCGTGCGCCCGAGTGGTCAGGGGCGAGAAAGCGCAAGATGAACGTCGTCATCGTGGAATCGGCCGCCAAGGCCAAGACGATCAACAAGTACCTCGGCAGCAATTATAAAGTGCTGGCCTCGTTCGGGCACGTGCGCGACCTGCCGTCCAAGGACGGCTCCGTCGACCCGGAGCAGGACTTCTCCATGACCTGGGAGATCGACCAGGGCTCCCGGAAAATCATCAGCGAGATCGCGGAGGCCGTGAAAAAGGCCGACAAGCTCATCCTCGCGACCGACCCCGATCGCGAAGGCGAGGCGATCTCCTGGCATCTCCTCGACATCCTGGAAAAGAAAAAGGCCCTCAAAAAGGGCCTTTCTGTCGAGCGCGTCGCCTTCAACGCGGTCACCAAGGACGCGATCCTGGCGGCCCTCGCCGCCCCGCGCCAGATCGACGAGCCGCTGGTCGATGCCTATCTCGCGCGCCGCGCGCTGGACTACCTCGTGGGCTTCACGCTCTCGCCCGTGCTGTGGCGCAAGCTCCCGGGCGCCCGCTCGGCAGGCCGCGTGCAGTCGGTGGCGCTCCGCCTCGTCTGCGACCGCGAGGCCGAGATCGAGGCCTTCCGGACCGACGAGTACTGGACCATCGAAGCGACCCTCGCGACGGCCAAGGGCGAGGAATTCCCCGCCCGCCTCAATGCCGTCGAAGGCACCACGCTCAAGAAGCTCGACCTCAAGGACGGCGCCACCGCCAACGACATCCGGCGCGCGCTCGAAAAAGGCGCCTTCCGCGTCGTCTCGGTGGAAAGCCGCGACGTGAAGCGCAACCCGTACGCGCCGTTCGCCACCTCGACGCTCCAGATGGACGCCTCCCGCAAGCTCGGCTTCTCCGCCAAGCAGACCATGCAGGTCGCCCAGCGCCTCTATGAAGGCATCGATGTCGGCGGCGAGACGGTCGGCCTCATCACCTACATGCGAACCGACGGCGTGACGATCATCCCCGAGGCGATCAACGCCATCCGCGGCCTCATCGCGCGCGACTATTCGCAGAAGTACGTCGCCCCCTTCGTGCGCGAGTACAAGACCAAGGCCAAGAACGCGCAGGAAGCGCACGAGGCGATCCGCCCGACCGACGTCA
>DAOMQQ010000207.1:0-4614 GCA_035445405.1 Hyphomicrobium sp.
TCCTTGTGCTGGACGAGCCGACCAACCATCTCGATCTCATGACCAAGGAAATGCTGATCAAGGCGCTGGCCGAATACGAGGGCGCGATGCTCTTCGTCTCGCACGACCGCCACTTCCTTGCCGCGCTTTCGAACCGCGTCCTGGAGCTGACACCGGAGGGCGTGCACCAGTACGGCGGCGGCTATACGGAATACGTCGAGCGCACGGGGCAGGAAGCGCCGGGCCTCAGGAGCTGAACACGGGAGGAGACCGACGTGCGCGGCGAGATCGAGCCTTACTCATACCGTGCCGACCCGTCCGTCCCGCCGTTCGATGACACGGCGCCGCTGATGATCTTCGATGGCCACTGCGTGCTGTGCGCACGCGGCGTCCAATGGATGCTCGCTCGCGATCCCGACGGCACGAGCCGCTTCGCCGCCGTACAGGAGCCAATCCCTCAGGCGCTTTATCGCCACTACGGCCTCGATGCGGAACGCTTCGATACGTTCATGGTGCTTGTGGGGGGCGTGCCGCATCTGCGCTGGGCCGGGACGCTCGCGGCGGCGCGCACCATGCCCGCCCCGTGGCGATGGCTTGGGCAGATCGGCCGCGTCGTGCCCAATGCGATCGGCGACAGAATCTACGATCTCGTGCAGCGCAATCGTATCCGCTGGTTCGGAAGCCGCGACGTTTGCTTCCGCCCCGATGCGCGCCAGTCGGATCGCGTCTTGCCGACCTGACCGAGGCGCGCGCCGTCTTGCATCGAATAATCCGTACGCTGTGCCCCGTGGAACAGCGGAACGCGCGGCGCGGCGGCATCATCTGCCCATCACGCCGCTCATCCGCGGCTGGCCCTTGGGCCGCCATCCCCCAACACGGAGTACGCATACGATGTTTATGAAAACCGCCGCCGTCGCTGCCTTCGTCGCCGTTGCAACCCTTGCATCCGGCGGCGCGCCGGCAGAAGCGCATGGCAAGAAGCATTGGGGCAAGCATGGCCACTTCCATCATCACCACATGAAGATGCGCCCCCACTATGGGCCGCGCATCGTAATCGCCTCGCCCCGCTACAGCTGTGGCCGCTGGC
This sequence comes from Hyphomicrobium sp., assembly GCA_035445405.1. Taxonomy (GTDB): domain Bacteria; phylum Pseudomonadota; class Alphaproteobacteria; order Rhizobiales; family Hyphomicrobiaceae; genus Hyphomicrobium_C. Next base: position 1,067 of record DAOMQQ010000207.1, read on the forward strand.
TTCATCGTTATGAGATGACCGGCAAGAAGAAGTTCCTCCGCCGCTACCACGCTTGCATCCGCTAGACCATGATCGCTTCAGGCCCTATCAGCCTGAAGCGTGAATCATCGGTCTCACTAAAGAAACCATGATCGCTTCAGGCCCTATCAGCCTGAAGCGTGACTCATCGGTCTCACTAAAGAAACCATGATCGCTTCAGGCCCTATCAGCCTGAAGCGTGACTCATCGGTCTCACCAAAGAGATAGAGCGTGATCCCGATTCAATCGAAAATGATCACGCTCTAAACGCAGCATCTCGAAAACGACAAGGCCCGGGCTCTTTACAAGAGCCCGGGCCAATTCGTATCCTCGATGGACGATCGCGCGGCCCTACCTGCGGTCGCGGCGATGCTGCCTGTGCTTGTGGCGATGCCCACGCGGAGGCGTGCATGCCTGGCGGCCCCAGATGTACGAGCGATGCCAGCCGCGCCGATCGCGCTGACATGATGTATGCAGGCCGTGAACCTGGATGATTTCAGAGGGAACGGCGTTGGACGTTACCCCACCGGCAGCGCCCAGCGGCGCAGCGTGGGCCATCGACGCAAAAAGGCCAAAACAAATCGCTCCGGCTGCGCCGGCAATGATTTTTTTCATGGTGTCTCCCTTTCTGGATGGCCCCTGGCAGGAAGCGATGCCGTTGCAGCTTTTCACCCCTCAGGCCACCACGCACGAATCTAGCACAGAGCCGTTCGCGTGCAGACGGAAAAGTGCGTCTGCTGTCTGCGCGGCGTCCGGGAGAATTCCGTGGGCACACCTTCCACGCAGAACGAGTGAAGAGGGTGGGAAAGACGAAGGCCGATAGGCCAACGGCCCAGGCTCCTCGACGAGAGCCTGGGCCTAAACGGTCGCCGCCCTGATGTCTCAGGGCGGCATGGACCGGTAACGCGTAACGGAAGTCTGGAAGGGAGGAAACGCAAGGGACTTCGCAGATCCAACGCCGGGGCGCGAAAAAGGTTCCGGAAAAGGTTCGATCACGCCCGATTGTCCTTCGCCTGGCCGGGTGATAAGCCCCCTGGGTTCTGACATTCCTCGACTTTTGGGCGCTCGTGCAAAACATGGAACATCGCGTTGCCGTCGTCGGCGGCGGGCCTGCCGGGCTCATGGCGGCGGAAACGCTGGCGGCGGGTGGCGCGCGGGTGACGCTGTACGAACGCATGCCGCGGGTCGCCCGCAAGCTTCTGCTCGCCGGACGGGGCGGTCTGAACCTCACCCACAGCGAGCCCATCGGGCGCTTCCTCGGCCGCTACCGGGAGACCGAGCCGAACCTGCGCCCGGCCATCGAAGCCTTTCCGCCGGATGCTCTCCGCACCTGGTGCGATGGCCTGGGGCAGGAAACGTTCGTCGGATCGAGCGGGCGTGTTTTTCCACGCGTGATGAAAACCTCGCCGCTCCTGCGCGCGTGGCTCGCGCGTCTTGCGGACCTCGGGGTGGAGATCCGGCTCGGTCATCGCTGGATGGGCTGGGACGAGGACGGCCGCCTCCGGTTCGAGACGGCGGACGGCGAGACGACGGAGGACAGCGCCTGCACGATTTTGGCGTTGGGCGGCGCGAGTTGGCCGCGCCTCGGATCGGACGGAAGCTGGGTGGCGCCGCTCGCCCGCGCAGGCGTCGCGATCACGCCGCTCGCGCCCGCGAACTGCGGGATCCGCGCCGATTGGAGCGACGTGTTCAAGGCCCGCTTCGCCGGAAGCCCGCTGAAGCGCATTGCGCTCGTCCGCGGAGGAGAGACGGCGCGTGGCGAAGCGCTGATCACCGAGATGGGGCTCGAAGGCGGCGCCGTCTACGCGCTCTCGCCGGCAATCCGCGCGGAGATTGCGTCGAGCGGTGCGGCCGAGCTCACGCTCGACGTGCGGCCTGATGAAAGCGCGGCCGACATTGCAGCTCGTCTCGCCAAGCCGCGCGGCAGGCAATCGCTGGCGACGTTTCTGCGCAAAGCCTTGCGTCTCGATCCCGCGGCGGTCGGTCTCCTGCAGGAAGCCGCGCATACCGCAGGCATGCCGCTCTCGGGCCTCGTCGCCGAGGACGTCGCGCGCCTCGTCAAGTCTGTCCCCATCCGCGCAACGGCACTTGCGCCCATCGACCGTGCCATCTCCACGGCAGGCGGCGTGTCGTTCGGCGAGATCGACGACAGGTTCATGTTGCGCCGCAAGCCGGGAACGTTCGTCGCGGGCGAAATGATCGACTGGGAGGCGCCGACCGGCGGCTATCTGTTGCAGGCGACGTTCGCGACCGGCCGCGCAGCCGCCGAGGGCGCGCTGGCGTTTTTGAAGCGCAGCGCAAGCTAGCCTTCGATCTCGCTGCGAAGAATTTCGAGCTCAAGCCAGCGCTCCTCGGCCGCTGCAAGCGCCGCCTGCACATCCGCAAGCTCGTCGGAGACCTTCGAGAAGGTGGCCCGGTCCCGCGTGTAGAGATCGGGCGCGTCGAGCGTCTTCACGAGCGCCGCTTGCCGGGCTTCGAGCGCCGCGATCTCGCCGGGCAGCGTATCGAGTGCGTGCTTGTCCTTGAACGATAGCCGCCGGCGTCCGGAGGCTGCATCCGCCGCAGGAGGCTTCTCCTTCGGCGGCGTTTGCGCGGTCGAAACCTTGCCAGCGGACTGTCGCCGCGCAAGATCGCCGCCGCGCTGGGTCAGCATATCGGCATAACCGCCGGCGTATTCCGTCCAGCGCCCGTCGCCCTCCGGCACGATTACGCTCGTCACCACGCGATCGAGGAAGTCGCGGTCGTGGCTGATCAGCAGCACCGTGCCCTTGTACTCCGCGAGCACTTCTTCGAGCACGTCGAGCGTTTCGAGATCGAGATCGTTGGTCGGCTCGTCGAGCACCAGGAGGTTCGAAGGCGTCGCGAGCGCGCGCGCAAGCATCAGCCGCCCCCGCTCGCCGCCCGAAAGCGCCCGGATCGGCGTCAGCCTCTGCTCGGGCGCGAACAGGAAGTCCTTCATATAGGCGACGACGTGCTTGCGCTCTCCCCCGATAGACACCGTGTCGCCGCGCCCCCGCGTCAGCGCTTCCGAGAGCGTCCAGGTCGGGTCGAGGCTTTCGCGTCCCTGATCGAGCGCCGCCATTTGCACGTTCGCTCCGATCCTAATGTCGCCGGCATCCGGCGCGAGCGTGCCCGTCAGCAAGGAGATCAGCGTCGTCTTGCCCGAGCCGTTGGGTCCGACGATGCCGAGGCGGTCGCCGCGCATCAAGCGAAGCGAAAAATCTTTCACGATCGCGCGGTCGCCATAAGATTTCGAAACGCCCTTCGTTTCGAGAACGAGAGTGCTCGATGTCTCCGCCTCAGCCACCGAGAGCGAAGCGTTGCCCTGCACGCTCCGATGATCGCGCCGCGCCTGCCGCATCTTCGCGAGCTCCGCCATGCGCCGCACGTTGCGCTTGCGTCGTCCGGTGACGCCGCCGTGCACCCAATGCTCTTCAGCCACGATCTTCCGGTCGAGCTTGTGGAGCTGCATTTCTTCCTCGGCCAGCTCCTGGTCGCGCCAGGCTTCGAACTTTCCGAACGGCAGCTCC
>DAOMQQ010000208.1:0-4568 GCA_035445405.1 Hyphomicrobium sp.
CGATCTGCCGCCCGGCGCAAGCCTGGAAGCGACCGACCGCGTGCTTGCAGCCGCGGCCGACCGCCTCGCCAAGCTCGAAGAGCTGTCGTCGGTCCAGGCCTATGCGGGCACGGCCGCCCCCTTCAACTTCAACGGGCTCGTGCGCCACGCCTATCTGCGGAGCGAGCCGCACCAGGGCGACCTGCAGGTCAACTTGGCGCCGAAGGGGGCGCGCACGCGGACCAGCCACGAGATTGCGCTCGACGTCCGCCGGATGCTCGACGAGCTGCCCGCGCCCGAGGGGACGGTCGTCAAGGTCGTGGAGGTCCCGCCCGGTCCGCCGGTCCTGGCCACGCTGCTCGCCGAGATCTACGGCGCGGACGCGGAGCAGCGCCGCGCGGTTGCGCGCGAGGTGCGCGACATTTTCCGCTCCGTTCCCTACGTCGTCGATACGGACGTGAGCTTCCGCGAGGGCGCGCCACGCCTGCGCATCGCCATCGACCAGGACAATCTCGAGTTCCACAAAGTCGAGGAGCGCGATGTGTACGACACCATCGCCGCCTATCTCGGCGGCACGGCGGTCGGCTATTCGCACAAGGGCGGCGGACGCCATCCGGTCGAGATCGCGCTCGCACTGCCGAAGCGGGATCTCGTCATCACCGAAGCCGCGCTCTCGACACCCGTGCCCGCGAACGCGCTTCCCGGCGAACGCGGGATCGTAGAGCTCGGCGACGTCGTCCGCGTCATGCGCGAGGAGGCATCGTCGCCGATTTTCCGCCGCAACGGGCGGGCGGCCGAGATGGTGACGGCGGAGCTCGCGGGAGACTTCGAGGCGCCAATCTACGGCATGCTCGCCGTTCAGGAGCGGATCGACGGCAAGGATTGGGGCACGCTGCCGAAGCCCGAAATCCGTCTGCACGGCCAGCCCGACAGCGAAGCCGTCCCCGTCCTCCTCTGGGACGGCGAATGGGAGGTGACCTATGTGACGTTCCGCGACATGGGCGCAGCGTTCGCTGTGGCCTTGCTCGGCATCTACGTTCTGGTAGTGGCGCAGTTCCGCTCATTCACGCTGCCGCTCGTCATCCTGACGCCGGTGCCACTGACGCTGATCGGCATCATGATCGGGCACTGGCTGTTCGGCGCGCCGTTCTCCGCCACGTCGATGATCGGCTTCATCGCACTTGCCGGCATCATCGTCCGCAACTCGATCCTGCTCGTCGATTTCATCCGCGAACGGCGGACGGGCGGCGCCCCGCTGCGGCAGGTCCTGCTGGAAGCGGGTGCCATCCGCTTCAAGCCGATCCTGCTCACCGCGCTCGCGGCCATGATCGGCGCGGCGGTGATCCTCACCGATCCCATCTTCCAGGGCCTCGCCATCTCGCTGCTGTTCGGCCTCGCGTCGTCGACGCTGCTGACCGTGCTCGTCATTCCGGCGATCTACGTCGTCCTGCGCGACAACGAGCGAAAGAGCGATGCTGCCAGACCATGATCGCTGCGGGTCCTATCAACCCGAAGCGTGAATCATCGGTCTTACTAAAGAGACCATGATCGCTTCGGGCCCTACCAGCCCGAAGCGTGAATCATCGGTCTTACTAAAGAGACCATGATCGCTTCAGGCCCTACCAGCCTGAAGCGTGAATCATTGGTCTCACGAAAGAGACCATGATCGCCTCACGCGGCCTCGGTGCCCTTCGCGGCGATATTGGCAAGCGCCGAGACGAGCTGGCGCACGCCTTTGAAGCGCACGTCGGCCTGATCCCAATCGCCCTTGAACACGAGCTTGTGGTCCGGCTGCAATCGCGCCTGCCCGCGCGAGAGCTGAAGAAACGTCGCAAGCCCCTGCGCATTGGCAAACAGATTGCGATGGAAGGTGACGACGGCGCCCTTCGGTCCCGCATCCACGCGCGCGATCCCCGCCGCGCGGCACAGCCCCTTGATCTCCATCACGTCGAGCAGGTGATCGACCTCCGCCGGAAGCTCGCCGAAGCGATCCACCAGCTCGGCCGCGAACGCGTCGATCTCTGCCCGCGTTTCGAGCGAGGAGAGGCGCCGGTAAAGCCCAAGCCTGAGTTGCAGGTCCGTGACGTAGCTTTCCGGAATCAGCACCGAGACGCCGATGGCGATCTCCGGGCTCCACTTGTCCGCGTCCTCCAGGTCTCCGCCCTTCAAGGAGGCGACGGCCTCCTCCAGCATCGACTGGTAAAGCTCGAAGCCCACTTCGCGGATATGCCCCGACTGCTCCTCGCCGAGCAGATTGCCCGCGCCGCGAATGTCGAGGTCGTGCGACGCGAGCGAGAAACCCGCCCCCAGCGTATCGAGCGACTGCAGAACCTTGAGCCGCTTCTCGGCGCCTTCCGTCAGCGCCTTCCCCGGCGGCGTCGTGAAATACGCGTACGCCCGCCGCTTCGAGCGGCCCACGCGCCCGCGCAACTGATAGAGCGCGGCGAGGCCAAACATGTCCGCCCGATGCACGATCAGCGTGTTCGCGTTCGGAACGTCGAGACCGCTTTCGACGATCGCCGTCGACAGCAGCACATCGTACTTGCCCTCGTAGAACGCCGTCATCACGTCTTCAAGCTCGCCGGGCGAAAGCTGGCCGTGCGCGCGCGCCACCTTGAGATGCGGCACGGCCTCGCTCAGGAACTCCGCCACGTCGTCGAGATCGGAAATGCGCGGCGCCACGTAATAGGTCTGCCCGCCGCGGTCGCGCTCGCGCTTCAGCGCATCCGTCAACACCACGGGATCGAACGGCGAGATGTAGGTACGCACCGCAAGCCGGTCCACCGGCGGTGTGGTGATGAGCGACAGCTCGCGCACGCCCGTCAGCGCGAGTTGCAGCGTCCGCGGGATCGGCGTCGCAGACAGCGTCAGCACGTGCACGTCCTCGCGGAGCTGCTTCAGCCGCTCCTTGTGCGTCACGCCGAAGTGCTGTTCCTCGTCGATGACGAGCAGACCGAGCCGCTGAAAGTCGATCTGCTTTCCGAGCAGCGCGTGCGTACCGACCACGATGTCGACCGTGCCGTTCTTGATCCCCTCCTTGACCTCGCTGAGATCCTTTGGAGAAACGAACCGCGAGGCCTGCGCGATCTTGAGCGGCAGCCCCTTGAAGCGCTCGCGCACGGTCTGCGTATGCTGGCGGGCCAGCAGCGTCGTCGGCACCACGATGGCGACTTGCAGCCCGTTCATTGCAGCGACGAACGCGGCACGCAGCGCGACCTCCGTCTTGCCGAAGCCGACGTCGCCGCACACCAGCCGGTCCATCGGGCGGCCCGCCTGAAGGTCTTCCAGCACCGCCTCGATGCTGCCCGCCTGATCCTCCGTCTCCTCGTAGGGGAAGGCCGCCACGAACTCGTCGTACGCCCCCGCCGGGGGCGCCAGCACCGGTGCCTCGCGAAGCTGGCGCAGCGCGGCGATCTTGATCAGTTCGCCCGCCATCTCGCGCATGCGCTTCTTGAGCTTGGCCTTGCGTGACTGCCACGCCACGCCGCCGAGCCGGTCGAGCTGCGCCGTGCCGTCGTCCGACCCGTAGCGCGAGAGAAGCTCGATGTTCTCGACCGGCAGATAGAGCGTATCTCCGCCGGCATACTTGAGCTCGAGGCAGTCGTGCGGCGCGCCCAGCGCCGTGATCGTCTTGAGGCCCGCGAAGCGCCCGATGCCGTGATCGGCATGCACCACGAGATCGCCGACCGAAAGGCTCGTCGCCTCCGTCAGCACGTCCGCCGCACGCTTCGCCTTTCGCCGTGGCCTGACGAGCCGGTCGCCCAGAATGTCCTGCTCGGCGATGACCGCAAGCTCCGGCGTCTCGAAGCCCTGCTCGATGCCGAGCACGGCAAGCCCCGTCACCCCCGACTCCAGCGCCAGCGCATCCGCATAGCCCTCGACCTTCGCCACCGCCTTGAGACCGTGATCGGCAAGCAGCGACGACAGCCGCTCGCGCGCCCCCGGCGTCCACGCAGCGATCAGCGCACGGCGATGGTTCGCCTGGATCTGCTTCACGTGCGCGACGACCGCGTCGAACACGTTCGCGTCCGGGTTCTGCCGCTCCGGCGCGAACGAGCGCCCGCCCCTGCCGCGCCACGGCCGCACGCCGTCGCCTTCCGCCATTTCGAACGGCGTCAGCCGCACGATCTTGCGCCCTTGAAGCGCCTTCCCCCAGCCCGCCTTGTCGAGGAACATCTGCTGGGGCGGCACGGGCTTATAGGGCGGCGCGCCGAAACGCTCGGCTTCGAGACCTTCGGTGCGCGCGAGATAATGTTCGTTGATCTGATCGAAGCGATGCGCCACGGCCTCGTCCGCCAGATGATCGAAGCTCACCGGCGCATCACCTACGTAATCGAACAGCGTCTCGAGCGTCTCGTGGAACAGCGGCAGCCAGTGCTCCTCGCCCGCATAGCGATGCCCCGCGCTGATGGCTTCGTAAAGCGGATCGTCCCCCGTCGCGCCGCCGAAGAGCTCCACATAGCGTGACCGGAACAGCGCGACGGCCGCCTCCCCGAACGCCACCTCCGACACCGGCATCAGAACGAGCTTCTTGACGGCCTTCGAGGTGCGCTGCGTCTCGGCATCGAACGTCTTGATGCTTTCGAGCG
>DAOMQQ010000209.1:0-4527 GCA_035445405.1 Hyphomicrobium sp.
CGAGGGGCCCGGCGGCGGTGGTTCTCGCCGCCGGGCCGTCGAAGCCGGCCCTTCCATCGGGTAGAGGGCCGGCTCGGACTTTAGGCCGCCTGCTTGGCAGCGAGCACTTTCTGCACGGTCGAGCCCATTTCGGACGGCGTCGGCGCAATCGCGACGCCGCATTCTTTCAGGATCTCGACCTTTTCCGAAGCCGCTTCGCCGAAAGCCGAGACGATGGCGCCGGCATGCCCCATGCGGCGGCCCTTCGGCGCCGAGAGACCGGCGATGTAGGCCACGACGGGCTTCTTGAAGTGGTCGCGGATGTATTGGCCGGCTTCGGCTTCCTGCGGTCCGCCGATTTCGCCGATCATCATCACGGCGTCCGTGTCGGGGTCCTCGGCGAAGTGCTCGAGAACGTCCTTGAACGAGGAGCCGTTGATGGGATCGCCGCCGATGCCGACCGAGGTCGAGACGCCGATGCCGAGCGCCTTGAGCTGGGAGGCGGCCTCATAGCCGAGCGTGCCCGAGCGGCCCACGATGCCGACGCGGCCGGGCATGTAGATGTGGCCGGGCATGATGCCGAGCATGGCTTTGCCGGGCGAGATGGTGCCGGCGCAGTTGGGCCCGGTGAGAACCATGCGGTTCTCTTTCTTGTAGCGGCGCATGTAGCGCTTCACCCGGATCATGTCCTGCGTCGGGATGCCGTCGGTGATGCAGACGCAGTATTTGATGCCGGCGTCTGCCGCTTCCATGATCGCGTCCGCCGCGAACGGCGGCGGTACGAACACGATCGAGGCTTCTGCCTTTGTCTCGTCCACCGCGCCCTTGACGGTGTTGAACACCGGACGGCCGAGATGTGAGCTGCCGCCCTTGCCGGGCGTCACGCCGCCGACCACGTTGGTGCCGTAGTCGATCATCTCCTGAGCGTGGAAGGTGCCGATGCGCCCCGTGAAGCCCTGGACGAGGATCGGCGTATTCTCGTTGATGAAGATTGCCATTCTCGATTCCTCCTGCGCGCTTACGCGGCGTTCTTGGCTGCGGCGACGGCCTTTTGGGCCGCGTCGGCGAGCGTTTCGGCGCTGATCATGGTGAGGCCGCTCTGATCGATGATCTTGCGTCCTTCCTCCACGTTGGTGCCGGCAAGACGCACGACGATCGGAACCTTGATCTCGAGCTCCTTGATCGCGTCGACCACGCCCTTGGCCACCCAGTCGCAGCGGTTGATGCCCGCGAACACGTTGACGAGGATCGCCTTCACGTTCTTGTCGCGCAGCACCGCCTTGAACGACTTGGTGACGCGCTCGGGCGACGCGCCGCCGCCGATGTCGAGGAAGTTCGCAGGCTCGCCGCCCGCAAGCTTGATCATGTCGAGCGTGGCCATGGCGAGGCCGGCGCCGTTCACGATGCACCCGATATCGCCGTCGAGGCCGACGTAGGAGAGGCCGCGGTCGTTGGCGTAGGTCTCGCGCGGATCTTCCTGGCTCTTGTCGCGCAGCTCCGCGATCTGCGGGCGGCGGAACAACGCGTTCTCGTCGAAGCTCATCTTCGCATCGAGCGCGATGACGCCCTTCTGCTTGGTGATGACGAGCGGGTTGATCTCGAGCATGTTCGCGTCGAGATCGCGGAACGCGCGGTAGCAGCCGAGGATGACGCGTTCGAGCTTGCTCACGATCTCGGGATCGACGCCGAGGCCGAAGGCGACCTCGCGGGCCTGGAAGCCCTGCATGCCGACAGCCGGGTCGACGACCACCTTGATGATGGTGTCGGGCTGGCTGTGAGAGATCTCCTCGATGTCCATGCCGCCCGCCGCCGACGAGACGACGACGATGCGCTCGGCCGCACGGTCCATCACGAAGGAGAGGTAGATCTCCTTGTCGATGTCGGTCGCTTCCTCGATGTAGAGGCGCGAGACGAGCTTGCCGGCAGGGCCGGTCTGGATCGTGACCAGCTTCTTGCCGAGCAGGCCTTGGGCGGCCTGTTCGATCTCGTTTTCGTTGGAGCAAACTTTGATGCCGCCGGCTTTACCGCGGGCACCCGAGTGGATCTGGGCCTTGACCACCCACTTCGGCCCACCGATTTCGTGGGCGCGGTAGACGGCCTGCTCAGGGCTGTAAGCGAGCCCGCCACGCGGGACAGGCACGCCGAACTTCGAGAGAAGTTCTTTCGCCTGGTACTCGTGAATGTCCATCCTCGATCTCCTTGGGGGGAACCGTTTCCGAGATCATGATCGCTTCGGACCCTATCGGTCCGAAGCGCAAATCATTGATCTAAAGCAACACCTAGAGCGTGATTCCGATTTGACGAAAAGCAATCACGCTCCGGTGCCGTCTTGTCGTTATGCGTTGGCGCGGGCGGTTTCTGCGGCCTTGATGGCTTCGGCGGTGGCGAGAAGGTTGCGAGCCATCTTCTCGGAAGCCGCGTCGATCATCTTGCCGTCGAGCGAAGCAGCGCCCTTGCCCTGAGCCTCGGCTTCCTTGAGAGCGACGAGGATGCGCTCGGCACGCTCGACTTCCTTGGCGGTCGGCGAGTAGATCTCGTTGGCGAGCTCGATCTGCGAAGGATGGATCGCCCACTTGCCTTCCATGCCGAGCGCGGCACCGCGGCGAGCGGCAGCCTTGTAGCCCTCGGGATCGTCGATGCCGCCGAACGGACCGTCGATCGGACGCAGGCCGAACGCGCGGCAGGCCACCGTCATGCGCGACAGCGGGAAGTGCCACTGGTCGCCCGGATAGTCGGGGTTGAGGCCGCCGATGACGACGGTGCGGGCCTTGTTGAAGGCGGAGTAGTCGGCAACGCCGAAGTGCATCGACTCGAGGCGGCTGTTGGCCGATGCGATGGCTTCCACGTTCGCCATGCCGAGCGGCGTCTCGATGAGCGCTTCGGTGCCGATCTGGTGCGGCAGGCCCTTGGCGACTTCGATCTGGCTGACGATCGTCTCGACCGCGTAGACGTCGGCGGGGACGCCGACCTTCGGGATCAGGATGGTGTCGAGCTTGTGGCCGGCCTGCTCCACGATGTCGACGACGTCGCGATACATATAGTGCGTGTCGAGGCCGTTGATGCGGACGGAAACGCTCTTGCCGGCGCCCTTCCAGTCCATGTCGTTGAGGGCCTGGATGATGTTCTTGCGGGCCTGCTCCTTCTCGGGCGGCGCCACGGCGTCTTCGCAATCAAGGAACACGTAGTCGGCGGCGCTCTTGAGCGCGCGCTCGATCATCGAGGGGTTCGAGCCGGGAACAGCGAGATACGATCTCTGCAGGCGCTGCTTGCGGGTCGGGTAAAGAGTGAAGCTCATCGGACGTTTCCTTGTGCTGACGTGAGGTTCTTGAGGCGATTTGGCGATCTACGGAACCATCGGCTCCGAAGAGGCCGGATAGGGCATGAGAAGGGCGGCGCTCTTGCGAGCGCCGCCCGAGAAATCAGGCCTTCTTGTCGACAGGCTTGACCGGGTTCTTGACGAAGTACTCGGCAGCGGCACCCGTGCCCGAGCCGAGCTTGATGTCGACGCCGCAGTCCTTGAGCGCCATCTCGACCGAGAACAGAACGCCGCCGATCATGTACTCGTCGAGCGCACCGAGGTGGCCGATGCGGAAGACGCGGCCCGCGACCTTGTTGAGGCCGACGCCGAGCGAGGTGTTGTAGCGATAATACGCCGTCTTCACGACTTCGGCGCTGTCGATGCCCTCGGGCACGAGGATCGCCGACACTGTATCCGAATGCCACTTGGGCTCCTTGGCGCAAAGCTTGAGGCCCCACGCGTCGACGGCCGCGCGCACGCCGCTGGCAAGGCGCGTATGGCGAGCGAACACGTTGTCGAGGCCTTCAGCGAACAGAAGGTCGAGCGAGGTCCTGAGGCCGCGGATGAGCTGGGTGGCCGGCGTGTAGGGGAAGTAGCCCTGATCGTTGGTCTTGATCATGTCTTCCCAGGAGAAGAAGCAACGGTTCATACGGCCGTTGAGGCTCTTGTTGGCGTCGAGCGCCTTCTGGGAGACGGCGAGGATGCCGAGGCCCGTCGGAAGCATGAAGCCCTTCTGAGAGCCCGAAACGCAGGCGTCGACGCCCCACTCGCCCATGCGCATGTCGAGCGAGCCGACACCCGAGACGCTGTCCACGAAGAGGAGCGCGGGATGCTTGGCGTCGTCCAGCGCGCGGCGCACGCCGGCGATGTCGGAGGTCACGCCCGTGGCGGTTTCGTTGTGCGTGGCGAATACGGCCTTGATCTCGTGCGCCGTGTCCTTCGCGAGGATCTCGGCATACTTCTCGACCGGCACGCCCGTGCCCCACTCTTCGTCGCAAAGCACGACGTTGAGGCCGAGACGCTCGGCCATGTCGACCCAGAGCAGCGAGAACTGACCGAAACGGCTCATCAGCACCTTGTCACCGACGGCGAGCGTGTTCTCGATCGTCGATTCCCAAGCACCTGTGCCCGACGAGGGGAAGATGAAGACGCGTCCGTCCTTCATCTTGAACGCCTTCTTCAGGTCTTCGAAGACCGGAAGCGTGAACTTCGGAAATTCGGGGCTGCGCATGTCTTCCATGGGCAGGTTC
>DAOMQQ010000210.1:0-4519 GCA_035445405.1 Hyphomicrobium sp.
GCGTCACGATTGACGACACCTTCGCCGAAGCGTTCGGCATGAGCGCGCTCGGCCTGATCATCACAGCCGACACGGCCAAGTGGGCGAACATCTGCGCGACCGTGATGACCGGCTTCGGCACCTCGGTGATCGGGGCGGGCGCGGAATGCGGCATCGACCGCGAGCTTTCGCCTGACGAAACGCCGGACGGACGCCCCGGCGTGCGCGTCCTGATGTTCGGCTTCTCGCCGGACGCGCTCAAGCCTCAGCTTCTCAACCGCGTGGGCCAGTGCGTTTTGACGAGCCCGGGCTCGGCCTGCTTCAACGGCCTCGACAGCCCCACGACGCTGCCGCTCGCCGCCGGTCCCCGCTTCTTCGGCGACGGCTGGCAGACGGCCAAGAAGCTCGGCAAGCAACGGTTCTGGCGCGTACCGGTCATGGACGGCGAGTTCGTGATCGAGGACAAGTGCGGTGTCACGACCGACGCCGTCGGCGGCGGCAACCTTCTGGTGCTCGGACGCGACCGCGCAGGCCTGCTGGAGGCGACGGAAGCGGCCGTGGCCGCCATCGCCGAGGTCCGCGATGTCATCACGCCGTTCCCGGGCGGCATCGTGCGCTCCGGCTCGAAGGTCGGCTCGAAGTACAAGGGTGCCATCGCGTCTACGAACGACGCGTTCTGCCCCACGCTCAAGGGCGCGGTGAAGAGCGAGCTCGACGCCGACATCATCGCGGTGCTCGAGATCGTGATCGACGGGCTGACGTCGGAGGCGGTGGCCAACGCCATGCGCGCCGGCCTCAAGTCGCTGATCGAAGCCGGCGCGGCCAAAGGCGTCGCGCGGGTCTCCGCTGGCAACTACGGCGGCAATCTCGGCCAGCACCACTATCACCTGAAGGACCTGCTGCCATGAGCACGCTGAGCTTCACCCTGCGCGCGGCGCCAAAGCACGCGCTCGACCTTTCCGGCCTGCTTCCGAGCCGGCTGGCGCAGCTTTCGACCGGCGACATCGAAAAGCTGCCGCTCGTGACGGGCGTGCATGCGATCAACGTCGGCGACGTGTTCACGGTCTCCGGCACACCCGGCGACACGCTGGCGATCTCGGCGGACTCGACCCTGCTCGACTACGTCGGCGCGGGGCTCGACCAGGGAACGATTACGGTCGAGGGATCGGTGGGCAACCACGCGGCGCGCGGCATGACGGGCGGCACGCTCGAAATCCGCGGCAATGCGGGCGCCTACCTCGCCTCCACGGCGAAGGGCGGCCTCGTGCACGTGATGGGCTCGGCGGGCGACTTTCTCGGCGGCGCGCGTCCGGGCGACAAGTTCGGCCTGCTCGGCGGCACGGTCGTCGTCGAGGGCAACATCGGCGAGCGCGCGGGCGAGCGGATGCGGCGCGGCATCGTGGTGACGCGCGGCACGTTCGGCGCGGCGGCCGGCTCGCGCATGGTGGGCGGCACGCTCTGGACGGAGACGGGCTTCGGTCCCCGGCCGGGCCCGCTGCTTCGCCGCGGCACGCTGATCGCGCCCAAGGTGGACGAGCTTCTGCCGACGTTTGCCGATTGCGGACGCCACGACCTCGTGATCCTGAACATCCTGTCGCGCTATGTCGCGAAGACGCTCGGGCCGCTCGCGCCGAAGCCGCTGCCGCCGCTGGTGCGCAAGCTCGCGGGCGACCGGGCCACCATCGGCAAGGGCGAGATCCTGCTCACGGCATAGTCCGTTGCCGGCCTTGCGCCGCAGCTTAGAGCCGTTCCGATTTTGGTGGAACCGCGGAACGGCTCTAAGTTTTTGCTTTGTCGTGCTTCTTATCGGAAAACCGGGTCCCACTTTTCCGGAAGCACTCTAGGCGTCTGCCGTCCGCGTTCGACATGACAACAGCGCCTCCCAAACCAGGAGGCGCTGTTTTTCGTTGCAGGAGGATGTCCGTACCGGCCGGTCTACTTCCGCCCCGTCGCTTCCTTGTAAGCTGGTGCGCCGCCGCTGATCTCCATGATGAACTTCTGGCGAATCGCGCGGCCGAAATCGTCGAACCCGTTGGCGGGCAGCACGAACGAGCCCGGCCCGGCCATGACGTTGTCGCGATACCACTGCTCCAGCGTGTCGCCCTCGTCGCCTTCGAGGATCGGCAAACCGTTGACGGTCACGCCGGAGGCGGCAAGCTCGTCGCGCACGGCGGCGGGCTCTTCATCCGGGTTGCAGTTCTCCCGCCCGTCGCCCGAGACGTCCACAATGGTGCGGAACGGCTTGGCGGGAATCTGCGAGACGACCTTGTCAGAGATCGAGCGGAGCATCGACGATACGCACGTGAACTCTCCCGTCTGACGCGGGAGCCTGCGCACCTTGTTCGCGACGACGGCGGCCTCGGCGGGCGAGGAAATCCGTTCCCAACCAATGACCTGACGCGGCCTGTCGGCCCAGGTCACCATGGAGAAGAGGATCGACGCGTTCGGGCCGTTCAGAATGGCCTTGAGAACCTCCGGGTCTTCGAGGGCGGTCGCGATCCCTTCCATCTGCAGCTTATAGCGATGCGCATCGACCGAGTTCGAGACGTCGACGGATACGACGAGGGCGGTGTCGACGTAGCTCTCTGCATCCGCGAACTGAGCCCGGAGGCCGGAGAGCCCCGCCATGCCGGCCAGTGTCGCCATCGCCAGTGCAATCCCGGACCACGTTCCACCCCGCACGTTTTGTTTTCTCATCGTTTCTTCTCGTTTTTTCCGGGCGATCCCGTCGCATCATAACCATGCCTGCCGCCCAGCGGCCAGAGCTTCGGCCCGGCCCCCTCGGGGACGCTCTCCTGTCGCAACCCTCGTCTCTTGCAAAGTTCGGCGCCCGCGCCTACCGTTCCCCTGCCCTGCTGGCAGGGATTGAAGGGTTATCGTGAGCAAACGCACGCCCATCGCCGTTTTCATGCTCGTCGCACTGGCGCTTCGCAGCCTGGTGCCCGATGGGTTCATGATCGCGGCCGCGAACGCGGCGGACGGGTCCTTCGAGATCGTCATCTGCACCAGCACCGGCCAGACGACGATGCATGTGGCGGCCGACGGCACGACGCCGGTCGAGCAGCAGCAAGGCGACCCCGATCTCTGCCCCTTCGCCTTCTCCAGCGTCGGCGACGTCGCTGCGGCGACCCCCGATCTCGCGGGGACGGTCACCTACGCCAGCCTGGCCTACAAGCTCGCAGCGGCGCTTTACGCCGAGACGCCGAAGCCCGGCGCCCTCTCCGCACGCGGACCACCCAATCTGTTGATCTGACCGGGCTCGGAAGGGCCCGCGCATCGCAGCCTTTACCGAATCCCCGCAAATTGGGGGTGAAGGCGACGGCCCGTTTCTCGATCAACAGAGCTCAACACATGATATCGCCCGTCCAGCCGGTTTCTCACCGGCATTCCCTCGCCGCTCGCCGCGCCCGTCCGCTCGCGGCCGTCGGCACCCTGCTTGTCGCCCTGCATGCCTGGCCCGCCTCGGCCCAGCAAAGCGAGACAGAACTTCCGGAAATCACGGTCACGACGGCCGCTCCGCAGCCGAAGGCGAGGCCCAAGCAGGCGGGGGTGTCGGCCCCCTCCGGCGTTCCCCAGCCTCAATCGCCTTCTCCCGCCGACGCGCTGGCCGATTCCGCAGCCGAACCCGTGCGCGCCGGGACGCGCTCCGGCAGCCTGACCGTGCCGACGACGGCGGAGGCGGCCGCGGACATCGCACGCACGCCGGGCAGCGTCGATCTCGTTCGCGCGGAGGACTACGCGGCCTCCACGCCTGCCGTGACCATCAAGGATGCGCTCGATTACGTGCCGGGCGTCTTCGTGCAGCCGAAGTGGGGCGAGGACGCCCGGCTTTCGATCCGCGGCTCGGGCGTCTCGCGCAATTTCCATCTGCGCGGCGTGCAGCTCTTCATGGACGGCATTCCGATCAGCACCGCAGACGGGTTCGGCGACTTCCAGGAAATCGACCCCACCGTCTATCGCTACATCGAGGTCTTCAAGGGAGCGAACGCCCTCCGCTTCGGCGCCAACTCGCTCGGCGGCGCGATCAACTTCGTGATGCCGACAGGCTATGACGCCGACAGGCTCACCGCGCGCACGGACATCGGCAGCTTCGGATTCCGCAAATTCTCTTCGAGCTCTGGCGGCGTCTCCGGCCCCGTGGACTACTTCATCGCCGGCACCTGGCAGGAGTGGGACGGTTACCGTGAGCATAGCTGGGGCGAAAGCCTGCGCGGCTCGATGAACCTCGGATACCGCATCAGCGAAAACGTCGAGACGCGCTTCTACGTCAACGCCAACGACGTCGAGCAACGCATTCCGGGCGCGGTGACGCGCCAGAGCGCGCTCTCCGATCCAAAAGCCGCCGCGGCCATCAACGTGCTCAACGACTGGCAGCGCAATATCGAGACGCTCCGCATCGCCAACAAGACCACGGTGCGCCTGGCGCAGGGCACGCTGCTCGAATTCGGTGCGTTCAACGTGGACCGCCACCTGGACCATCCGATCTATCAATGGCTCGACTATCGCTATGACGACTACGGCGGCTTCGCGCGCCTCTCGG
>DAOMQQ010000211.1:0-4503 GCA_035445405.1 Hyphomicrobium sp.
TCTCGAAATCGGAAGTGGAGCGCCGCGTCGCCGCCCGCTGAGGAACAGACGAACACACAGCGTCATGTGCGCCCGACACGTCGGGACATCCAAGGCCGGGGTGGCTCTCCACGCCCCGGTCTCTTTATGTCGTGATGTCGAAAGGTAGATCGTCCGCGAGGCCGCTTCGATCAGCAGCCCGCTCCATCCAGACCCTGGCGAGAACTGCGCCGCGACGGGCGGGCGGGCGTCCGCTTGGTCCAGACTTGAGGATCGCCCTCGGACTCGACCACGGACACTTGCTCGCCAGCGTACACCGCTTTGAGCTGATCCACGTCGTCGAGCGCGATGGCCCAGACGTTACATTTACTCGTGAACCGGATTTCGCCGCGCCTCGAGATCGGCGTGGCGCCGAAGCCGATGGCAATCGCATCTCCATCCGGCCAGAAGGCGATCTCGCCCTTGCTCACCACGAGCCGCGCATCGGGCTCCATGTCGTGGGAGATCGGCGTCCGGAAGTAGACCTCTTTGCCCCAGGTCTGCACCGCTCCGTGAATCGGCAGCGCATCCCAGATGCGGTCGGCCGTCGGCGTCGCCAACAGCCGCGCACGGATGGTCACTTTCCCCGCCTTGATGAGTATCTGCCGCACCAAAGCCTCCCGAGCCTTTTTTGGACGGCGCAAGGCCTGCTCGTCTCACTGCTTCCGAGCGAGGGCCCGAATACGCGACCCGCACACTTTCACAAGATGTGCCGGGCGACCGTCGGAGCGCAGCTTCTCATCTGACCGGCGATCCTTCAAGGCTTTCGTGGCGCGCGGAACATTTCCCCGCGCCTTGAAAGCGTTACGGCCACGCAAACGGCGCGTCGAAGCTCAAGCGGGCGGAGGACCGAACACGATCACGGCGTTGAGGCCGCCGAACGCGAAGGAATTGGACATTGCGTAATTGACCGTGAGATTGCGCCCCTCGTTCGGAACGTAGTCGAGATCGCACTCGGGATCGGCTTCGTCGAGACCGATGGTGGGCGGCACCCAGTTTTCCTGCATCGCCTTGATGCACGCCACGGCTTCGATACCGCCGCCCGCGCCGAGCGGATGTCCGGTCATCGACTTCGTCGACGAGATGGCGAGCTTCGAGGCGGCGTTCTTGAACACCTCCTTGATGGCCTTCGTCTCGTTGATGTCGTTGTCGCGCGTCGCAGTGCCGTGCGCGTTGAGATAGTCGATCTCGGACGCCTCGATCCCCGCATCCTGGAGCGCCATGTTCATGGCGTAGCTCGGCCCCTCGACCGTGGGCTTCACCATGTCCTGGCTGTCGGAGGCCATGCCGAAGCCGGAGAGCTCGGCCAGAATGGTCGCGCCGCGGCGCTTGGCGTGCTCGTACTCCTCGAGGATGAGAATGCCCGCACCCTCGCCGAGCACGGTGCCGTTGCGCTTCTTCGCGAACGGGAAGCAGCCCTGCGGCGAGAGCACGTGCAGCGCCTGCCAGGCTTTCATCGTGCCGTAGTTGATGACCGACTCGGATGCACCCGCAATGGCCACGTCGGCGAGATCGTTCTGGATGTAGTCGCGCGCAATGCCGATGGCGTGCGATGCGGTCGAGCAGGCCGAGCACGTCGCGAACGTCGGGCCCTTGATGCCGTATTCGATGCCGACGTGCGCCGATGCCGACGAGCCGATGATCCGAAGCAGCGTGAGCGGGTTTGTCGCGCGCTTGTTGTGAATGAAGAGATCGCGATAGGCGTTTTCGAACGTCGTGAGACCGCCCGCACCCGAACCAATGATGCAAGCCGTGCGATACGGATTTTCGAGCGGGAATTCGAGGCCCGACTGCTCCACCGCCTCGGCGGCCGCCGCAGCTGCGAACCACGAATAGCGGTCCGCATGCATGATGATCTTGTCGCGCTTGTAGCCCTTGAGCCGAACCTTGGGATCGAAATCCTTGATCTGCGCGGCGATCAGGATCTTGAGATCTTCGAGAGGAAATCCGCCAAGCTCCGAGACGCCGGACTTGCCCGCCTTCATGCTCGACCAGAAGTCTGCCACGTTGAGGCCGATCGGCGTCACTACGCCGAGACCCGTTACGACCACACGACGTGTGCCGTTGCCCTTTGTCATCATGTCGTTCCCAGGCTGTGTGCAATACACGGCGCGCGCCGCAAGACTACCGGTGAGGTAGCCTTGGCGCGCGCCTCAAGCGCCGATGAGAGTCGCGCTATCAGGCCTTCGCCGCAGCGGGGCCGGCGGCCATCAGATCCTTAACCTTGTCGACGACCGAACCGACCGTCTTGAAGTCGCCGACGTCTTCGTTGGCGTTGTAAGGGATCTCGATACCGAATGTATCCTCGATGTCGAAAACAATCATCGCAAGATCAAGTGACTCGATCTTGAGGTCCGTCAAAGCGGTCGAGAGAGAGATGTCGTCCCTCGGCTCTTTCATATGCTTCTTGAGGATCTCAATGATTTTGGTTGCGACTTCGTCCATCTTGCTCTCCAAACCCTGCCCAACGCGACTTGCAGGGACCCCGGTATATTCGACTTAAGTCATTGCACACTTAAGTAGATCAGGGCTGCAATCATCACAAGCTTGGGCGTCACATATCCTTAAACCAGGCTGAAGTCCAGCCGAGGGGATACCCCCCCTGTGACCGGCCGGCACAAGCCCATTCTTCTCAGATCCACGGGCGGCGCGAAGTTCCATGAGGCACAACGTTTGACCGCCGAACCCAGGGAGTCCTTCGAAACACCGGGTGCGGTGTATCTAAACCAAACCCATGAATCAGACTCTAAAACAGAAACTTAGGCCGCATATGAACGCACCCACGTCCCCGCCGTTAACGGCATGTAGCCTAGGCGAGGAAGCCAAAAAAGTGTTCAATGTCCGCTAACGGCGCTCAGCGTCTTGGACAGTTAAAGATAATGCTTGCCCGGAGGATGGCAAAGGCCTTGGCTGGAGCGCGGCACTGGGACGCGGGATTGCCCGGCCGCCCCTCCGGAACGAGCCCCTGACGAAAATCACCGGGAGAACGGTCGATGGTGAGCACTGAGACGGCCCGAGGCGCCTCCGCCCCGCACACCTATGCCTGGCTCAGACGCTACCCGAAGGACGTAAGCTGGACGATGGGGGCGGAACCTCGGCCCCTGTCCAGCCTCATAGAGACGGCGGCCGCAGAGCACCCGGACCGGACCTGCACGAATTTTCTCGGCCACAGCCTGACATATAGAGAGATCGCGGACCTCGTAGACCGCGCTGCGGCAGGCCTTCAGGCCCTCGGCGTCGTCAAGGGCACCAAGGTCGGCCTTTTCCTGCCCAACAGCCCGACCTTCATCGTCTACTATTTCGCCGTACTCAAGGCCGGCGGCGTGGTCGTCAATTATAACCCGCTCTATTCGCTCGAGGAGTTGACCTTCCAGGTCAAGGACAGCGAGACCGAGCTGATGGTGACGCTCGACCTCAAGATCCTGTTCGAGAAGGTCGAGCGCCTCCTCTCCGACAAGGTGCTGAAAGGCGCCGTCGTCTGCTCCTTCCCGGCCCTCCTCCCGGCGACCAAGGCCGTTCTGTTCAAGTTGTTCAAATCGAAAGAGCTCGCACGCCCGAAGGCCTCTCCTGCCCGCGACATCATCCGCCTCGAAACCGAGGTGCTGACCGATCCGCAAACGTTCTCGCCCGTTCCTATCGATCCGGAAACCGACATCGCCGTGCTTCAGTACACGGGCGGTACGACGGGCACGCCGAAGGGCGCGATGCTCACTCACGCCAACGTTTATCTCAATGTCGAGCAGATCGTGGCATGGGCGCCGAGCCTCGTCCCCGGACAGGAGAAGGTGCTCGCCGTCCTTCCCTTCTTCCACGTCTTTGCGATGACCGTGGTTTTGAACCTCGGCGTCAGGATCGCGGCAGAGCAGATCCTCATGCCCCGCTTCACGCTCGCCGACGCGCTCGATCTCATCACCCGGCATCGCCCCACGCTGATGCCGGGCGTCCCCACCCTGTTCAACGCCATCCTCAACCACCCCAACATCAAGTCCTACGACCTGACGAGCCTCAAGTTCTGCATCTCCGGCGGCGCGGCGCTCCCGTTGGAGATCAAGGAGCGCTTCGAAGAGGCCACGGCCTGCGCGCTCGTCGAGGGCTACGGCCTCTCGGAGGCCTCGCCTGTCGTCACCTGCAATCCGCTCGAGGGCCCCGTGAAAAGCGGCTCGATCGGACTCCCGCTGCCGGACACCATCGTCTCGCTCCGCGATCTCACCGATCCCACCCGCGAGGTCCCGCAGGGCGAGCGCGGCGAGGTGTGCGTCGCGGGTCCGCAGGTCATGAAGGGCTATTGGAACCGCCCGCAGGAGACGCAGGATCAGTTCGTCGGCGAGTTCGTGCGCACGGGCGACGTCGGCGTGATGGACGAGGACGGCTTCTTCTTCATCGTCGATCGCATCAAGGACCTCATCATCTGCTCGGGCTACAACGTCTACCCGCGCCGCGTCGAGGAAGCGCTCTACGAGCACGCCGCCGTCGAGGAGGTGATCG
>DAOMQQ010000212.1:0-4496 GCA_035445405.1 Hyphomicrobium sp.
CCGTCATCTTGCCCTTGCCGGGCATCATGACGCCTTCGATGGTGAGCAATTCGCCGCCGACTTCCGTCCAGGCAAGGCCCGTCACGATGCCGACCTGATCCTCGAGCTCCGCCTCGCCATAGCGATACTTCGGCACGCCGAGATAATCGCTGATGTTGTCGGCCGTGACCGTCACCGTCTTCTTGTCCGGCGACGTCAGGATCTCCTTCACCGCCTTGCGCGCGAGCTTGGCGACCTCGCGCTCGAGCGAGCGCACGCCGGCTTCCCGCGTGTAACGGCGGATCAGCTGCATGAGCGCGCCGTCCTCGACGATCCACTCGCCGGGCTCCAGGCCATGGGCCTGCTGCTGCTCGGTGAGAAGATGGCGCTTCGCGATCTCGACCTTCTCGTCCTCGGTGTAGCCCGCGAGACGAATGACCTCCATGCGGTCCATCAGGGCCGGCGGAATGTTGAGCGTGTTCGCCGTCGTCACGAACATCACGTTCGAAAGGTCGTAATCGACCTCGAGGTAATGATCGTTGAACGACTGGTTCTGCTCGGGATCGAGCACTTCGAGCAGCGCCGCCGCGGGATCGCCGCGGAAGTCCTGGCCCATCTTGTCGATCTCGTCGAGCAGGAACAGCGGGTTGGTCCGCTTCGCCTTCTTCATCGACTGGATGACCTTGCCGGGCATCGAGCCGATGTAGGTGCGCCGGTGACCGCGGATCTCCGCTTCGTCACGCACGCCGCCGAGGCTCATGCGCACGAACTCGCGGCCCGTCGCGTTCGCGATCGACTTGCCGAGCGACGTCTTGCCCACGCCGGGAGGGCCGACGAGGCAGAGAATTGGCCCCTTGAGCTTGTTGGTCCGCGCCTGCACCGCGAGATATTCGAGGATGCGCTCCTTGACCTTCTCGAGACCGTAGTGCTCGGCGTCGAGCACCTGCTGCGCCTCGTCGAGATCCTTCTTGACCTTGCCCTTGATGCCCCACGGGATCGAAAGCAGCCAGTCGAGGTAGTTGCGCACCACCGTCGCCTCGGCCGACATCGGGCTCATCTGCTTGAGCTTCTTGAGCTCGGCAGTGGCCTTGTCCTTCGCTTCCTTCGAGAGCTTGGTGTTGTCGATCTTCTCTTCGAACTCGGCGATGTCATCGCGCTCTTCGGTGTCGCCGAGCTCCTTCTGGATCGCCTTCATCTGCTCGTTGAGATAGTACTCGCGCTGCGTCTTCTCCATCTGGCGCTTGACGCGCGAGCGGATCTTGCGCTCGACCTGCAGGACCGAGATCTCGCTCTCCATGAGCGTGTAGACCTTCTCGAGCCGGTTCGACACGACGGTCGTCTCCAGCACGTCCTGCTTGTCGGCGATCTTCACCGCGAGGTGAGAGGCGATGGTGTCGGCGAGCTTCGAGTAGTCCTCGATCTGCGCGATGGTGCCGAGCACCTCGGGCGAGATCTTCTTGTTGAGCTTGACGTAGTTCTCGAACTGCGAGACGGCCGAGCGCGCCAGCGCCTCGATCTCCGTCTTCGTGCCGAGCGTCTCCGAGATCCGCTCGACCTCGGCTTCGAAATAGTTCGGGTTGTCGGTGTAGTTGAGCACCTTCGCGCGCGCCGTGCCCTCGACCAGCACCTTCACGGTGCCGTCCGGCAGCTTCAGCAGCTGCAGCACGGACGCCAGCGTGCCCACCTGATAGATCGCATCCGTCGCCGGATCGTCGTCGCCCGCGTTCTTCTGCGCGGCAAGCAGGATGTGCTTGTCGGCGCGCATCACTTCCTCGAGCGCGTTGATCGACTTCTCGCGGCCCACGAACAGCGGCACGATCATATAGGGGAATACGACGATGTCGCGCAGCGGCAGCACCGGATAGTGGTCGCGGGCGCCGGGCTTGTCCTTGGTCTGCTTGTCTTCGCTCATCACCGTCACCATTCACGTTGTGCCGCACGGGAACCCGTTTTCAAACGGGAACGGACCACTCTATCTGCCCGGCCCCGCATCATTATGGCCGAACCGGGCGTACTCACGCCGCATCTTTCGATTTTTCTGGGAACCCCCCGGCGCAACGCACGAGGACAGCCGAAAGAGAGCGTCGTCGACAACAGATGGGGATTGGCCCCATTCCTATCAATATGAGGCCGATCGACACGAGGCCCAGCACGACAGACGAATGGGCTCGTTTGCCCATTTAACCTGGAAACGCCCCTGACGCCACCCCGTCGACGGCGCTCGCCGCCGACGGTTTGTCAAATCTTAAGAGGCCGTCGAGCCCTTTTCCTCGACCCGCTCGGAGTAGATCCGGAGCGGACGGGCGCCGCCCTCCACGACCTCCGGCCCGATGACGATCTCCTCGACGCCCTTGAGCGCGGGAAGGTCGAACATGGTGTCGAGCAGAATGCCCTCCATGATGGACCTGAGGCCACGGGCGCCGGTCTTGCGCTCGATCGCCTTGCGGGCGATGGCGCGCAGCGCGTCGGTCGTGAGCGTGAGCTTCACGTCCTCCATCTCGAACAGCCGCTGATACTGCTTCACCAGCGCGTTCTTGGGCTCCATCAGGATCTGCACCAGGGCCGCCTCGTCGAGATCCTCGAGCGTCGCGATCACCGGCAGACGGCCGATGAACTCGGGGATCAGGCCGAACTTGAGGAGATCCTCCGGCTCGACCTCGCGCAGCACTTCGCCGGTCCGCCGCTCGTCGGGCGCGATCACCCGCGCGCCGAACCCGATCGACGTGCCCTTGCCGCGCCGCGAGATGATCTTCTCGAGGCCCGCGAAGGCGCCACCGCAGATGAACAGGATGTTCGAGGTGTCGACCTGCAGGAACTCCTGCTGCGGATGCTTGCGCCCGCCCTGCGGCGGCACGGAGGCGACGGTGCCTTCCATGATCTTCAGAAGCGCCTGCTGCACGCCCTCGCCCGAGACATCGCGCGTGATGGACGGATTGTCGGACTTGCGGCTGATCTTGTCGATCTCGTCGATGTAGACGATGCCCCGCTGCGCGCGCTCGACGTTGTAGTCGGCGCTCTGCAGCAGCTTCAGGATGATGTTCTCGACATCCTCGCCGACGTAGCCGGCTTCGGTAAGGGTCGTCGCGTCCGCCATCGTGAACGGCACGTCGAGAATGCGGGCGAGCGTCTGCGCGAGCAGCGTCTTGCCGCAACCCGTGGGGCCGACCAGCAGGATGTTCGATTTCGCGAGCTCGACGTCGTTGTTCTTCGCCGCGTGGTTCAGACGCTTGTAGTGGTTGTGGACCGCCACCGAGAGCACGCGCTTGGCGTGGAACTGCCCGATCACATACGAATCGAGCACCGTGCAGATCTCTTGCGGGGTCGGCACGCCGTCGCGCGATTTGACGAGCGTGTTCTTGTTCTCTTCACGGATGATGTCCATGCACAGCTCGACGCATTCATCGCAGATGAACACGGTCGGGCCCGCAATCAGCTTCCTCACCTCATGCTGGCTCTTGCCGCAGAAAGAGCAGTAGAGAGTGTTCTTTTCCTGAGCCATTCTGTTCTCTCACCCGCAGTCAGGAATGACGCCCGACGACCCGGAACCTCGGAGCCGGAAGCCCCTTCGGCGCATTACGGCGATGCCCGCCGCGGGCACATGAAAAACGTTACACCCGATCTCAACACGCTAGTGTTCCCGAGATCAAGATTCGATTAACGGCTCTCCCGCGTTCGAGACGGAAAGAACCCGCTGACGGCCGATATCCTGGCACCCTGGAGCCAAAAAAGGCAGAACCCAGCACTTAAGCCGTCCAAGCTACCGTTCCAAGCTTGCGTGGCCCCAATGCGGCCGAAAGCCTCGCAAAAAAGTATATTTTGCGAGCATTTCGCCGCTTTCGCAGGCGCGAACGCCGGGCGGCGCCCAGCGCCGTCCGGAGCATCGCAAGCCTGTCGGCAAGCCCACCCTTAGGCGGCCGGCGGCGTGGGTTCGGGCGCCTTGGTTTCCACGTCCTCGCGCTGCGACAAAACCCGGTCGATGAGACCGAAATCCTTCGCCTGATCTGCCGTCATGAAGTAATCGCGATCGAGCGTCTTCTCGATCATTTCATACGGCTGGCCCGTATGCTTGACGTAGACTTCGTTAAGACGCCGTTTCATCTTGATGATGTCTTCCGCGTGACGCTCGATGTCGGACGCCTGGCCCTGGAAGCCGCCGGAGGGCTGATGCACCATGATGCGCGCGTTCGGCAGCGCGTACCGCATGCCCTTCGCGCCCGCGCAGAGCAGCAGCGAGCCCATGGACGCGGCCTGGCCGATACACAGTGTCGCAATCGGCGGCTTCACGAACTGCATCGTGTCGTAGATCGCCATGCCCGCCGTCACCACGCCGCCCGGCGAGTTGATGTACATGGAGATTTCTTTCTTCGGGTTTTCGGCCTCGAGGAACAGCAGCTGCATGCAGATCGAAGCGGCCATGTGGTCCTCCACCGGCCCCGTCACGAAGATGATGCGCTCCTTCAGCAGGCGCGACGGCAGATCGTAGCCGCGCTCGCCGCGCGCCGTCTGCTCGACGACCA
>DAOMQQ010000213.1:0-4487 GCA_035445405.1 Hyphomicrobium sp.
AGGGTTAAGAAAACCTAAGGATCCGCCCCTTAATGGGAAGCTTAAGGAAATTCTAACGCTGATCCCATTAATTCGATGTGGGATGAGTCCGGATGGCGGAACTGAGGAACATGGCTCACAACTCAGAGCGTAGCGACGATATCGACCTTCGGTCGTTGTGGCGGACGGCCGTGCGGAGCTTGCCCCGGCTGATCGTGATCGGCCTCGTCCTCGGTGGCCTGACCTATGGCGCGCTGAGCCTGATCGCGCCGCACTACACCTCCGAGACGCAGCTCGCCATTGAATCGAAGAGCACCGCGAACCCCTTCACCGATCCCTCCCGCGCGAGCAACGACAGCGTCGCCGTGCGGATGGATCGCGAGGCCGTCAACACGCACGTGCGGGCGTTGATGTCGACCGACCTCGGCGAGCGCATCGTCCGCGAGATGAATCTCGCAGCCCTTCCCGAGTTCAACCCGCTCATGGGTGCGCCGGACGCGATGAGCGCGCTTCTGAGACGGATCGGGATCGGCAACCCGCGCCCGGGCATCAGCGATCAGGATTGGGCGCTTGAAGCCTATTTCGAGCGCCTCGACGTCTACGCCGTTCGCGACAGCCGCTTCATCGGCGTGCGCTTCACCTCGAACGATCCCGAGCTTGCGGCCGCGGTCGCAAACCGCATCGCAGAGACCTATCGTGAGCATCTCGCGCATCAAAGCCTGACCGAGACCGACGAGGTGCAGCAGGCGCTCGCTCCGAAGATCTCGCGCCTCGCCGAGGAAGCGGCGGCGGCAGAAGCCGAGGTCGAGCGGTTCCGCGGCGAAGCCAACATCTTCAAGGGCGGCCAGCAGGCGACGGGCCTCAACGACCAGCAGCTCGCCGAGCTCAATGCCGAGCTTACGAAGATCAAGGCGGCCCGCAGCGAGGCCGAGGCGCGGGCCAATCAGGCGCGCGAGATGCAGAAGGCCGGGAATTCCGAAACCCTCGCCGACGTGCAGAAGTCGCCGCTCATTCAGAACCTGGTGCAGAGCCGCGTGCGCGTCGAGCGCCAGATTTCGGAGCTGTCGGCCACGCTGCTCCCCGGCCACCCGCGGATGCGCCAGTTGTCGGCGGATCTGAACGGCCTCAAGCGCCAGATCGCCACCGAGGTGTCCAAGATCGTCGACGGGCTGGGCAAGGAGGCCCGGGTCACCGCCGCGCGCGAGGACGCCGTCAGGAAAAGCATCGACGAGATCAAGGCGCGCATCGTGAGCGCTGGGCCGGAGGAGGCCAAGCTCCGCAGTCTCGAAGCGGATGCCAAGTCGAAGCGCGCCGAGCTGGATCGTCTGCGCGCGCAGTACGAAGCCAACCGCGTGCGGTCGGACGACAGCCGCACCATTCCCGTGGAAGCGCAGATCGTCTCGACCGCCCGCCCGTCGAGCACGCCCGTGTTCCCGAAGAAGGGCGCGAGCGCGGTGCTCGTGACCGTGGCGACCGTATTGATCGGCCTCGCCCTGGTCGTGACGCGCGGGCTGCTGTCCGGGACCGTCGCGGCGCCGGGCCGAAAGAGTGCCGGCATCCGCCGCCGCAGGGAAGGGGCCGCACCTCCGCGGCTGCCCGATCCGCCCGCATGGGGGCCGCCTCGCACGGCAGCCAGTCCGACGAAGCCTCGCGCTCTCCCTGCAGCCCGCACGCGAGTGAAGCCGGTCCCGCGGCCGGCACCACCGCCCGTCGCTGCGGCGGAAGCCGCCCCCGTCCCCGCTGCCGCTCCCGCGGCGGAGCGTCGGCCGTCCCAGCCGGTACGCCCCGCTACGGCGACGATCGAGACGCCGGGCGCGATGGCCGACCGGCTCGAAAGCATGCGCCAGTCGGGCCTTGGAGGGGCAAGGACGCTGCTCGTCGGCTCGTCCGACAGCTTCACCCTTGCCGCCGAAGCCTCAGCCCTGGGACGCGCGCTGTCCGATAAGGGCCTGACCGTGATCCTGATCGACTGGAGCCTGGATGCCGCGGGCATTTCCGAAGCGCTCGGCCAACCGTCCTGGCCTGGCTTCTCGGAGTTGCTGGAAGGTCGGGTCGGCTTCGAGGATATCGTCCGCGCGCTCACGGACAGCGACGTCCAGCTCATCCCCTCCGGCCGCAGCGTAAACCAAGGCAGCGGGGGCCTCGATGCGGACAGCATCAATTTCGCGCTGGATGCGCTCGACGATGTTTACGACCACATCGTCGTCGTCGCCCGCGCCGAGCCGGCCCGCGCGGTGTTCGAGGCGATCGAAGGCCGCTTCGACAATGGCGTCATGCTGGTCGACGCCGCCGGACCGGCAGCGCCGTCTCCGGCCGGGTCGTTCCTCGGCTTCGAGGTCGACGGCATCTCGCTGTTCGCGCTCAAGATGACCAAGGAAGCGCCTCAGCGCCGGCCCCGCGCCGCACTGACGCGGGTGGGCTGAGCGGCGTCACCGGCAAACGACGGAGGGGATCGCCCCCATTCCGGAAAGCTGAGGATTTTAACGCCTTTGGAACCATCTTCTTCTTAGCTGGTAGCCCTGAAAAAGGGGACGCGAGCGTGCGATGAGCCGCAAAACGATCGGAATGATGCAGGCCGGTTTGACGGCCCTCCATACGAGCCGTCTCGGGGCCCTGCTCGCGCCGCTGACACGCGGCAAGGGCATTGTGTTCACGCTTCACAGCGTGCATCCCGAGCCGCCATCGGCTTTCGATCCCAACGGCATGTTGAGGATCACGCCCGAGTTCCTCGAAGCGACGATCCGGATCGTGCGCAAGGCGGGCTACGACATCGTCTCGCTCGACGAGGCTGCGCGCCGTCTGAAGGCGAAGGACGAGGGCCGGCCCTTCGCTGTCTTCACGCTCGACGACGGCTACCGCGACAACCGCGACTACGCCTATCCGATCTTCAAGAAATACGACGTTCCCTTCGCGATCTACGTGCCGGCCGACTATGCCGACGGGAGGGGCGATCTTTGGTGGTACGTCCTCGAGGAGGCGCTCCGCCACGCAGACAGCCTTCGCATCGGCTTTGCGGGCGCGCTGCGCGAGTACGATCTTTCGACGCCGGAGGCCAAGACGCGCGCGTTCCGCGAGATCTATTGGCCGCTGCGCGATCTGCCGGAGCGCGAGCTGCGCGCAACCGTCCGCAAGATCGCGGATACCGTGGGCTACGACACCTCGACGCTCTGCCGCGATCTCGTCATGGACTGGGACGAGATCCGCGAATTGGCGGCTGACCCGCTCGTGACGATCGGCGCGCACACGTGCACGCACTACGCCGTCGGAAAACTGTCCGAGGACGAAGCGAGGAAAGAGATCGCAGCGAGCGTTGCGCGCATCGAGAAAGAGCTGGAGCGGCCCTGCCGCCACTTCAGCTTTCCGTACGGCGACCCCGCGAGCTGCGGGCCGCGCGAATTCGCGCTGGCCGAGGAGCTGGGGCTCGAAACTGCGGTCACGACGCACAAGGACGTGCTGCGCCACTCCTACCCTATGACCGGCTTGCCGCGCGTGTCGCTTAACGGCCGCTTCCAGGATGCGCGATACGTCGAGGTCATGATGACGGGGCTGCCGTTTCAGCTCTTCGACACGGCCGCTGCCGCGTGGCGCGCCGTCAGGAAGCCTTTCCGGGATTGGCGCCGCGATGGTGAGGTGCCGGCGGGCTCGCGTCCGGGCGCTGCATCCACTTGACCAGCCACATGGCCGGCGGCAGCCAGGCCAGCCCCGCGAGGGGGTAGTACAGGATTTCGGCGAGCTTGCTGCCGCCGACCTGAAGCACCACGGCCACCATCATAGCCGCCAGCGCGTACACGGCCAGGAAGACCAGGAGCGCGATCGCACCCACGAGTTTGCGTTGGCGAATGGTCATGAGGCCCGTCCGTTCCCGTAAGGGCGCCCGATCATCGCATTGATCGGCACGCGGCTTCGCCCTATCACATCCTCGCCCGTCGTGCCCGCCGAAAAGAGGATCCCTGATCCCGGGGCGACGGAGCTTTCCAAACGACAACGAACGCGAAAAACGGCGTCGCAAGGGATACTCGGGACATGGCGGTGAGCAGCACGGCGAAAGAGCACGGAAGCGCGGCGGGGCTGAACCCGGGATGGGACCAGGCCGTCATGCTCTGGCTCTGGGCCATTGCCGGCCTCGTGCTGGCGATGATCACCGTCGGGGGCGCCACCCGCCTCACCGATTCCGGACTGTCCATTACCGAGTGGCAGCCGATCCTCGGCACCATTCCGCCGCTGACCGAAGCGCAATGGCAGGAAGCCCTCGAAAAATACCGCCAGATTCCCCAGTACCAGCTCATCAACAAGGGCATGAGCCTCGAGGACTTCAAGTTCATCTTCTGGTGGGAGTGGGGTCACCGTTTCCTCGGCCGCATCATCGGTCTCGCGTTCGCGCTGCCGCTGCTGGTGTTCTGGTTCGTCGGCGCGTTAAGGCCCGGCTACAGCCTGAAGTTCCTGGGCGTGCTGGCGCTGGGCGGCCTGCAGGGCGTCATCGGCTGGTACATGGTGAAGTCGGGCCTCGT
>DAOMQQ010000214.1:0-4486 GCA_035445405.1 Hyphomicrobium sp.
TGCGCGTTGCGCCAGCGCGACAGCCTGTAGACCTCGAGCTTGTAGAGATCCTTCACGGGATTGAAGCCGCCGTTCATATCGCCGTAAAGCGTCGCGTAACCGACGCTCATCTCGCTCTTGTTTCCGGTCGTGACGACCATGGCGCCGAATTTGTTGGAGATCGCCATCACGATCACGCCGCGCGCGCGGCTCTGGATGTTCTCTTCCGTGAGATCGGGTGCATGATTTTGGAACATGCTTTCGAGAGCTATCGTGAAGCCGTCGACGGCCGGGGCGATCGGCACCGTGTCCAGACGAATCCCAAGCGCCTCGGCGCAGGCTTTGGCGTCCGCGATGCTCTGAGCGGACGTATAGCGATAGGGCATCATGATCGCATGCACCCGATCAGGCCCCAGCGCATCGACGGACATGGCGGCCACGAGCGCGCTGTCGATGCCGCCTGAAAGGCCAAGCACGACGCCCGGAAAGCCGTTCTTGTTCACATAATCGCGCAGGCCGAGCACGCAGGCCTGATAAGCCGCGCCATCGCCTTCCGAGGATGTGTGCACGGCAGCCTTCGCGCACGTCCAGCCATCGGGGCCGCGCGTCCACTCCGTGATTGCGACGTGCTCTTCCCAGGCGGGAAGCTCGCAGGCGAGGCTGCGGTCGCTGTTCAGCACGAACGACGCGCCATCGAACACCAGCTCGTCCTGCCCGCCGACCTGATTGACGTATGCGAGCGGCAGTCCGCTTTCCGTGACGCGCGCGACCGCGATGTTCATGCGCACGTCCGGCTTCTTCCAATCGAAGGGCGAGCCGTTCGGCACGAGCAGGATCTCGGCGCCGCATTCGGTCAGGCACTCCGTGACCTCGTCGTTCCAGATGTCCTCGCAGATCGGCACGCCGAGGCGCACGCCGCGAAATCCGATGGGGCTCGGCAGGCTACCGGACTGGAACACCCGCTTCTCGTCGAACACGCCGTAGTTCGGCAGATCGACCTTGTGGCGCACGGCGGCGACGGTGCCGCCGTCGAGCAACACCACCGCGTTGTAGATGGCGCCGCCTTCGGGCCATACGGTGCCGACGAGCACGGCAGGCCCCGGGCCGAGGCGAGCGGCCAACGCTTCGGCGCGCGCGCGGGCCGAAGCATGGAACGCGGGCTTCAGCACCAGATCTTCCGGCGGATATCCAGTCAGGAACAGCTCCGGGAAAACGACGAGATCCGCGCCCTCGGCGGCCGCAATCGCGCGCGCATCGAGAAGCTTTTTTTCGTTTCCGTCCAGATCGCCCACGGTAGGGTTCAACTGGGCCAGTGCGATTTTCAAGGAGGTCGGCTCGGCTCGAGCCTCGGATGGGGTGCTGCTCATGCAGGAGATTTAGGGCCGAGACGAGCCCCGGTCCAGCCACAACGACAGCGCAACGCGTGCCCGCCCCCGCGCATGGCCGTCATCCGTCGGCGACATATCGGCCCGCTCGCGAACGCGCTAAGGTCGGCCTCGGTCATTTCCCCGCACGAACCCTAGCCTTCATGCTCGCGATCCTCTCTCTCGTCCTTCCCGTGTTCGCGCTGATCGCGAGCGGATACCTCGCCCGGCGCATCGGCGTGATCGGGCGCCCCGCCGTGTCCGAGCTCAACCGTGTCGTCGTCTATCTGGCGCTGCCGGCGCTGCTCTTCGACGTGATGGCCCACGCCGAGCCGGCCGAGCTCGCGCAGCCCGGCTTCATTGCCGCTTTCGGACTTGCCTGCGGCATCGTCTTCTACGGGGCGCTCGGCATCAGTCTCCTCGCAAAACGCCCGCTCGCCGAGGCAAGCCTCGATGGACTGATCGGCTCTTATGCCAACACCGCCTACATGGGCTTTCCCGTGTTGCTGATGCTGTTCGGGACCGACAGCCTGGTCCCCGTCACGATCGCATCCATCCTGACGGTGTGCGTGCTCTTCGCGTCGGCCATCGTGCTGATCGAGGTCGGGATCAACAGCGAGCGCCATCCGGGGCGGCTCGCGGGGAAGGTCATCCGCTCCCTGATCCGCAATCCGCTCCTGATCGCGCCGGTCGCGGGGCTGGTCTATGGACAGACGGGGCTCGGCATGCCGGCTGCTGCGGAGAGTTTTCTCAAGCTCCTGGGCGGGGCGGCGAGCCCCCTGGCGCTGGTGGTGATCGGGCTTTTCCTGGCGGAGCCGCGCCCGATCGGCGCGCATGAGATCCGCGCGTCCGCCGGGCTCGCGCTCACGAAACTCGTCGTGCATCCGGCCCTCACGTGGGGCCTTGCAATGCTGATGGGCGTTCCGCCGAACCTTGCCGCGATGGCGGTGCTTCTCGCGGCCA
The DNA here is from genome assembly GCA_035445405.1 of Hyphomicrobium sp. Classification (GTDB taxonomy): domain Bacteria; phylum Pseudomonadota; class Alphaproteobacteria; order Rhizobiales; family Hyphomicrobiaceae; genus Hyphomicrobium_C. The sequence goes on from DAOMQQ010000214.1 coordinate 2,307, forward strand.
TGCCGACGGGAACGGGGCCGTTCATGCTGGCCGAATTCTACAAGCTCCCCGCCATCGTGACCTCGGCCGTGATCCTCGTCTCCACGCTCGGCGCCCTCGTCACGCTTCCGCTGCTGATGCTTGCGCTCGGCGTCGTGCCACAACCTTAACGCCCGGCGCAGGCACGCCGCCCTGAACCGGCGCAGTCCGGATTATCCTAAAGAACAGGCAAGCGCGGCACCGCGGCCCCTTGTGCCATCTGGCGGCATGGGGCACTGGTGAGCCAAACCCAGACTGGAAAGCGACGCCTCATGCGCCTCGATGCCATTGCAATCGGAGACAATCCGCCTCACGACATCAACGTCGTCGTCGAAGTTCCCGTGGGCGGCGAACCCATCAAGTACGAGATGGACAAAGCGTCCGGCACGCTCTTCGTGGACCGCTTCCTCTACACGCCGATGCGGTACCCCGGAAATTACGGGTTCGTTCCGCACACGCTTTCCGAGGACGGCGATCCCATCGACGTGCTGGTGTGCAACACGCGTGCGATCGTGCCGGGGGCCGTGCTCAACTGCCGTCCGGTCGGCGTGCTCGTCATGGAAGACGAGGGCGGCGGCGACGAGAAAATCATCGCGGTTCCCTCCGCACGCCTCACGAAGCGCTACGAGAAGGTTCGCAACTACTCAGACCTGCCCGAGATCACGGTTCAGCAGGTGGACCACTTCTTCTCGCACTACAAGGATCTCGAGCCCGGAAAATGGGCGAAGATCCACCATTGGGGGGACGCCGAGGAAGCGCAGCGCCTCATCTCGGAGGCCATCGCGCGCGCCAAAGGCTGAGGCGCTTGCGAACAGCGAACGGCGAAGCCCCACAAGGCGAACTCCGAAATGCAAAAAAGGGGCTGGGAGAAACGATCTCCCGCCCCTTTTCCGCGTCCCGCGTTGGTGAACTTTTTTACGCCGTGTCGCGTCAATCGATCCGTTCGGCAACGGACGTGTTGGTCGGCGTGGTCGCCGTCTCGTCATACGCCGTTTTCACGTAGGCATCGCCGGTGCGGGTGATCTTGGTGGTCCAGCCTGTGTCCCACGTGATCACGGCCGAACGGTCCTCCTCGGCCCAAGTCCCGCTCATGCCTTCGCCTGCGCGGGTCGCTTCAGCGGTGCCGGACGGCAACAGCGCGATGTCGAACTCTTGGCCGTTGCTGTCCTCCACCCGCCACGTGCCGGTGAATTCGCTTTCGGCGAGATTGTCTCCCGCAGGCACGACCATCGCGAGAAAGTTGGAGAGCATCGCACTCCCCTGTCTGCTCAGGTTTCCCATAGGGTCCTCCTCTGATCGCGAGCAGCCGGCGCCCGAAAGGCGCGCGGCCGCAAACTCGGAGGAGAAACGCCTCAGGGAAAGCCCGGTTCCCGCCGCGTGCGATCAGGCGAGCGCGGCGAGAGGAGCGGCAGGGGCACCCCGCGTTTCGCGTTCGAGCTTCATGCGCTCGGCCACGAGGAACGCGAGCTCCAGCGCCTGGTCGGCGTTGAGCCGCGGGTCGCAGTGCGTGTGGTAGCGGTCGGAGAGATCCGTCTCCGAGATCGCCGCCGCGCCGCCCGTGCATTCGGTCACGTTCTGGCCCGTCATCTCGACGTGAATGCCGCCCGCGTGCGTGCCTTCGGCGCGGTGCACGTCGAAGAACGCCTCCACCTCCTTCAGGATGCGATCGAAGGGGCGCGTCTTGTATCCGCCCGCAGCGCTGATGGTGTTGCCATGCATCGGGTCGCACGACCAGACGACCTTGCGGCCTGCCTTTTCCACCGCGCGGATGAGCTTGGGCAGGTGCTGGCCCACCTTCTCGTGGCCGAAGCGGCAGATCAGCGTGAGGCGGCCGGGATCGTCCTTCGGGTTCAGGATGTCGATGAGCCGCAACAGATCGTCCGTCTCCAGCGAAGGGCCGCACTTGATGCCGATCGGATTTTTGACGCCTCGGCAGAACTCGACGTGCGCATGGTCGAGCTGGCGCGTGCGGTCGCCGATCCAGAGCATGTGGCCGCTCGTGGCGTACCAGTCGCCGCTCGTGGAATCGAGGCGCGTCAACGCCTGCTCGAAACCGAGCAGCAGCGCTTCATGGCTCGTGTAGAACCGCGTCGCACGCAGCTGCGGCGTGTTCTCGCTCGTGATGCCGCACGCGCGCATGAAGCCCAGCGTCTCGGCGATGC
>DAOMQQ010000215.1:0-4473 GCA_035445405.1 Hyphomicrobium sp.
CGAAATCTTGCGATCATACCGAGTGACCACAATATGCCGACTTAACGGCAGACCGCGCGTGCCTCTCCTGTTTGACATAAGAAACATTATCACACCGGCTGACACTGGCTGTTTTTTGCGCCGTATCGGCGGTTTCATTTTTCATAGACCCCCGATTGTCTCCGGTACGGACTCGGCTCTGGCTCACCAAAAACCATGGCGGTTTGGGCGGTCTCTCGCCGCGTCGCAGGCGATGCGTGCCCGACCCGCGCCCTCGCCGCCGCAAGGCAACCCCTCGCGGGGCGCGCGTGGCGCGGCCTTGCGCCCGGGCGCTTCAGCCGGGCCTGACGCATCCGCGACGGCGGCTCCAAAAACCATGCCCGGTCGGCCAGGGCTCTATGGTCTAGCTCGGCGTTGTTTCCGCTCTGTGCTTGGCAAGCTCGCGATAAAGCGTCGGGGCCGATACGCCGCATGCCGCGGCGTATCGGCCCAGACGCTTGCCCTCACCGCGCGCGGCCTCAAGTCCAGCTCGCGTGCGCTCCGCAACAACGCGACGTTCGAAATCCGAAATCGCATTCATCGTCTCCAGGAAATACCGCCCCGTTGCGCTTTTCGTGTCAATGCCGTCGGTGAGCGACCGGAACTCAAAGCCGGCCCCACGGAGGTCACGCACGGTGTCGATCAAATGGCCAAGAGAGCTCCCGACACGATCGAGACGCCAAACCACAAGCACGTCGCCCGGCCGCAAGGCCTTGAGCGCCCGGTTCAGTCCCGGACGCTCAACCGCAAAGGCCGGCACGCCCTGGTCACGAAACACCCGCACACAGCCCGCCGCTCGCAACGCATCGACCTGTGAGCGCAACGTGACCTCCCCGTCCGATATCCGTGCATAGCCGATCAACCCGACCGCCCTCACCCGCATTATCGGCCATTGATCCAACCGGCGCTCCGCGTCCGGTCCGCCGAAAAAAGATGTGGGTTGTTAAGGACTGTTAAATAAAACATCTCCATAATTATCAGTATACTGATTTACTGTGAGATAGAGAAACAGGTTATTGAGAGGGGGCGATATCACTGGCACACTGCGCGTGCGGCGCTGAAAACAAATGGTCTGCACCCGCTGCGGATAACACAAGCCGCATCGTCGGCGGCGCGCTTTGCGCGCCATCATGCTGCGCCCTTGCTCCAGTGACATTTAGGCGGGCGGCGGACGCATGATGCAGGCGCGCTCCCGCAAAGGTCTCCCGCGCCGCCTGCGCCAGTCGGGGAATGTGCTGTTCACCGTCTTTGCGTTGCTGGCCGGTGCGGGCGTGATCGGGGCCACGACGATGGGTATCCTGCGCGGTCCCGTGGCGGGTACCGCCACGCTCTCCAAACAAAAGATTGCCGCAACCGCTATGGACGCCGCTGCGCGGCTTGTTGGCTCACCCCACGGACCGACGGCCGATTGCGACAGCGACGGTTCGCTTGAACCGGTTGCCTGGCAAGCCCCTGCCGGCAGTGCGCCCTCGCCATCCGGCGGGGGCATTCTGCCCGTATCGCTGGGCGCGGCGAAGGCCGATCCGTGGGGCACGCCCTACGGCTACTGCGTGTGGGATCACGGCACGCAGTCCGTGTCCGACAACGTAGCGGGCTGCGGGGGCGCGGGCGCGAACCGCCTTCAGGGCGGCGATACGAAGACCGCGCCCGTGATTGCGATCATCTCCGCCGGGCCGGACAAGGCCTTCCAGACAGCGTGCACGGCGTGGGCCGACGCGGATGCCGACGGCAATCCGGATGCGCCGCTGGTCCGGCGGATCAGCGGCAGCGACGATCTTATCCATACGGAGAGCCTTGAGACGCTGATCAAGGCGGGCAGCGGCGGCCAGCTTCCCGTTCTGCCGGACGAGGCGTGCACGCCTGAGACCGTCGGGCTGATGCGCTTTGAGATGGACACGGTCCAGATCTGCACGGAAGACGGATGGGAGGAAGCGGGCGTTTCGATCAGCGCGGACACTTCATTCACGAAAACGGCGGGCGTTGAGCTGTCGACCACGCACACGACGCCGAACGCGATCAGTTTTTCCGGTTATTACGGCACGCGTGCGGCCACGGTGGATAACGGGGCGAGCATCATCGTCAACGGCACGCCGCGGGGCAGCACGGCGCAGATCGCGGCGGGCGATACGGTATCCTTGCGCGGAGACGCGGCGGCTTCGCCCGCGACGCCGGTGGTCTTTACGCTGCGGATGAGCGCGATCGAGCGCCCGTGGGTATTGACCACGCGCAATCCGACGCCGCCGGCGCTGACGATCCAGCCGACGGCGCAAGGCGCCATGAATGTGAGCGGGCCGGGCAACCCGGCTGTTGGCGCGACGGTATCGTTCCTGGTGCGCAATACCGGGGAGACGCCGACGACACTGATTGCATCTGAACTCTCGAACGCCGCCAACTTCTCCTTCCCGACCGGCGGCATGGATGTCGGCGATGATTGCGCGGGCAAGACGCTGGGCCATAACCAGACTTGCGTGATCGACGTGCGCCCGCAGGCCACGAATGACGGCAATTACACCGGGACGCTCACCGCGCGCGACGGCACGCGCACCGCGCAGGCCAGCCTGTCCGGCACCGCATCGGGCTGGAGCTGCACAGTGAGTGCGGGCACGACGTGGGCGGTTGCGGGCAAGACCTGCACGGCGGGCGCTGCGATTACCATCGCCCACGGCAGCACCGGCACGGCGACGGATAGCACCGCGCCGACAACAGGAAGCGCGACCTATTCATGCAGCGGCGGTACGGCCAGCTTGACGAGTTCAAGTTGCGTCGAAAGCTGCGGCGCGAACCAGACGGTGAGCTGGTCGCCGGCCTGTTCGAGCCTGTCCGGCGCGGTATTGGCCAACGGCGCAAGCCGCTCGGTCACCAACACCGCCTCCGGCTACGACGGCACCCGCACCATCTCGTGCAACAACGGCACCCTCTCGCAATCAGGGGGCAGTTGCACGTCAAATGGGGGCATCTGGGTGCGGCAGAGCACATAGTATATTGCCAACTGCTGCACAGGTGCGCTTGCTTGCTTCATGCATAACGCCTTGCCGCAATGCACGGTTCTGAATTTATGCAGCGGCAGTGTTTCCGAAGGCGGGTATTGCTCGCCTAAAGGAACCATCTGCAGCGTCATAGTAATTGGTGATGCGACTAACGGCATACGCAACGTCTATTCGTGCCAGTAGGCGTTCCCTTGATTTGGCTTTGAGGGAAAGCGCTGGCGATGCTCGTTTAACGGTAGAGATGCCGACAATAAAATCATCGCTGCCAGCGTCATCAGGGCCCATTTCCTGACCTCTCACGCTGCGGCATGTGATCATTCTCCGCGATTGCTCCCTCCGCCTCCTTACCGCACACCTTTGACCGCTTATCGCTTGTTCCAGATGTGCGACGGACGATCAGCAAATGTCCTGAGCGAAGATGCGCGTAGCGATCGGATTGTTCTGCCAAATGCTCTCGATACTGGCTTCCACACGACTGCCCTCGGCATAGCGGTTTCTCATTTGACGCGACCTATGCGTCAGCGCGCGGTCGCTTCAATGGCTCCGCTGCGCATCCGCCATCGGACTCTGCTTAGCGCAGGCCGCCCTCGCGCTTGAGCGCTTCGGGTTCCGCACCCGCTTCTCCGCTGCCGCTCCCCGGTTCGCATCGAAACCGCCCCTCCCGGGCGGGGCAACCGAAGGAGCACAGTTATGAGCAAGCGCACACACACCGCAAAATCCGCCCCGCGGCGGGATCTCTACGCCGAAGTCACAGGCCGCCTGATCGCGGCGATCGAAGCCGATCCCGGCAAGCCGCAAATGCCCTGGCGGCGCAATTCCATGCCGCTCTGGCTTCCCGAAAACGCACACTCGAAGAACCGCTACAACGGCATCAATATCGTCTCACTCTGGGTCGCGGCCGAGCAACGCGGCTTCTCTTCGCCCATCTGGGCCACCTACAGACAATGGGCCGAACTCGGCTGCCAAGTCCGCAAGGGCGCGAAATCCGAACTCGTCATCTTCTACAAGGAATTCGACGTCGACCCCTCTCCCGACGACACCGACGATGACGGCAAACGCCGCGTTGCGCGCGCCTCTTATGTCTTCAATGCCGCCGAAGTCGACGGCTTCGAGCACCCTGCCGCACCGGAGCCGCTTGGGCCGATCGCCCGCATCGACGCTGCCGATCGCTTCATCAAAGCTACGGGCGCTCGTATCGAGCACGGCGGAGACCGTGCCTTCTATCGGCCTTCGACGGACCACATCCAGATGCCGGACGAAAGCCTCTTCTGCGGCACCGAAACCATGTCACGCGACGAAAGCTACTACGCCGTTGAGCTCCATGAGCTCTGTCACTGGACGTCGCATCCTACCCGATGCAACCGTGAACTCGGCAAGCGCTTCGGCACACAAGCTTATGCAGCAGAAGAACTTGTCGCCTTATCTGGACAGTCTGGCTGTGAATTATCTGGACAGTCCGGCGCGACTC
>DAOMQQ010000216.1:0-4461 GCA_035445405.1 Hyphomicrobium sp.
GCGTGTCGGAGCCGTTCGTCTCGGATTTCATCGATTTCTCGATCTTCATCGATGCCGATCCCGAGGTCATTCAGACCTGGTACGTCGAGCGCTTCATGCGGCTCCGGAGCACGGCGTTCCGGGATCCGGCGGCCTTCTTTCACCGCTATGTGACGCTGACCCACGACAACGCGGTGACGCGCGCGCTCGACATCTGGCGCAACATCAACCTCAAGAACCTGGTCGAGAACATCCTGCCGACGCGGCCTCGGGCGCGACTCATCCTGCGCAAAGGCGAGGACCACCGGGTGAGCACCGTCGCGCTGCGAAAGGTGTGAGCGGCGTTTGCCGAATCAGTGCGCCCGCTGAGTGTGCAGTGCGGCATAATCGCTTCGTCCGGGCGGCTGTCCGGCGGAAAGCGCGCCAATTGCGAAAATTTATTGCTTTTCGGGGGGTGACTTGGCAATTCCCGACCTAGATCGGGAATATTTCCCTCTAGACATGCTGCGACGCGGCAACGAGATATGGAAGTATTCCATGCCTGCTTCATAAGGAGGAAATCATGAAGCGCACGTTTGCTATCGCCGCGGCTGTGATGATGGCTTTCGGTTCGTCCGTTGCAATGGCTGACGACGAGCCGACGGCTGACGAGATCGAGAAGATCAAGGCGGCTGTTGCCGAGTGGGGCTGCGAGGGCGGCAGCTACGAGAAGGAATCCGAGGGCACGGGCGTGTACGAGGCCGAGGACGTGAAGTGCAAGGCCGGCCAGTACGACTTCCGCCTGAACAAGGACTTCAAGGTCTTCGCAATCATCAAGGACTAAGCGGCGGCTTAGTTTCTTACGGCGAATTACAAATCGAAAAGCGGCCCTCTTTGGCGGGAGGGCCGCTTTTCTTTTGTCGGGTGGGTGAGAGTCGGTCGGAGTCGGTTCGAGTCCGACGAGAGCGGTCGCTTCGTCTAGAGCGTGATCATTTTCGATTGAATCGGAATCACGCTCTATCTCTTTAGTGAGATCGATGAGTCACGTTTCAGGCCGATAGGGCCTGAAGCGATCATGGTCTAGGCGATGAGCGCTTCGAGCTTCTTCACAATGGCGGTGCCCATGTCGCTCGTGCCCACCTGGGTCATGCCGGGCTGCATGATGTCGCCGGTGCGTAGGCCATCGGCGAGAACGCCGGCGATGGCGTTGTCGATGAGGTCGGCTTCCTCGGTCATGCCGCACGAGTAACGGAGCGCCATGCCGAAGCTTGCGATGGTCGCAATCGGATTGGAGAGGCCCTTGCCGGCGATGTCGGGCGCGGAGCCGTGCACGGGCTCGTAGAGCGCCATGCGCTTGCCCGTCGTCTCGTCGGCCGCACCGAGGGAAGCTGACGGCAGCATGCCGAGCGAGCCGGTGGCCATCGCGGCTTCGTCGGACAGCACGTCGCCGAACAGGTTGTCGGTGACGATGACGTCGAACTGCTTGGGGTTGCGGACGAGCTGCATGGCGCAGTTGTCGGCGAGGATGTGATGAAGCTCGACGTCGGGCGCGTAGGACCGGTGAGTCTCGGTGACGACTTCCTTCCAGAGCACGCCAGTTTTCATGACGTTGTGCTTTTCGGCGGAATGGACCTTGTTGCCGCGCTTGCGCGCCAGATCGAATGCGACCTTGGCGATGCGGTCGATTTCGCGTGTCGTGTAGAGCTGTGTGTCGACGGCGCGCTTGCCGCCGTCTTCGAGCGTCACGATCTCCTTCGGCTCGCCGAAGTAGACGCCGCCGGTCAGCTCGCGCACGATCATGATGTCGAGGCCTTCCACCAGCTCGCGCTTCAGCGACGAGGCGTCCGCGAGCGCGGGGTAGCAGATGGCCGGGCGGAGGTTGGCGAAGAGGTCGAGATCCTTGCGCAGGCGAAGCAGGCCCGCTTCCGGACGCTGAGCGTAGGGTGCGTCCGCCCACTTGGGGCCACCGACCGAGCCAAAGATGACCGCGTCGGCTGCCTTGGCCTTGGCAACGCAGGCATCCGTCACCGCCACGCCGTGCGCATCGTAGGCCGCGCCGCCCACGAGATCGCTTTCCGTTTCGAACGTATGTCTGCCGCCCTGTGCGTTGAAGAACGCGATGATGCGCTCAACCTCGGCCATGGTCTCGAGGCCGATGCCGTCGCCCGGGAGGAGGAGCAGCTTGTGCGTGGTCATGTGCGGATGTCCGTTCGAGGAAAGAAAAGGCTGGCGCGGTGGTAGCGCGCTGAGGCGTGGCCGGCAAGTCGGTCTGGGGCGGGAGTGAGCCGTCTCGGCTAGAGCGTGATCAATTTCGATTGAATCGGGATCACGCTCTATCTCTTTGGTGAGACCGATGAGTCACGCTTCAGGCTGATAGGGCCTGAAGCGATCATGGTCTAGGCGATGAAGGGAAGCTGCACGAGCAGGAAGAAGCCGTTGAGCATCATGGAAAGGCCGGCGGCTCCTATGAACGCGCTCAGGACGATCAGCATCGTGCCGCTGGATATGATAGCGACGCCGGCAAGCACGATGGCGATCTGAAGGAGCGCTTCTCCCCAATCGAAATAGGGATCGCGGCTGGCGGCGACGTCACGCGCCGCTTCGAGAGCCTTGCCGCGATGGAAAAGCTCGTCGAGACCTTCGTTGCTTTCGGGGTCGGACGTGAGCTGTTTGTCGAGGTCTCTGTAGGAGGCGATCTTCGCTTCGATGGCGGTGCGCAGGGGCGGCGCCAAGGTGCCGGACGCGAGCTGCAGCTCGAGCTCGTCCACCTGCAGGCGCAGCACATGGCGGCGCATGTTCTTGGCCTGGAAGAAGCCCCAGATGTTGGTCGCTTCGATGTTGCTGTGGTTCGCTTCCTTGGCAGCGTTGGCGCCGCCCATGGCGCAGATCGCAAGGGCGACGGCGAGGAAGCCGATATAGACGCCAATCCAGCGGTCGCGCGATCGTGCGTCGCTTTTGGCGACGTCTTCCAGCGCGTCAGATACCATCGTCCCGGCCCTCAGAGCGGACGAGCTCGCGGTACTCCGTGACGTCGCCCGTCTCGTCGAGACGATAGACCTGGGGTGCCGCTGTCGCCAACTCGCGGTCGAGGATTTCCTCGCTGGAGAGCTTTTCGAGAGACATGATGAGGGCGCGCAGCGAATTGCCGTGCGCGACGACGAGAACGTTCTTGCCGGCCGCTATCTGAGGCCAGATGTTCTCGCGATAGTAGGGAACCACACGCTCCGCCGTGTCCTTGAGGCTTTCGCCGCCCGGAGGCGGCGTGTCGAAGCTGCGGCGCCATTCGAGCACCTGCTCCTCGCCCCAGCGGTCGCGCGCCTGGTCCTTGTTGAGGCCGGACAACTCGCCGTAGTCACGCTCGTTGATGGCGGCGTCCTCGATGATCGGAGGCGTTTCGCCGCCGATCTCGCCCAAGATGATGTCGAGCGTATGCTGAGCGCGCTTCAGCTTGCTCGTGAAGGCGATGTCGAACGCCAAGCCCTCGCTTTTCAGAACGCGACCGGCCCAGACGGCTTCGATGACGCCCTTGTCCGTCAAATCGGGATTGCGGATGCCGGTGAAGATGTTCTTCCTGTTCCACTCGCTCTCGCCATGGCGCACGAGCACGAGCTTGTTGGTCATAGTGCCTGTCCGTTTGGTTCTCTCAAGCGTCGACATCGGTGCTTAAAGTCCTAATACATCGCTCATATTGAAAAGGCCCGGGCCTTTGCCCCGGCCCCAGACGGCAGCCTTGACGGCACCGCGTGCGAAAATGCTGCGGTCGCCGGCACGATGCGTGATCTCGATCCGCTCGCCGTCTCCCGCGAAAACAACCGTATGGTCTCCGATCACGCTTCCCCCGCGCAGCGTGGCAAATCCGATGTCGCCACGACGACGCGGCCCGGTGTGGCCATCTCTCGTTCTAACGCTTGCGGAGGTCAGTTCGATCCCGCGCCCCTTCGCCGCCGCCTGACCCAGCATCAACGCCGTGCCGGACGGAGCATCCACCTTTTGACGGTGATGCATCTCGACGATCTCGATGTCGAAGTCCGCATCGAGAGCTTCGGCGATGCGCCGCGTGACGGATGTCAGCAGGTTGACGCCGAGGCTCATGTTGCCCGCCTTGATGACCGTAGCATGGCGGGAGGCGGTCTCGATCGCGGCTTCGTCCTTTTCGCCGAGACCTGTGGTGCCGATGACATGGACGATGCCGGCTTTGGCCGCGAGGGCGGCCATCTCGACGGTGGCGGCGGGGGTGGTGAAGTCGATGATCGCGTTGCTCGCAGCGACGATTGCGGCGGGATCGGACGATATGGCGATGCCCAGGGGAGAGAGACCCGCCAGCGTGCCGGCGTCCGCGCCGAGGTGAGGCGAGCCCGCAGGTTCCGTCGCGCCGCTCAGGGCGACGCCGTTGGTTTCGGCAATGATACGGACAAGCTCGCGGCCCATGCGGCCTGCGGCACCCGTCACGGCGATTTTGATGTCGCTCATCACGCCCTGGTCTTCAGGTTTGCCGCGCTTCGC
>DAOMQQ010000217.1:0-4413 GCA_035445405.1 Hyphomicrobium sp.
CAGGTCGCGCCGGGATTGGAGCGGCCGTACCCGCCCGCGGCGGATGCACCACCGGCCGGAGCTGTCCCCCAAGACGCCGCAAGCCGCTCCGCCAAAGCCTGACGATAGTGGGCGCGCACGCTGTCGTCCGCGATCTTGCTCGTTAGCCCCTTGAGCGTCTTTTCGAGACCGGCCCGCCGTTCGGGTGTGGACCAGTCCCGGTCTGCCCATTCCCGCTCGAACAGCACGTCGACCAGGGGGCGGGCGCGCCCGAGCAGGGTTTCGAGCGCAGCCGACCCCTGCTGGCGCACCAGATCGTCCGGATCGAGCCCGTCCGGCAGGAAGGCGAACGCGAGGCTCGCGCCCGGCTGCAGGTGGGGGAGGGCCGTATCGACGGCCCGATAGGCCGCGCGTTTGCCCGCGCTGTCGCCGTCGAAACAGAGGATCGGCTCGGGCGCCATGCGCCACAGCAACTTGAGCTGGTCCTCGGTGAGCGCCGTGCCGAGCGGGGCCACCGTTTCCGCGAACCCGGCTTCCGCGAGCGAGATCGCGTCCATATAGCCTTCGACCGCGATCACGCGCGCCTTGTCGTGGGCGACGGGGCGTGCCCTGTGCGCATTGAACAGCAGGTTGCCCTTGTGAAAGAGCGGAGTTTCCGGCGAATTCAGATACTTGGCGTTCTGGTCGGGATCGAGCGCCCGGCCTCCGAAGGCGACGATGCGCCCGCGTGCATCCGCAATCGGAAACATCACGCGGTGGCGGAACCGGTCGTAGGCCACTGGAATGTCGTCGCCCGAGATCAACATCCCCGCGGCGATCATCTCGTCGAGCGTGAACCCGGCGCCCGCCAGATGCTCCTTGATGGCCGAGCGCGAGTTCGGCGCATATCCGATGCGGAACGTCGCCAGCGTCTCGCGCTTGAGGCCGCGGCGCTCGATGTACCGGCGCGCGTCGGCCCCGCCCGGGCCGGTCAGCGCGCTCTCGAAGAACTTGGCGGACGCTTCCATCAGCGCCACGAGGCGCGTGCGCTGGTCCTCGCGCTCCTGGTCGTGCGCGTCGGGCTTGGGCAGCGCGACGCCCGCTTCCTGCGCCAGCCGTTCGACGGCTTCGGGGAAGCTCAACCCCTCCGTCGCCATTACGAACTTGAAGATGTCCCCGTGCTCGCCGGAGGCGAAGCAATGGTAGAAACCCTTCTGATCGTTCACGAAAAACGAGGGCGTCTTCTCCGTCTTGAACGGCGACAGCCCGGCGTACTCGCGCCCCTTGCGCTTGAGCGCAACCTTCCGGCCCACGACCTGGCTCACGGGGAGCCGGGCGCGAATCTCGTCCAGGAGGTGAGGCGAAAAACGCATGGGTTTCAAAGATCCTGAAGCCGGAGCTGCCGGCCGGCATAAATTACGCGATTCCCCCCACACCCTATGCGGCCTCAAAAGCGCACGAGCGCGGTTGTCAGCCCAATCCACAGGCTGCCGGTGCGGTCAAAATGGGTCCAGGGGCCAAGATCCTGGCACTTCACTTTGCGCGATTAGCTCAGCAACTCCTTCACCAGCCCGCTCGCCCTGCCGAAGTCCATCTCGCCCGCGAAACGCTCCTTGAGCGCGCCCATCACGCGGCCCATGTCCTTGGGGCCTGCCGCACCCAGCTCCGCGATCAGCGCGCCGATGGCCGCCTTGGTCGCGGCCTCGTCCATCTGTTTCGGCAGATAGCCCTCGAGCACCGCGATTTCCGATTTCTCTTTGTCCGCCAGGTCGGTGCGGCCGGCCTGCTCGTAGGTGGCGATGCTTTCGCGGCGCTGCTTCACCATCTTCTGCAGGATCGCCACCACCTCGGTATCGCCGACCTCCACGGGCGCCTGCCCGCCGACGCCGATTTCGCGGTCCTTGATCGCCGCCGTGATCAGCCGCAGCGTGCCGAGGCGATCCTTGTCGCCCGCCTTCATCGCGTCCTTGATGTCCTGCGTGATGCGTGCGCGCATGATGAAACCCTCTCTCTCGCGGAATGTTGGCCGCTATATAGGACAGGAGCGGATCGAACGCGAGTAACGGTCGCTGCCGATGGGCTGAGGGAGCGACAGCTTGTGCCAACTGAGCCGGTTGCCAATTTCTTGACGCGGCTGGGGGCCTCGCATAGGGTCCGCCGCGATCCATGGACCAGGCTTCGAGCGGACCGTCCCTTGCATGTGACCTGAGCGTGCGAGACCGTCCGCTGCGAGCCCAAAATCGAGCCCACGATGACCGCCACGCCCGCACCCTGGACCGAGACCCCGCTCACGGCCCGCCTCGTGCTTGACGACGGCACCGTTATTGCCGGCATGGGCCTTGGCGCCACCGGCAGCGCGGTGGGCGAGGTCTGCTTCAACACCGCGATGACCGGCTATCAGGAAATCCTGACCGACCCCTCCTACGCGGGGCAGATCATCACGTTCACGTTCCCTCACGTCGGCAACATCGGCACCAACGACGAGGATACGGAAACGTCGAATCTCGCGGCCCGCTCGGGCGTGCGCGGCGCCGTCCTGCGCGCGGACATCACCGATCCGTCGAACTATCGCGCCACGGCCCACTTCGACGCCTGGCTCAAGGCGCGCGGCATCATCGCCATCGCCGGCATCGACACGCGCGCTCTCACGGCGCGTATCCGCGAGAAGGGGATGCCGAACGCCGTCATCGCGCACGAGCCCTCGGGCGTCTTCGACATCGACAAGCTCAAGGCGGACGCCCAGGCTTGGCCGGGTCTCCTCGGGCTCGATCTCGTCCCCGACGTGACGAGCGGCCAGAGCTATTCCTGGGACGAGACGCGCTGGGTCTGGGACAAGGGCTACGGCCGCAACGAGACCCCTGATTTCCACGTCGTCGCCATCGACTACGGTCTGAAGCGCAACATCCTGCGGTGTCTCGCGTCTGCGGGCTGCAAGGTGACGGTCGTGCCCGCCACCACCTCGGCCGAGGATATTCTCGCGCGCAATCCTGACGGCGTGTTCCTGTCGAACGGTCCTGGCGATCCGGCGGCCACCGGAGAATACGCGGTGCCGGAAGTGCAGAAGATCGTCGAGTCCGGGCTGCCGATGTTCGGCATCTGCCTGGGGCATCAGATCCTCGGCCTCGCGCTGGGCGCGAAGACGCAGAAAATGCACCAGGGCCATCACGGCGCGAACCATCCGGTCAAAGACTTCGCGACCGGCAAGGTCGAGATCACCTCGATGAACCACGGCTTTTCCGTGGATCGGGAAACGCTGCCGGCTGGGGTGGTCGAGACCCACGTCTCGCTGTTCGACGGCTCGAACTGCGGGCTCCGGCTCGATGGACGGCCGGTCTTTTCGGTGCAGTACCACCCCGAAGCCTCGCCCGGCCCCCAGGACAGCCACTATCTTTTCACCCGCTTCGTGAACGCCATGCGCGACCGCAAAGGCGTCCCCGCGGAGCCCGAACGCTGACGCCGCGGGCAGCGCCTTAGCAAAAATTCCCATATCATGATCGACTTTTTCCTGCCGGGGCGTATAGAGTGCGCGCCCGTCGGCAGATAAAACCTCGCGTCGTGAAATGAGTGATCCCATGCGCCTGAAATTGCTTGTTCTTCCGCTTTTTGTCCTCGGGGCTTTCGTGCCGCCGTCCCAGGCCTGCGATGGCCGCGCCGAGGTCGAGGCCGCCTTCGTCAAGCAGCAGGAGAAGCCCTGGCGCACGCGCATCGCCTCCGAGAGCGACGCCGGCCTCGCGCAGGAGCAGATCTTCGACTACCAGCCGCCGAACCGGATGCATCGCACGGTCACGGTGGGCGATCAGGTGGTCGAGACGATCGGCGTCAACCGCTGGGCCTGGAGCGCGGACAACGGCGCCTGGATCGAGATGGAGGCCCCGCACGCACGCGTGGTCGCCATCCATATCCTGAACACGTTCCAGCCGCCCAAGGCCGGGGTGGATTTCAAGTGCCTGGGCGAGGTGAGCTACGAGGGGAAGACGTACCTCGGCTACCAGAGCCCGCCGGAGACGGGCGAGGACGGAACCGTCCTGGCGCGCACCATCTACGTCGATCCCGAGACACGGCTTCCCGCTTTCAACGTCGTCGGCGCGCCCGACGGCAGCGCCAAGCCGCTCCACAGGGAAGAATTCAGCTATCCGACGGATATCAATATCATCCCGCCGATGGGCAGCCGGGATCTCGAAGCCCAGCCTTGATCGGCCGCCTGCGGCTTGCTGTCCGCCGAAAACGACCTAATTGAAACACGAAGCTTCGGGCCGCCGGACATGCGCCACGGAGCCGACAAAGGGAAGGAAACCGAAACGATGATGCGTTCTGTGACGTTCGCCGCCCTCGCCGTTGCAGCGGGCCTGATCGCTACGCCTGCCGCGGCCGACTGCTCGCAGGAGGTGGCGCTCGCCGTAATGTCGCAAGGCAAGCAGCCGTTCCTGCGCAAAGAGACGAACATGATCACCGAAA
>DAOMQQ010000218.1:0-4376 GCA_035445405.1 Hyphomicrobium sp.
CGATCGAGCGTCGTCATCAGGGTCCCCCGGTTCGTATCGGCGCGGACTATAACCACGCCGCGCCCCCGATGACACCCGCCCCGCTGTAAAGTAGGCTCCCCACGCGGGACCCCGAGGGAACGCTCTCGAAGGAGAGACGCATGCGATCGACCATACGGTGCGCCCTCTCGGCCGGTCTTGCCGCCAGCCTCGGGCTCTTCATGGCGTTTTCCGCGGCCGCATCCGAATGGTGGATGCTTCAGCAGACCGAGACCGGACGGGAGTGCGCCCCCTCCCTCGAGGTCGACGGCATCGCGCTGACGCCGCGCGCCCTTTTGGCCGATCATCCGGAATGCAAACTGACGAACGAAACGCCCTCGGCCGACCTCGACACCGTCATGATCAACTGCGAAGGCCGCATCGGCCGTGTATTCGTCTTCACCAGGAGCAAGGCCGGTTGCGAACGCCTGATCGCGGAATGATGCAGCAATCCATTGCCGGCGTTGTGCTGGCAGGCGGCATGAGCCGCCGCATGGGCGGGCCCGAGAAGGCCCTGATGGTACTCGGCGGCGCGCCGCTGGTCGCCCACGCGGTCGCCCGGCTCCGCCCTCAGGTTGCATCTCTCATTCTGAACGCCAACGGCGACCCCGCACGTTTCTCCGCGCTTGGCCACCCCGTCGTGCCGGACGAAACGGCGGACCGGCCCGGCCCGCTCGCGGGCGTGCTCGCAGCCCTCCATTGGTTCGCGCGGCACGAACCCGAGGTGACGGCGGTCGCGAGCCTGCCCGCCGACTCGCCGCTCGTTCCCGCCGATCTCGTTGCCCGCCTTCGGGACGGTCTCGTCGACGCCCCCCACGCGAAAGTCGCCGTCGCCTCCTCGCGCGATCGCCGGCATCCGGTGATCGCCCTCTGGAAGCGCGGCGCGGCGCCCGAGATCGAAGCCGCGCTGGCACGTGGCGAGCGCGCCGCACACGCGATGATCGACCGGCTCGGCGCCGTGTCGGTTCCCTTCGCCGATCTCGACGTCGCAGGCGGGACCATCGATCCGTTCTTCAACGTCAACACGCCGGAAGATCTGGCCGTAGCCGAAGACATCCTGTCGAAGCATCGCGAGCCGGGAGCGTCCCCATGACGGCCCCCGCGCCCTTCGTTGTCGGCATCGCAGGGTGGAAGAACTCGGGCAAGACGACACTCGTGACGCGTCTCGTCGCCGAGCTCGTCGCGCACGGCTATCGCGTCTCGACCGTCAAAAGCAGCCACCACGACATCACCGCCGAAACCGAAGGCAGCGATAGCGACCGCCACAGGAATGCGGGCGCAAACGAGGTCGTGCTCCTCTCTCCCGCGGGATGGGCGGTGATCAGCGAAGACGGAGCATTCACACCCGATCCTGGGCCTGCGCCATCGCTGGACCGAATCGTCGCCCGTCTCGCACCAGCGGACCTCGTGCTCGTCGAGGGCATGAAGCGCGCGCCGATCCCGAAGGTCGAGGTCCGCAGATCCGCGCAAGGCGCCGGGCCGTCCCTGGCCTCATCCGATCCGCACGTTTTCGCCATCGCAGCCGACCATCATGTAGAGGGCGCGAACGTGCCTGTCTTCCCGCTCGACGACATCGCAGGCGTCATGCGAGCCGTTCTCGCCAAAGGCAACCTGCCGGACCGCAAGGCGGCTCGATCATGACGGCGTTACGCAAAATCTCGACGCTGTTCTGTCTGGCCGCGGCGGCCCTCGCGTCCTCAGGGCTAGCCCGCGCCGACGACCCCGTCCTCAAGCCCGGGCTCGATCCCGGCGGCATGGCCGTCGCGATCCTCGCCGACGGCTTCGACTACACAAACCCGGCGCTTGCGAAAATTCTCGCGCGCGATGGGGAGGGCGAAGCTATTGCCTGGGACACGGTGGACGAGGACCACCGCCCCTATCGGAAAGACGGCCAGGGAACGGCCGCAGCCCTCACCACCGCAGCAAGCGGAAACGTTCGCATCGTCCAGGTTCGGATCGATCCCAAGGACACGGCATCCCTCGCCCGCGGCATCGCCTTCGCCGCGCAAACGCCGGCAAAGATCGTCCTCGCGGTTCTGCCCGCAAGCGACGCGCCGAGCCGTGACGTAGTGATCGCTGCTGCCCGGAAGTTCGAGACGATCCTCTTTATCGGATCGGCCCCAGCGCTCACGCCCGACGACAAAGCACCGAGCGACGGCATCGCGAACCTGATCCTGGCCGAAGCGGGCGAGCACGGCCATGCAGCCGCAGAAGCGCTGGCGGCGATATGGGAATGCGCCAGCGGCCCGCCCGAGGGATTGGGCGCGGCCGAGCTGAAGCGCGCAATCCTAGACCGACGAAAGGAAACGGCGACGGCGGAGTGCCACCCAAAGGGTGCTGGAAAGCCCGATTAGGCCGAACGCAACGGCCACCTCGCGCAACGAGCGGATGTCACGCTGCCCGGACACCGCCTCTTCGATGTCCTCTTCTGGGACACGCACGAGACGCGCGCGGCGCTTGAAGCGCTCGCCCTCGGCCTCCGTGAGCGAAACGGCCGCCGGCTGCTCCCCCAGCGACACCGCAAGAGGGGACGGGCCCGCGCGGGCCGTGCTTGCGAGCAAAATGCCCGCAAGCACGGCGATCCCCCAGCGATCCGGTCCAAATCCGCGATGTGTCATTCCGGTCGAACGCCTCTCTGCCGAGAGGCGCTGGCTGGCTTTACCAGAACAGGACGAGCGCCTTCTCGAAGGTTTGCCACACGCCCCAAGCAAGCGGCACGCCAACCAGTGTCCAGAACGCCACCGCCTTGGCGTCGAGCCCGCCCCTGCCGATGCCGTAGGAGCCGCCGGCGTTTTCCGCGGCCGGCATGAGCTTGGCCTGCTCGGCCGCGACTTCCACTTCGCTCATGTGCCATTTGGGATCGACCGGCCTCACCAGCATATTGGCGATGAAGCCGACCACGAGCATGCCGGCCAGGATGTAGAAAATCTGGCCGTAGAGCTGATCCGGCGAAATGCCCTCGGCATAGCGCGTATCGTGCAGATAGTTGACGATCACGGGGCCCACGATGCCCGCCGTCGACCATGCGGTGAGCAGCCGCCCGTGAATGGCGCCCACGAACTGCGTGCCGAAGATGTCCGCGAGATAGGCCGGAACGGTCGAGAAGCTGCCGCCATACATCGAGGCGATGATGCAGAAGCACAGGACGAACAGCGCGATCACCTTCCAGTCAGCGGCAAAGGACGCGAGCACGTAAAGCGCCGCACCCAGCGTGAAGAAGATGAAGTAGGTGTTCTTGCGGCCGAGATAGTCCGAAGACGACGCCCAGACGAAGCGGCCGAAGATGTTGAACAGCGAAATGAGCCCGACGAAGCCGGCTCCCACGGCCGCTGCCTTCGCCGCGATCGCCGCGTTCTCCTTCATCTCGGCATAGCCGAGCTCCGGCGCACCGGCGAGCGCACCGCCGAACGTCTCCTGCAGCATCGGAGACGCGGCACCGATGATGCCGATGCCTGCCGACACGTTGAGGCACAGCGCCGTCCAGATCAGCCAGAACGCCGCCGTCTTGTGCGCATCCTTGAGATGCACGTGGTTGTTGGTGATCATCGACTTGGCGCTGACCGGCGGCGTCCAGCCTTCGGGCTTCCAGCCCGGCGGCGGGATGCGGTAGCGGAACGAGCCGATGGTCATGAACACCGCATAGATCGCGGCCATGGCGACGAACGTTTGCCACACGCCGGGCTCTGTCGCCGTCTTGAAGACGTTATCCATGAGGAAGGTCGCAAGCGGCGAGCCGATCATCGCGCCGCCGCCGAACCCCATGATGGCCATGCCGGTCGCCATGCCGCGGCGATCCGGAAACCATTTGATCAGCGTCGAGACCGGTGAAATGTAGCCAAGTCCGAGGCCGATACCGCCAATCACGCCCGAGCCGAGCCACATCAGCCACAACTGATGCGTATAAACGCCGAACGCCGCGATCAGTAGACCGCCGCACCAGCAGAGCGTGGACACGATGCCCGCCTTGCGCGGACCGGCCCGCTCGAGCCAGCCGCCCCAGATCGCAGCCGACACGCCGAGCAGGACGAAGAAGAAGGTGTACATCCAGCCCAGGTCGAACTGGCTCCAGTTGCAGTCGGTCGCGGTCAACGCCCTGAGCGTACCCACAGCCTTCTCGCCGAACGTCACGGCCCCTGCCGAGCACTCGGGGATCACGTTGCCGTTGGCATCGACGAGCGCGGCCTGCAGCGGCTTCCAGAAAACGGAGAAGCCATAGGCCATGCCGATGCAGAGATGGATGCAAAGCGCCGCAGGGGGCACCATCCAGCGGTTGAACCCGGGCTTGGCGACGATCGCCTCGCGATCGAGCAGCCCGGGCGCGGATTGAGACCCGTTCGCAGCAACACTTGTGCTTGCCA
>DAOMQQ010000219.1:0-4299 GCA_035445405.1 Hyphomicrobium sp.
TTCCCTATCACGAAGGGCGCGGCATCGGTCTCTACAACAAGATCAAGGCCTACGCCCTGCAGGATCAGGGGCGTGACACGGTGGATGCCAATATCGAAATCGGCGCGCCCGTCGATGCGCGCGAATACGAGTTGGCAGCCGAGATCCTGCGCGACCTCGGCTTCAGGCGGATTCGCCTGATGACGAACAACCCGGCGAAGATCGAGGCGCTGGACGCAGCCGGCATCGAGGTGGTGGACCGCGTGCCGCTCGTCACCCGTCCCGGCGCCCACAACGAGCACTATCTCGAAACGAAGCGCCGCCGCATGGCGCATAAGCTGTAGGCGATCGCCCGCTCTCTCGGCCTCCTACCAGGCGAGGTGCCCCATCGCGGCGATCGCGCGCGGCGCATCGGGCGGAAACAGCCGCGCGAGCTTCTCGGTTTCGATCGTGCCGTTTGTCATCGTGTCGTCGCGGTGAATGCCGCCTGCGATGAACAGCGCGTCGAGCCCGGCGCGCGCACCGCCCGCGATGTCGGTTCTGACCGCATCCCCGATGACGAGGATTTTCTCGCGCGCGACATCCGCGCCTCTGATCGTAGCAGCAGCCGACGTTGCCGTTTCATAGGCGGTCATGTGAGGCTTGCCCGCCCAATAGACCTCGCCGCCGAGACCCTCGTAAACGTCGGCGAGCGCCCCCGCGCAAAGGTAGAGACGGCCCGCGACCTCGACGACGAGATCCGGGTTTGCGCAGACGAACGGTAAATCGCGGGCGCGCGCCGCGTCGAGCAAGCCTCTGTAATCCTCCACCGTCTCGTTCACGTCGTCGACGAGCCCGGTGCACACGACCGCCTCGGCATCTTCGAGCGGCACGTCGCGCGCCTTGGCTTGCGCGAAAAAGGCGGCGTCCCGTTCGCGCGGGCCGACGTAGTGGACGGCCCGGTAGCCGACGTCCGCCATATGCGCGAGCGCGATGCCGCCCGACGAGACGATGCCGTCGTAGGTCGTGGGCGGCACGTGGCGCGCCTCCAGCATGGCTTCCACGCGCGGCCGGGGGACAGGCGCGTTCGTGAGCAGGATCACGGTGCCCCCGCGTTCGCGGAAGCGGATCAGCGCCTCGGTCGCGCGTGGATAGGCGCGGATGCCGTCGTGCACGACGCCCCACACGTCGCAGAAGAGCACGTCGTAGTTTTCGAGAAGCGAGCGCGCGCCCGAGATGACCGGAGGCGGAACGGTGGGGGCACGGAGAGAGGAGGAAAGGGACATTGCGTATCCGGAAGCGAGCGACGCCGGATCCAAGCGCAACGCCCGCGTGATGTCTACCGGCGTGCGGCCGCGGGCCGCGGCAGCGTCGCTCTTTCGGCGGAAAAGCCTAGCGGGAGTCGCCCTGAATGTAGGTTTCGAGCTGCTCGATGATGAACTGCTTGTCGGCGATGACCGCTTTGACGAGATCGCCGATCGAGACGAGGCCGATCACCGTGTTCTGGTCCAGGACCGGAAGGTGGCGCACGGCACGCGCCGTCATCACCGCGAGCGATTCCTCCACCGATTGCTCCGGCCGCGCGAAGATCACGCGCTTCGTCATGATCTCGCGCACGGGGGTTTCGAGCGAGGTGCGCCCCATGAGCACGATCTTGCGGGCGTAATCCCGCTCGGTGATCACGCCGACGACGCGGCCGTCGTCCATCACCACGAGCGCACCGATGTTATGGTCGGCCATCGTCTTGAGGCCGTCACGCACGGTGGCCTCGGGGTGAATGTGGTGGAGGTTGCGAGGCTTCTGATTGAGCACATGCCGAACCGTGATCATCCCGCACCGTCCTCCCTTGTGTGTCCGCGATCCGTTGGCCGAAATCGCGCGATGGCCTCACGTCGGAGGCACGAACGCCACGTGATGAACTTTACTCTCCACGCCCTGCACGCCGTCGACGTCCTGCAGCAGCCGAATGGCCTCGACGATCATATGCTCGTCGGTCGAGCCGCCGGTTAGAAGCACCTTCCCACCGAAAACGCTGATCTCAAAGCCGTTTTGAAGCGATCGGCTGCCGAATCTCTGGTCCATGGCCTGCTGCGCCCGGGCGAGGATCGTTCTATCCAGCAAGGCGGTTCGCGAATGCTCCGTTTCCTGGAAGGTGGGCAGTTCCGTCATGCGCGCGATTTGATCCACGCAGGCGGAGACGGGCACCCGGGCCGTATTGATAACCAGCGCGTAGAGCGTGGGATCCGACCAATCGATCCCGAACATCTGCTCCATCGTGCCGTTGTGTGCAAAGTCGTGCCGTTCGATCTCGCGCCGTGCTTCGCTGAGATGCGAGAGCCCCTGCCGCTCCATGACCACCCGCTCGCGGTAGGCCATGGGAGCACAGGTGCGGACGCACACGACATGCGGGATGTCGCGCAGCAGATACGCCGCGCCCCAGCCGCGAATGACGATGTGTCCCCTGAGCGCGAGCTCCAGCACTTCGAGCGCCGTCGTCTGCACGATGCGCCGGCTGTCGACCATCCACCGTTCCCAGAGCGACGCCTCCCCTTCGAGAAGGCGGTGAACGTCGTTGCGGTCGATGCCTGTCCGCAGGGCGACGTCGTTTTCGACCAGTTCCTGGTGAATGACGGTGAGGCCGAGCCGCTCGGCAAGCCCCTGTGCGACTTCGCTGCCGCGTGTGCCCATTTCCCGTGTCAGTGCGATAACGGCCATGGCGTCCTCCTGTGGGTATCCCCCAGGCGGTTTCCCCGTATCGGTGACGGCCGAACGGAAGCGGACCGCTCTTTCAATGGCATGTAGGAAGACCGCCTTCGCCGTTCAATCGTCCGCGCACGTACTGCAATGCAGCAAGATTAGCGAAGGGAAGCGCAGCGGAAGCGAACAGCGGGGTGGGAAGGAAGGAGTGCGGCGCCCGACGAGGCGCGTCCCGGCGCTGTCTGAAGTCGAATGGTGCCGCCTGAGAGACTTGAACTCCCGACCCCCTGATTACAAATCAGGTGCTCTACCAACTGAGCTAAGGCGGCGATCGGCGCAGGATGTGTGTCGCGCGCTACTAACATAAGACGCCCGCCCGGTCATCCGCCTTGACGGCGACATTTCGACGGGCGGCGGTCACGCCGCCCGCTTGAGCGAGCGCTCCCAGGCGAGCGCGTGGGCGACGATGGTGTCGAGGTTGGCGAGCGTGGGTGTCCAGCCGAGGCGCTCGCGGATCTTGGTGGAATCCGCCACGATGGCCTCCGCATCTCCTGGCCGGCGCGGGCCGAGCGTGACGGGGAAGGGATGGCCTGCCGCGCGCTTCACGGCCTCGATCACCTCGAGCACGGAATAGCCCGACGAGTAGCCGCAATTGAAGACCTCGGACGGCCCGCCGTCCTCCAGATAGCCAAGCGCCGCCATGTGCGCCGCGACGAGATCTGTGACGTGGATGTAGTCGCGCACGCAAGTGCCGTCCGGCGTCGGGTAATCCGTTCCGAACACGTCCATCGACGCGCGTTTGCCGAGCGCCGTTTCGCAGGCGACCTTGATGAGATGCGTCGCCCGCGGCGTGGATTGCCCCGCGCGGCCCGCGGGATCGGCGCCCGCCACGTTAAAATACCGCAGCGCCACGTAGCGGAAGTCGTGCGCGAACGCCGTATCCGCGAGCATCCATTCCGTCATCAGCTTCGACGTGCCGTAGGGCGAAACGGGCTTGAGGCTGGCCGTCTCCCTGACCGGGATCTCGTCCGGGTTGCCGTAAACGGCGGCTGTCGAGGAGAAGATGAAGGCCTTCACCCCGCCGGCAACGGCGGCCGCGATCAGCGTGCGGGAGTTCACGGTGTTGTTGAGGTAGTAGCCGAGCGGATCGGCCACCGAGTCCGGTACCACGATGGAGCCGGCGAAATGGACGATGGCGCGCACGCCATGCTCGGCGATCACGCGCGAGACGAGATCTCCATCGCCCACGTCCCCTTCGACGAGAACCGCCGGCGGAGGCACGGCGGAGCGAAAGCCGGTCGAGAGGTTGTCGACCACCACGACGCGTTCGCCGGCGTCCAGCAGGGCGAGCACCATATGGCTGCCGATGTATCCGGCGCCTCCCGTCACGAGCACGGTCATAAACGCACCCCTCCCCGGGGCAATTGCGCGAGCTCATACTCGTTTCGCGCAATGGGGTTAAGGGTGCGTTACGATAGCCGGACGGCGGGCATGTCCGGGGCAATTCCGCAGCGTGTCCGACCCGTGCGGTTAAAGCAATATTATGCGTTTGCCCCTAGAGTGATAAGCTGTTCCGATGAGTTCCGCTCCGAGGAGTTTTTTTGTCATGCGTTCCCGGGTCTTCTCCCTGCTTTTGGCCGCCGT
>DAOMQQ010000220.1:0-4263 GCA_035445405.1 Hyphomicrobium sp.
ATTCGATGCGATGTTCCCGGGGAAGATGTTACAATGTACCCGGGCATTTCGGCGGCGCCGAACAAAGCCTGGCGGGAGGATAGCGCATGAGAGTTTATGCTGGGCCGGCGCCTCGGCCCGCCCGGTCTATTTTGTGTCGTCCGAACCCTTCCTTCCTTAAGGGGTTTTCCCTCGTTGTCGCCTGCGCGGTCCTCGCTTCCGGCGCGACATCTCCGGGTCATGCCGGAGACAGTGCGACCCGGCCCCCGGCCCAGACCGCCCCCGCCGAGCCGCAGGCTCCCGCCGCGGATGCAAAACAAGACGATATCCTGAAAATTCGCATCCTGATGGCCCGCGAGATTCAGGAGGACCGCCTGCCGCCGCTCTCGCTTCTGGATATTCCGCCGCCCGACGACGGTCTGGCGGGGGCCCAGCTCGGCATCGAGGACAACAACACCACGGGACGCTTCCTGAAGCAGGAGTTCCTGCTCGAAGCGGTCGAAAACGCAAACGCCGAAGCGCTCGTCGCCGATGTCGTCAAGAAGGTCGACGAAGGCTTTCCGTTCGTCGTTGCGGATGCGCGGCCCGAAACGCTGCTCAAACTCGCGGACGCTCTCAAAGACAAGGACGCGCTCCTGTTCAACATCGCGGCGCCCGACGAGGAGCTTCGCGAAGAGAATTGCCGGGTGAACGTCAAGCACACCGCGCCGTCCCGCACGATGCTCGCGGATGCGCTCGCGCAATACGTGGCCTGGAAGCAGTGGCGCAACTGGCTGCTGGTCGTCGGCCCGACACCTGAAGACAAGGCGTTTGCGGATGCGCTGAAGCGCGCGGCTACGCGCTTCGGCGTCAAGATCGTCGACGAGCGGATGTTCGAGTACGAGCCGGGGAGCCGGCGCGCGGACGGCGGCTTCGAGCAGATCCAGCAGCAGATCCCGAGCTTCATGCAGGGCGCCCCCGATCACGACGTGGTGGCGGTGGCCGACGAGGGCGAGCTCTTCGGCGAGTACTTCCCCTACCGCACCTGGATCTCGCGCCCTGTGGTCGGCACGGCCGGCCTTTATCCCACCACGTGGCATCCCGCGGTCGAGCTCTGGGGCGGCACGCAGTTCCAGAACCGTTTCCAGCGTCTCGCGAAGCGCCAGATGCGCCCGATCGACTACAACGCCTGGACGGCGGTCCGCTCGGTCGGCGAAGCCGCCTCGCGCACGAATTCGTCGGATGCGAAGACGCTGATCGACTACATGCGGTCGGACAAGTTCGATCTCGCCGCGTTCAAGGGGCAGAAGCTCACCTATCGTTCCTGGAACGGTCAGCTTCGCCAGCCGATCTTCATCGCCACACCGAAAATCCATGTCACGGTCTCGCCGCAACCTGGATTTCTGCACGAGTTCTCAGAGCTCGACACGCTCGGTGTCGACCGGCCCGAAACGAAATGCACCGCCTTCCAGTAGGTTAAGCGAACCACCCCAAGGAGCTTCAACGTGAAAAGACAAAGCACGGGTCTCGCATTGGCATTGCTTGCCGGCGTCATGCTGGCGTTCTCCGCCTCGAACGCGCTGGCGTATCGGGTGTTTGTCTCGAACGAGAAGGAGAACACGATCTCGGTGATCGACAGCGAGACGCTCGAGGTCATCCACACGATCAAGACCGGCAACCGCCCGCGCGGCATCATCCTCGCCAACGAAGGCAAGTGGGTGATCGTGTGCGTCAGCGACGACCATAAGCTGCAAGTCTTCGACACCCAGACCTACGAACTGGTGAAGGATCTGCCCTCAGGGCCCGATCCCGAGCTTCCGATCCTGCATACCTCCGGCAACCCGCTCTACGTCTCGAACGAGGACGATAACCTCGTCACCGTCGTCGACATCTTCGAGAACCGGATCATCACGGACATTCCGGTCGGCGTGGAACCCGAGGGCATGGGCATGAGCCCGGACGGCAAGTGGCTGGTCAACACCTCCGAAACCACCAACATGGCGCATTTCATCGACACCGAAAGCCTCAAGGTGGCCGACAACGTGCTCGTGGACAGCCGCCCGCGCGTTGCGGAGTTCACGCCCGACGGCAAGGAAGTGTGGGTCTCGGCCGAGATCGGCGGCACCGTCACCGTGATCGCGACCGACAGCCGCGATGTTCTCGCCAAGATCAACTTCGAGATCCAGGGCATCACAAAGGACGCGATCCAGCCGGTCGGCGTGCGCATCACGAACGACGGCAAGAAGGCGTTCGTGGCGCTCGGACCCGCCAACCGCGTCGCCGTCGTCGATGTCGCGACCCGCGAGGTCGAGCGCTATCTGCTCGTCGGCCAGCGCGTGTGGAACCTCGGCTTCACCCCCGACGAGAAGCTTCTCTTCACGACCAACGGTACTTCGAACGACGTCTCCGTCATCGACGTCGGATCCCTCAAGGTGACCAAGTCGATCCGCGTCGGCCGGTACCCGTGGGGTGTCGTGGCGGCGCCGAACTGACGACGAAACCATGCGAAGCGCGCGACGAGCGCGCTTCGCCTTATCGCCCGCGGCGCGATGGTTTCCGATTTCAGCACCGACGTTGGCGAGACTTCCAACTTTTTTGGGAAAGGCATCTCGGGCAAATTCTCATCGACTGGCAGACGTGAATGCGCTTTCATCTCGCCCGACATCTACGGACGCATCGGTGCGGCCGGGATCGAAGAGACCGAAATCAAACTCGTGGAACGGCGCAAGATCGAACCCGCGAGATCGAACATCAGGGCTGCGCCCAACTTGTCGTGATCCGGCCGGGCGTCTCTCCGCGGAGCGGCCGAGCCCTCGCAGCAACGGATCAGCAAGGGACTTTATCCGTCACGTGAGCATCGCCAGCACAACATCCGAGACACCCTCGCCCGACGCACTCGTCGTCAACAGCGTGAGCCATAGCTTCGGCGACAAGCGCGTGCTCGACGACGTGTCGCTCACCGTGCCCCAAGGCGCGTTTACGGTTCTGCTCGGACTGAACGGCGCGGGCAAATCCACCCTATTCGCGCTGATCACGCGGCTTTACAATAACGTGACCGGCGAGATCCGCATTCTCGGCCGCGACGTGCGCCGGACGCCGGGCGCCGCGCTGCAGCGTCTCGGCGTGGTGTTCCAGTCTCGCACGCTCGATTCCGATCTCTCTCTTCAGCAGAACCTGCTCTATCACGCCGCGCTCCACGGCCTCGGCCGGCGCGATGCGAAGGCACGGGCGAAGGAGGCCCTCGAAATCGTGGGCCTCTCGGACCGCGCGCACGAAAAGGTGCGCAACCTGTCCGGCGGTCAGGCGCGTCGCGTAGAAATCGCGCGCTCTCTGCTGCACCGGCCGGGCTGCCTGCTGCTCGACGAACCGACTGTCGGTCTCGATATCGGCTCACGCGAGAGCGTCATCAGGATCGTTCGCGATCTCGTGGCGCGGCAAGGGCTCGGCGTTTTGTGGGCGACGCATCTCATCGACGAGATCGCGCCCGACGACAATGTCGTCGTCCTTCACAAGGGACAGGTTCTGTTCAAAGGGCAGGTTCCCGAGCTTCTGAAAGCTGCGGGAACGGCAAATGCACGGGATGCCTTCCGCGTACTCACCGGCACCCAGTCGGAGGAGGATGCGGCATGAACAAGGTCGAAGTGGGCCATCCGCCTCTGGCCGATCAGGCACCGCGTGGGCTTGGTTTTTTCGCGTATCTCGCCTGCTTCCGCGGCATCGTCTGGCGCGAGGTGCTGCGCTTCCTGCATCAGCGCGAGCGCTTCTTTTCGGCGCTCGTCCGTCCGCTCGTGTGGCTCTTCATCTTCGCGGCCGGCTTCCGCCAGGTGCTCGGCGTCTCGATCATTCCGCCGTATCAGACCTACGTGCTCTACGAGACGTTCATCACGCCGGGCCTGATTGCGATGATCCTCCTCTTCAACGCGATGCAGTCCTCGCTCTCGATGGTCTACGACCGCGAGACGGGCGCCATGCGCACGCTGCTCGTGAGCCCCTTTCCGCGCTCGTTTCTCCTGCTCTCCAAGCTCGTCGGATCGGTGGCGGTCGCGCTGCTCCAGGCCTACGCGTTCCTCGCCGTCTGCTATTTTTGGGAAATCGAACCGCCGCTCATCGGCTACTTCACGGTTGCGCCTGCCATCATTCTGGCCGGGCTCATGCTCGGCGCGATGGCGCTGTTCATCTCGTCGGTGATCCGCCAGCTCGAGAACTTCGCGGGCGTCATGAACTTCGTGATCTTCCCGATGTTCTTCGCGTCGTCCGCGCTCTACCCGCTGTGGCGCATCCGTGAATCGAGCCCGCTGCTCTACG
>DAOMQQ010000221.1:0-4222 GCA_035445405.1 Hyphomicrobium sp.
CCGCGCTGCGCTTCATATCAGGCCCGTGCGTCCCGTCACATGGACGGGATGAGACTTTTCTGCAAGCCGCGGCGGCGAAGCCCGATCCTGAGCGCTCGCTCCCCCGTGTCCCATATCTGATAGGAAGATCAACTCCGATGCTCGACGCCCTGCAACGCGGCGCCCAGACTTGGCCGGCCAAGATCCTGTTCGCCGTCCTGATCATCAGTTTCGGCGTTTTCTGGAACGTCGCGGATGTGTTCCAGGGGTTCGGGCGCGGAGCCATCGCGAAGGTCGGCGACACAGAGATCACGGTGCCGGAGTTCCAGCGCGCGTTCCAGAACCAGTTGCGGAGTGTGCAACTCGAAGACGGTGGCCGGCTCACGGCCGAGCAGGGCCTGATGCTGCGTCTCGACCGGCAGGCGCTCGACACGCTCATCGCGCAGACGGCGGTGCGCACCCACGCCGACCGGCTGGGGCTTGCGCTTTCCGACGAGGTGATCGTCG
Source organism: Hyphomicrobium sp. (assembly GCA_035445405.1). GTDB lineage: Bacteria > Pseudomonadota > Alphaproteobacteria > Rhizobiales > Hyphomicrobiaceae > Hyphomicrobium_C. The sequence goes on from DAOMQQ010000221.1 coordinate 487, forward strand.
AGGGCGTTCGCGCAGATCCGGATTTCTCGGGTCCGGACGGCACCTTCTCGCGGCAAGGGTTCGACGCTCTGCTGCGCCAGATGGGCGTGACCGAGCAGGGTTTCATCGCGCTCCGCCGTGACGACGAGCTGCGCCGCATCATCTCGGATGTGCTGCTCGGCTCGACCGCGGTGCCGAAACCGATGATCAACGATCTTCATGCATGGCGCGAGGAAACGCGCGCGCTCGAGCATGTCCGCGTCGATCCGACGAAAGTGACGGTGGCGGACCCTGACGAGGCGGCCCTCAAGACGACCTACGAGCAGCGCGCGTCGGAATTCATGACGCCCGAGTATCGCAACATCGCCGTGCTTCTGCTCTCCGCCAACGAGCTCAAGAGCGGGATCGAGATCTCGGACGCCGAGCTCGAGTCCTATTACACGGATCACAAGGCCACCTACGACCGGCCGGAGCGCCGCCGTATCCAGCAGATCGCCTTCCCCGACAAGGCGACCGCCGCGAAGGCGCGCGAGGAGCTCGTCGCCGGCACCAAGAACTTCCTCGACGTGGCCAAGGAGCAGGGCGCTACCGAGGACGACGTCAATCTCGGTCTTCTTTCGCGCGACCAGATGATCGATCCCCTCATCGCGGAGGCTGCGTTCGCGCTCGAGCGCGATGGGATTTCGGAGCCCGTGGAGGGGCGCTTCGCGACCGTGCTGGTGCGCGTGAACGAAATCTCCGAAGGCAAGGAGAGCACGTTCGCCGAGGTGAAGGATCAGGTGCGCGACCGGATGGCGGGCGAGCAGGCGCAGGGCAAGATCCAGGAGCATTTCGATCTCGTGGAAGAGGGCCGAAATGCGGGCAAGACGCTCGCGGAGATCGGCGAGGAGCTGAATCTGCGCTACGTGGCGGTGGACGCCGTGACGGCCGACAACCTGACTCCTGACGGCAAGACGGCGCTGGACATTCCGGACGCGGCGACCGCGCTTCGCGCAGCCTTTGCCGCAACGCCGGGCATGGATACGGAGCCTGTCGAGATGCCGGGCGGGGCTTTTGCCTGGTACGACGTGCTTTCGGTGACGGAGCGCAAGCAGCGGCCGTTCGAGGAGGTGCGCGACGACGTGAAAACGTCTCACATCGCCGCCGAGAAGCGTCGTCTGCTTGACGAGCTGGCCGGCAAGCTGGTCGACCGGCTGAAGGCGGGAGAGGCGTTCGCCAAGATCGCCGAAGATGCGGGCGGACAGCCCGAGCGCGCGGAAGCGGTCAAGCGGAACCATTCGCCGCCGGGACTGACGACGGAGGCCGTGCGGCTTGCGTTCTCGCTCGCCAAGGGCGGGGCGGGCTTCGCCGAGAGCAGCGACCGGGAGACCCGCGTCGTGTTCCAGGTGCAGGAGGTCACGCCTGCGGCGGCGCCCACCGAGGAAGAGACCAACAGGATCACGGCGGAGCTTGCGCGCGATCTCGCGAACGACGACGTTCTCGCTTACATCGCGGCCCTCCGGTCCGAGCTCGACGTTTCCATCAACGAAACGGAGCTTGCGCGCGCGACCGGCGCCAGCGAGAGCGAACAGTAAAGGGAGTGGGGTCTCGTGAGCACGCTTTCTGAGAGAGCCCACGGCCTCTCGGCGTTGCCGTCCTTCGACTCGTTCGCCCGGCGTTACGAAGCCGGCACGGCGCAGGTGGTTTGGACGCGCCTCGTCGCCGATCTGGAAACGCCCGTCTCCGTCTATCTCAAGCTCGCGGGGGAGCGGCGGTTCTCGTTTCTGCTCGAATCCGTCGAGGGGGGCGCCTCGCGGGGACGCTATTCCGTGATCGGGCTTCTCCCCGATCTGGTCTGGCGCGCGAACGGCGATGCGGCGGAGATCAACACCGCGCCGCAGAAGAAGCCGGATGCGTTCCGCGCCGAGTCCCAGCCGACGCTCGCGTCTTTGCGGGCGCTGCTCGAAAGCTCGCGGCTCGATCTGCCGGACGAGCTGCCGCCGATGGCGGCGGGCGTGTTCGGCTACATGGGCTACGACACGGTGCGCCTGATCGAGACGCTGCCCGCCGAAAAGCCGGACGAGCTCGACGTTCCGGATGCGATCCTGATGCGTCCGACCGTGATCGTGATCTTCGATTCGGTGAAGGACGAGATCAGCCTCGTGACACCCGTGCGGCACGACGGCAAGACGAGTGCCGAGAAGGCCTACAAAGCGGCGCTGAAGCGGCTCAAGAGTGCGGTGGCCGCGCTCGACGAACCGCTGCCGCATGGCGGTGTGCTTTCGGCGAAGAAGCTCGTGCAGCCCGCGCCGCGCTCCAACACGACGCCGCGCGCCTACAAAGGCATGGTCGAGCGGGCGAAGGAATACATCCGCGCCGGCGACATCTTCCAGGTGGTGCTGTCGCAGCGGTTCTCAATGCCGTTCGCGCTGCCGCCGTTCGCGCTCTATCGCGCGCTCCGGCGCACGAACCCGTCGCCGTTTCTGTTCCACCTCGATCTCGGGGACTTCGCGCTGGTGGGCTCGAGCCCTGAGATCCTGGTCCGCGTGCGCGACGGCGAGGTGACGATCCGTCCGATTGCCGGCACGGCTCCGCGTGGAGCGACGGACGCCGAGGACAAGGCGCTGGCGGATGCGCTGATCCGCGATCCCAAGGAGCGCAGCGAGCATCTGATGCTGCTCGACCTCGGGCGCAACGACGTGGGGCGCGTGGCGGAGGTCGGCACGGTGGACGTGACGGCGCAGTTCGTCATCGAGCGCTACAGCCACGTGATGCACATCGTCTCGAACGTGATCGGCAAGCTTGCGAAAAAGCATGACGCCATCGACGCGCTGATGGCCGGGTTTCCGGCGGGCACTGTGTCGGGCGCGCCGAAGGTGCGGTCGATGGAGATCATCGACGAGCTCGAAAAGTCGAAGCGCGGGCCTTATGCAGGCTGCGTCGGCTATTTCACGGCGGACGGCGAGATGGACACCTGCATCGTGTTGCGCACGGGGCTCGTGAAGGATGGCGTGCTGCATGTGCAGGCGGGCGCAGGCATCGTCTACGACAGCGTGCCGGAGAAAGAGCAGCAGGAGTGCATCAACAAATCCATGGCCGTGGTGCGCGCGGCCGAGGAGGCGGTGCGGTTCGCGGCGCGGGGCAGCAAGAAGGCGCGCTAAACCAGCAGCGCGTGTGCATCACACCTTCGGCAGGTAGCTGGGCAGCGTGCCCTCGAATTCCGGAAAATATTGCGAGATCCGGTCGACGTCGAAACGCGAGAGGATCGACTGCCTCGGCTCGCGATCGAGAAGGAAGCGGAACGCGGCCTCGACGCACGTCTCGGGCGCATATTTCTGGCCGCTCAGCCGCTCGTAGGTATTTTGCCCAAGGGTTACGTCGTAGGAGCTTTCGCCTTCGGCGTCTCTCACCTGCACGAGAAATGTGAAGGCTCCGGGCTCTCCCGCTCTCAGGACGACGATTTGGCTCACTTCGGTCATGCGGCTTCTCTCTTTCTCCCTCGAGCGCGGCTTAAGTAGAGAAACGCCAGGCGTTCCACCGGGTTTCGTCGCGGCAACCCAAAGTGCCTGTTGCACGTTCTCTTGGCGATCTAGAGCGTGATCATTTTCGATTGAATCGGGATCACGCTCTATCTCGTTGTGTGAGACCGATGATTCACGCTTCAGGCTGATAGGCCTGAAGCGATCATGGTCTAGGTCAGCCGCAGCCGTCCAAGAGCGCACGATGCCGAATTATAGAAAAACGCGGGAGTGGGAGCGGAGAATTGTCGTCGGCTCGC
>DAOMQQ010000222.1:0-4192 GCA_035445405.1 Hyphomicrobium sp.
TGCGCCAGACCGCGCGCAAGATACCCCCATAGGCGCGGGATATGACGCAAATACGAAGGTTTGCCGTCCCGCATGGCAAGCCGCGCGAAAATACCCAGGATCTTCGTGTTGCGCTGAACGCCGAGCGCGGCATAGGCGAACCGGAACGCGTCTGCGTCGAAGCCGGCCTGCGTGGTGCGTCGCACGTCGAGGTAGTGCGCGAGCAGCGCGTATTCGAGCGGCGCCGGCACGTCGACGCGCGCATCTTCCAGAAGCGACACCAGATCGTAGGCGAGCGACCCTGCAAGCGCGTCCTGGAAGTCGAGCAGCCCCGCGCGGCGCGGCCCGTCGCGGTCCGGGAGCCAGACGAGATTCGGCGAATGGTAGTCGCGCAGCACCCATCCCTTGGGCTCGGACGCGAGACGCCTGAAAACGTCGTCCCAAAGGTGCGTGAAGTCGTCGTGCGCATCCTGCGGAATCGGCGTGCCATGCACGGCAGGCCAGTACCACTGGGGCAGAAGGTCGACTTCGATGGCGAGCACGTCGCGATCCTGCTCGGGCACGCGGTGAACGCTGCCATCGGGCAGCGCAATGACGTCGGGCACGATCAATGTGCTCATCGCGAGCAGGGTCTCGACGCCCGCGCGCCACAGCTCGGCCTGAGACGTGCCGGAGACCATCTCGCGGCCGAATACGCGGTCGCCGAAGTCTTCGAGCACGAGAAAGCCGTGCTCCAGATCCGCCGCGTAAATCTCCGGTGCGCTGAGCCCCGCCGCGCGCAACGCCGAAGCGACGGCCACGAACGGACGCACGTCCTCGGCAAGCTGGGCGATGCGGCTGTAGGGCTTTCCGCCGCGGATCGGCGGCCCGTCCGGCTGGCGCGGCTGATCCATGAGGATGGCGGTGCGGAGTCTCGGTTCCCCTCCCACGTCATGGCGGAGCCATGCTCCGCATGGACTTGGGGAGGGGTTAGGGGTGGGGAGAAGCTCGACAGTAGCCGTTCTGGATTCCCCCCTTCCCGACCTCCCCCACGAGGGGGGAGGGGAACTGAGCCGCGCATAGGTTCGCGTCGAGGCGTCGCCCTGAAGATGCAGCGCACGTGCTGCGTCCCACGGCGGATCGGTGTCGAGGAAGTCCGACATCGCGCGGAGCCTGGCGAGCCGCGCTGCCCATGTGCCGTGCGCTTCGAAGCGCACCGTGCGCTCGTCCTGCGCCGCGCCTTGTGAAAGATGGATGACGAGGCGGTTCGAGGCGCGCAGGCCGGGTGCTCGCTCCGGCCATTCGATCAGTGCGGCGCCTGTCGCCAGATGATCGTCGAGGCCGAGTTCATCGAGCTCGTCCTCATGACCGATGCGGTAGAGGTCGAGATGCATGAGGTCGAGGCGCGCAGACGTATAGGTCTGCACCAGCGAGAAGGTCGGGCTCGGGATTTCGGCATTGGCGTCGGCCAGAACCGCGCGGATGAGCGCGCGCGCGAATGTCGTCTTGCCTGCGCCGAGATCGCCGTGAAGCGCGACGACGTCGCCTGCCGCGAGCTTGAGCGCCACGCGCTCGGCCAGACGATGGATCGCAGGCTCGGAAGCGTCAGCCTTCCGCCACGCGTGAAGAACCGGGGATTGAGCGCGAACCATCCTGCTCCTGTTCGAGACCGCGTTCGGGGAAGCTTACCGTCACCTTCGTACCCCTTCCAGGCTCGCTGTCGAGCACCATATCGCCGCCATGCAGATCGACCAGGCTCTTGACGATGGAGAGCCCGAGCCCGGCGCCCCGGTGTTTGCCGCCCTGGCTCATGCTCTCGAAGCGGTTGAAGATGCGCCGCTGCTGCTCCTTGGGGATGCCCACGCCCTGGTCCTCCACCGAGAACACCATGGCGCCGGCTTCCCGCCAGCACGAGATGTGGATCACGCCTTCGGGCTTCGAGAAGCCGACCGCGTTCGAAAGAAGGTTCGACAGCACCTGCCGTGTGCGCTCCGGGTCGGCCATGAACGTCGTCGCATCGTCCGCGATGGCGATGTCGAGGGTGAGGCGTGCACGCGCCGCCCGCTCGCGCACCGCGCCGATCGCACGGTCGATGAGCGCGCGCACGTCCACGGTTTCGAGCTTGAGCTCGAGCCCGCCCGCGTCGATGGTTGCCAGATCGAGAATGTCGTCGATGATCGCAAGCAGCGTCTTCGAGGAGAATGCGATGTCGTCGAGATATTCTTTCTGCCGCGCCGTGAGATCGCCGAAGATCGGGTTCGCCAAAAGCTCCGAGAAACCGATGATGTTGGTGAGCGGCGTCCTGAGCTCGTAGGAGATGTGGCCGATGAACTGGTTCTTCAGCTTGTCGGCGGTCTCGAGCGCCTCGTTGCGCTCGATCAGCGCGCGCTCGTAGCGCTTGGAATCCGTGACGTCGACGAATGTGAGCAGCGTGCCGCCGTCGGGCAAAGGTGAAGCCGCATAGTCGATCACGCTGTTGTCCGGCCGCAGCATCTGCCCCTCGACCGGATCGCGCGAGTCGAACGACGTCACGATATGGACGATCTCGGCCCACTTCGCGGGCTCGTCGAACAGCACCTTCGCAACGCGAACGAAGGCGTCGATGTGAGGGCTTTCCGAAAGCTGCTGGGGCGAAAGCCTCCAGATCGACGCGAACGCGGAGTTGAAGAGCGAAAGCCGCCCGTCGGTCGAAAACACCGCCACGCCTTCCTTGAGTGCGTTCAGCGTTTCCGTCTGCACGTTGATGTGCTGCTTGAAATTGCTTTCGAGTTCGAGCCGCTCGGTCTCGTCCTCGTAGAGATACGTGACGCCGCCGTCGGGGCGCTGCGCGGCCATGACGTGCAGCATGCGTCCGTCGGGCAGATGCCACCAATCCTCCTGCTCCTGCTCCTCGGTGTAGCAACGCAGGACCTTCGTCTTCCACTCGCGGTAGTTCACCACTTCCGGCAGGCGGCCGAACTCGCGCAGCCGGTCGAGCACCATGCCGTCCGTCGGTCCGCTCTGAAGCCAGTCGGCGTCGAGCTGCCAGAGCTTCTGGTAGGCGGCGTTGAAGAATGTGAGCTTGCGCTCGGCGTTGAAAATGGCGACCGCCGTCGCGACGCGATCCAGGGTCCGGTCGTAGGCGGCAACCTGCCGGTCCAGCTCGCCCTTCACGCTCTCCACGTCCGCGACGTCGATGGCCGCCCCCGCCGTCGCATCGCCGAGCGGCAGCACGGTCACTTCGTGCGACTTGCGCTCCGAGCCGACCACCAGCGGCATCCGCTCCTTGAACGTGTCGCCCATCTTGAGGACGCGGGCCACGGCCTTGCGCTGGCGCGTTTCGAGCAACTCGATCTGCCCGTCCACGACCTCGGCCTCGCTCTCGGCCTCCACGGCCTTGATGTAGGCCGCGTTCACCCATGTGAGGCGCCCGGTCTGGTCCCTGAGCCAGGCCGGATGCGGCAGCGCGGAGAGCAGCGCCCGGCTCGCGCGCACGTCCCGGGCGAGGCGCATGTGCTGGTCGAGAATGACCGAGAGATCCCGCTTGTATCCGGCCACGTCCTTGAAGCGGAGCACGGCACGGCCGCCCGCGGCGCGTCCATCCGCCTCCACATGGCCGCCGGCGAGCGTTTTCAGGATGAGATTGAATGCCCGCCCGTCGGCAAGGAGACCGTCGAGCGCCGACTTGAGCGCCGTAACGCTCTTCTGGTCGAGCCAGAAGCCGAACCGGATCAATTCGATGGAGTTTGCGGGAAACCCCGGAACGCCCGTCAGCGTGTGGGTGACGACGGAGAAGCCCTTCCCCTGCTCCCAGTGCAGAAGCGCCTGCGGCTCGGCCCTGATCAGCGCTTCGGAGGCTGCAAGCGCGCGGCGCAACCGGCGCGCCTCCTCGCGCGAGCGGGCGGCCTGCCGGCGCATCACCGTGAGCGTGCGGAACACGAGATAGACGGTGCCCATGCCCGCAACGGCGACGAGCCCCGCGAGCAGCCACGTCCCGCCCGGGAAACCGCCGCCTTCGATCAGCCGGCGGCCGGACGCGATCGTTGCCGTCAGAACGGTGACGCAGCCAAGGCTGGCCGCGGCCAGCATGATGAGCTCGACCCGGGTATTCTGCCGCTCGGGCATGAGGCTCTTGGTTGGCATGGGTCCCGGAATTCAAAGGCAAGAAGGCAGAGGAACGCATGCACGGCACGAAGCGAATCGGTACGGAATTATGGGGAGCTTCGGAGGGGGATGCCAGCCCAAGCGGGGCACA
>DAOMQQ010000223.1:0-4186 GCA_035445405.1 Hyphomicrobium sp.
TGCGCGTCGTGCGCGAAGGCGACAAGTGCTTCCGCGAGGAGCTTTCGCCGATGCGCGGCTCGATCGACAAGCGCGAGGAGGTGCCGTGCGATACCCAATGCAAGGCGGCAGGCTAGAGCGTGATCAATTTCGATTGAATCGGGATCACGCTCTATCTCTTTGGTGAGACCGATGATTCACGCTTCAGGCTGATAGGGCCTGAAGCGATCATGGTCCAGGCCGAAGCGCGCCTGCATCCCGCCCCTCGAACGCGCGATAACGAAAAGCCGCGGACAGGATGCCTGTCCGCGGCTTTTTCAATCTCGTTTCGCGAGCGCGGGGCCGCGGGCTATTGGTTGCCCTGCATGAGCGCGCCGAAGGAACCGGGCGAGGGGCCCTTCTTCGCCTTCTTGGCCTGGCGGCGGGCCTTGGACTTGGCGGCGCGCTTCGGCGGCTGAGCGGCGGGTGCCGGCTTGGCGGCCGGGGCGGCTGTCACGGCGGGCTCGTCGGGCGTTTCGATGGCGGCCGTCGACGGGTCCTGCGGGACGAGACCGCTCGACGGCTTGGGTGCCGTGTCCGCCGTCGCGACGCGGGTGGACACGATGGCTGCGCCATCGCTCTCGATGACGGCGTTCTGCGGCACGAAATGCGAGAAGCCCCAGGGGCCGGTGACGGCGCAGTCGCTGCTGCAATCCTGCTTCACCTCCAGCGATCCGCCGGCGGGGACGGTGTGGACCTTCTGCTCGGTGCCCGTCGAGACGCCGATGGTGAAGTCCTTGTCGGACGTGTTCTTGACGGTGAGTGCGCCGACGGGAATGGCCGCGCCCAGAAGCACGGCTGTGGCGGCGACTACGCGTGTCATGACGCTCATGGTCGTCTCCTTGTCGTCTCTATCCAGCAGGCGCCCGCCCGATGACGCGGGGGCCCTGCGATTGCCGCCGCAACGCTGGCGGAGGGGGGTATGGACCTCAGAGTAAACGATTCAACGTTAACGAGTTGCTTAAAATTGCTCGTTTTACCCGTTATCTTCCCGCCATATTCGCTTGAGCTGAAATGATAATTTCACCTGCTCGGCGCCCGGCTGGTGGGCTTCGGGACGCTTCGCGCGGCCAGCGGAGACGTCGGAGCGTGCCGGGGTTGCAGCTTCCGTCAGCGGTTGTCGGTGAGGGCCACGAACTCGGGATCTTCCTGGGCGCGGCGCTCGAACGAGAGGAAGTCGTAGTAGCCGCACCGGCCCTTGCCGGGGAAGCTGCGGCAGACCGAGGGACGCGCCTCGTAGATCGTACAGCAGCGCTTGGTGGTGTCGAAGAAGCGGCAGATGGCGCCGTAATAACGGTCGCGTTTCCGCTTCATTGCGTACTTGCGGCCGTGGGCCTCGCGCGTGAAGGCGCGGCGGGCGGCTTCGAACGAAAGCTTATGATACCGCGCGAGCCGTTCCACGTCGCGTTTGTCGAGCGCGATCAGGGGATAGGAACAGCAGTAGCCGGGGCATTTCTTGCAGTCGTATTGCACGGAAGCGACGCGACCTTCTTGCGCGCACCTTGATCGTGTGGGCGCATGTTACGTCTGAATGCCGCCGGTTCGACCGGCTGGCGCACGAGGCGAGACGCGAAAATTACCGTCTCCCGGCCGTTGTTAGCGCCCCGCTTCGCGGGCGGCAATGCCAAACCCCCTCTCATGCAGGGCTTTGTCTCCGCTTTGCCTGGGTCCTTGCGGCCCGCGGGCCACAACGCGCGGCAAAGTCCGGCGCCGCTCCGGCGTGCGCTGGTCTCTGGACATACTTTCTCCTTTAATAGCGGCCCAATATGTCCGTACCCGTATTTTTCGAGGGATTTCGGGATGGTCGACCTGACGCGTCATGAGCGGCAAGGGGAAACGCCGGTCAATCCCTACAGCCTGCTCGAAGCCGTCAACAATTCGAGCCATACCGCCCATACGGCGTGGCTGATTTTCCTCGGTGTCATGGCCTACCTCACCATCGCGGTGGCGGGCGTGACGCACAAGGATCTGCTGCTCGAAACGCCGGTTTCGCTGCCGATCCTGCAGGTCGATATCCAGCTTCGGCAGTTCTTCCAGTTCGCGCCCGTCGTGCTGGTTCTGATGCATGTGGGGCTCGTGTCGCAGCTCGCGCTGCTGGCGCGGGAGACGCTCGAGTTCGACGCCGCGATCCGCCTCATCGAGGCGACGGACAAGCGGACGCATCCGTTGCGGCTCGAGCTCAACAACTTCTTCTTCGTGCAGGCGATCGCGGGGCCGCATCGCAGCCGCGTGATGAGCGCGTTTCTCTACGGGATGAGCTGGCTCACGCTGGTGGCGCTGCCGGTGCTGCTGCTGCTTTACGTGCAGGTGGTGTTTCTGCCCTACCACGATGCGGGCATCACGTGGATCCATCGGACGGCGCTGATCGCCGACGTCGTGATGCTGATTTCGATCGGCGTGTTTCTGCTGCGGGCCGAAGCGTCGTTTCCGCAGGCACTGATGCGGAGCACGCGGGCGCATCCGGTGAGCTTCGCGGTGACGGCGCTGGTGCTGCTGTTCGTGGGGTTGTTCTCGTTTCTGTTCGCGACCGTGCCGGGGGAAGCGCTGGACCGTTTCACGCAGCGCACGTTCGGGCTCGAGGACGACGAGGCCCCGAGCGGACGGGTGCGGCTCGTCCGTGGGTATGCGGTGCCGTTCCTGGCCTCGGGGCCTGATGGGGCGTTGCTCGGCATCTTCAAGCGCAACCTCGAAGTGATGGACACCAACCTCGTGCCCGGCAGCGCGCAGAGGCCCGGGGAGGCGAGCCTCAATCTGCGCGGACGCGACCTCAGGTTCGCGAAGCTCGACCGCTCGGATCTGCATCAGGCGGATTTCACCGGGGCGGATCTGACGGGGGCGTCGCTCGTGGGAGCGGATCTCACCGGGGCGTGGATGCAATGCGCGGACATCACGCGCCTCGTAGTTGCGGCCGACAGGGACGGTGCCGATTGCACGCGTGCGCGGCGCGCGATCTTCACACGCGCGCGGCTCGAGGGCGCGCATCTCTCGGGCATCGATCTTACAGGCGCGCAACTCGCGGAAGCGCGGCTCGAAGGGGCGACGCTCGCCTATGCCCTCATGCCAGGGGCGAACTTCGCGTCGGCGCGGCTCGACAAGGCGGATCTGAGCGGGGGTGTGGAAGCGCAAGGCGCTAATTTTCTGATGGCGAGCCTGCAGGGCGTGGATCTCACGGGTGCCCAGCTTCTGGGCGCCGACTTCTCGCACGCGGATCTGATCGGCGCGGTGATGAGCTTTGCCGCGCTCGATCTCGCACTGCTCAAGGACGCCAAGCTCGATGGCGCGGTGCTTTACCGGGCGTCGCTGATCGGGGCGGACGTTTCGGGGGCGACGACGGTCGGCACGGACCTGCGCGAGGCGAAAGTGTGGCGGACGCTTCCGCCCGCGACGGACCCGAACGGGCTTGCCGACTTTACGGGTGTCGCGATCGCGCGAATAGCCGATGGCGATGCGGCCGAGATCAAAGCGCGGCTCGCGCGGGTGCAGAGCCGGCGTGTGCGGGCGCGTCTTCAGGAGAAGGCGGCGGCGATCGTCGATTTCGGCGAAAGCGCGCGCTGGACGTCCTCGGCGGAGTACCGGCAATGGCAGGGCCTCGCGTCGGCCGGGACGCGCTGGGATGCGGAGATCTACCGGCAGTCGATCACCGAGTATCTGGCGCAACTCGTCTGCCGGCCGCGGTGGAGCAACGGGGCGGTGGCGACGGGCGTTGCGCGCCGCGCGCAGCGGCAGGAGTTCCGCGGCGACATGGTGCAGGTCTATACGCGGCTGAAGGCAGCCTCGTGCCCGGCGTCCGAGACCGTGGGCCCCAAGGTGTTGCGGGACCTCTCGACGGCGGTTGATGTGGCTCACGGCGGTTGAGGCGGGTTGCGCGCCGCGCGTGAGGCGAATAGAACATAAGTGGAACTCGAATCTGCCTTGCCGCGTTTTCATCTTCGCGGGAAGAGACGGCGAAGCGCTTGAGAAATCGCTGGATAAGGCCGCGCCCCGTTGCCCCCGAGGGCGCGTAAGCGGATAGGGTGCGTGCAACTCGTCGAGTCGCGGGCGTCGGAGCGAGAGCGCTTCGCGCACGCGCGGCGGCATTCAATACACGGCATTCAATACTGGGAGAGTGGCGACATGGCCGGATCGGTCAACAAAGTGATCCTGATCGGAAACCTGGGGCGCGACCCCG
>DAOMQQ010000224.1:0-4134 GCA_035445405.1 Hyphomicrobium sp.
AGCGCGAGCAGCGCGAGGCGCGGCGCGAAGCGATCAAGGCCGGCACGCTGCTGCCGACCGAGGAGACGACGGGACCGGCGCCGGGCTCGGACGACGAATTCCGGCCGACGGCCGAGATCGTGCAGCCACGCGATGCGGAGACCCGTGAGGAAACACCCGCCGAGGAAGAAGCGCGCGTCTTCGCCAAGCTCAAGGAGATGAAATCGGCCGAGCCTCAGGACGAAGATGAGGACCAGGGCCAGGACGAGCCCGCCGGCGAGGACATCGAAGCCGAGGGCGCTGCCGATAGCGACGATGCAGCCTCCGAAGAGGCCGAGACCGAGGACGACAGCGAGCGGACCTAAGAACGCGCTCGCGCAGTGCTCGGCCTGAGCTAGCTCAATCCGGCCCACCACGAGATCAGCGTGTCGGCGACAAGCGCGATAAAAATCGCGGCGCCGACATCGCGATTGGCGCGGAAGCGGCGCAAACAATTGTCCGCGTCCTTGATGTCGAGCGTGGAGACCTGCCAGGCCATCTGAAGGCCAACCAGGGCGACACCGAAGAAAAACACGAGATGCGTGCCGGCCAGGAAGCCCGCCGCGATCCAGAGCAGCAGCGCACCGACATAGAAGCTGCCGACCCAAAACGGCGTATCGGACCCGAAGGTCAACGCGGTCGACTTCAGGCCGAGCATCAGGTCGTCCTCGGTGTCCTGATGGGCGTAGATCGTGTCGTAGCCGATGGTCCAGAGCACGGCGCCTGCATAAAGCAGCACCGGGGCCCATTCGAGCGAGCCGCGCACGGCCGCCCAGCCCATCAGCGCGCCCCAGTTGAACGCCAGCCCCAGCACCACCTGCGGCCAGTAGGTCAGCCGCTTCATGAACGGGTAGATGGCGACCAACGCCAGCGACGTCACGCCGAGCAGGATGGTGAACAGGTTGAACCAGATCAGCACCAGGAAGCCCACCAACGACAACGCGACGACGAACGCGAGGGCCGCTTCCGGCGTGACCTGCCCCGAAGGGATCGGCCGGCTGGCCGTGCGCGCGACGCGGGCGTCGTAATCGCGGTCCACATAGTCGTTGTACGCGCAGCCCGCGCCGCGCATCACGAGCGCGCCGACCGCAAAGAGGGCCAGCATCCACGGATCCGGATAGGGATTTCCGATCGAGACCTCAGCGAGCGTCACCGACCACCAGCAGGGAAACAGCAGCAGCCAGGTGCCAATGGGACGGTCCATCCGAGCGAGACGGAGGTACGGGCGCCAGGAGACCGGCGCGTGGCGGTCCACCCAATTTCCGCTCGGCGCGTCGGCGACCGGCGCTGCGCCTGGCACGCCTTCCAAGTTCCTATCCGCCCCGCGTGCGTTCATTCTGTCGTTCCCGGTCTCTCATCTGCGTCCGACGTTAACGGTCGCGGCAGAACCCGGCAACACGAGCCGAGGCCGCACCTTGGCGCCGCCGGCCGAGCCTAACGCCTGTTGGATCGAGATAAGGCATCGGATATTGAAGCGGATATGGCCGTTCATGATTTCACCTCCCAGCGCCTGTTCGTCGATGCCCCCCTCTCGGAGGGCGCGCGGGTTCCGTGCACGCCCGAGCAGGCGAGCTACCTCAGAAGCGTGCTGCGCCTCGCAGGCGGCGACGAGATCCTCGTTTTCAACGGCCGCGACGGCGAATGGCGTGCCCGGCTCGCCGCGGAGGGAAAGCGCGGCGCGTCGCTCGAAATTCTCGACATCATGCGGGCGCAAGCGGGCGGTCCCGACCTTCATTATCTCTTCGCGCCGCTCAAGCGCGCGCGGCTTGACTACATGGTGCAGAAGGCGACGGAGCTCGGCGTGGCGCGGCTCGTGCCGGTGTTGACGCGCCATACGGTCGCGGAGCGCGTCAATCTCGACCGGATGCGGGCGAATGCGATCGAAGCAGCCGAGCAGTGCGGCATCCTGCGCGTCCCGGACGTCGCGGAACCTATGAAACTTCCGGCGCTTCTCGATGGATGGGATACGGCGCGCACGCTCGTTTTCTGCGACGAGGCGGCCGAGCAGGCGAGCCCGATTGCCGCGCTTTCCGCGATGTCTCCCGGACCGCTCGCGGTGCTGATCGGGCCCGAGGGCGGATTTTCGCCCGATGAGCGGGCCATGATCCGCGCCGTGCCGCAGGCTGTGGCCTTGTCGCTCGGCTCCCGCATCATGCGCGCCGACACGGCCGCGGTTGCGGCGCTCGCGCTCGTCAATGCCACGCTCGGAGACTGGCGCTAACGCGACGCGCCCCCTTACCGGAGGACTACGATGCTGACGCTCTATCACAATCCGCAGTCGCGCTCGACCACCGTCCATTACATGCTGCACGAGATCGGCGTGCCGTTCGACATCGTGCCGATCGACCTCAAAGCCGGCGAGCAGAAATCGGCGGAGTTCCTGAAGATCAACCCGATGGGGAAGATCCCCGTGCTCATCGACGGGGATCGGATTATCACTGAGACGCCCGCAATCGTGGCCTATCTTGCGGACAGGTATCCCGACGCAGGTCTGGCGCCTGCGATCGACGATCCGGACCGCGCGGCCTACCTGCGGTGGCTCTTTTTCTACGGGAGCTGTTTCGAGCCTGCCTGCATCGATAAAGCGCTCAGCAGAGAAACGCCGTCGTCGATGGGCGGGTGGGGCACGCCCGACGACGTGCTGCGGACGCTGGCTGGCGCCTTGAAACCCGGCCCGTGGCTGCTCGGCGAGCGGTTCACGGCGGCGGACGTCATGATGGCGTCCGGCGTCGCCTACATGCTGGGGTTCAAGATCCTTCCAGACTGGCCGGAATTCGTCGACTACGCCGCGCGGATCGAAGCGCGCCCGGCGCGGCAGGCCGCCAAAGCGGCCGATGCGGCCCGCGCGACGGGCTAAATCGGCCACGTCGCCCTTCAATCCGCGGCCGAAACCGTCTAGAACGCCTCGAAATCAAGCAAACGGGCGCAAGGGACGACGGCTGCAATGGCTAAGGGCGACGGCGGAGCGAAGACGGACGCGGACAAGGACGCGGGCGCACGGGACTGGAGCCAGACGCTCAACCTGCCGCAGACGGAGTTTCCGATGCGCGCCGGGCTGCCGCAGAAGGAGCCCGAGATCCTGAAGCGCTGGCAGGAGCGCAATCTTTATCGCGAGCTTCGCGAGGCCTCCAAGGGGCGGCCGAAGTTCGTGCTGCACGACGGGCCTCCCTACGCCAACGGCAACATCCACATCGGGCACGCGCTCAACAAGATCCTGAAGGATCTCGTGGTCAAGAGCCAGCAGATGCTCGGCTTCGATTCCAACTACGTGCCCGGCTGGGACTGCCACGGGCTTCCCATCGAATGGAAGATCGAGGAGCAGTACCGCGCGAAGGGGAAAGAGAAGCCGGACTTTGCGGATGCGGCGGCCATCAACGCGTTCCGCGACGAATGCCGGACGTTCGCCGAGACGTGGGTGGACGTGCAGCGCGAGGAGTTCAAGCGGCTCGGCGTGATCGGCGACTGGGACAACCCGTACCTGACGATGACCTATGCGGCGGAAGCGACGATCGCACGCGAGCTGATGAAGTTCGCAGCGAACGGGCTGCTCTATCGCGGATCGAAGCCCGTGATGTGGAGCGTGGTCGAGAAGACGGCGCTCGCGGAAGCGGAGGTGGAGTATCAGGACTATCAGAGCGACGCGGTGTGGGTGAAGTTTCCGATGAAGGCCGGCACCCTGCCGAGCGATGCCAACGTCGTGATCTGGACGACAACGCCGTGGACCTTACCCGGCAACCGCGCGATCAGCTTCTCGTCGAAGATCGATTATGGCTTGTATGAGGTCACTGCAGCGCCTGAAGGCAACTGGGCGAAGGTCGGCGATACGTACATCTTGGCCGACAAGCTCGCTGCGGATGTGATGAAGTCGGCCAAGGTCGAAAGCTACGAGCGCCTAAGCGCCGTTTCCGCTGACGCCCTTGCGGGGCTTGTCGCACAACATCCCCTCGCCTCGCTCGGCTACGGCTTCGACGTGCCGCTGCTCGACGGCGATCACGTCACCGACGACACGGGCACCGGCTTCGTGCACACGGCCCCCGGGCACGGCGCGGACGACTACATCATCTGGATCGCGAACCAGAAGGCGTTGCGGGACCGCGGCATCGACACGACGATCCC
>DAOMQQ010000225.1:0-4125 GCA_035445405.1 Hyphomicrobium sp.
CGAACGGCCTCCTCGACGGCAATCTCGTCGAAGGGGTTCATGCTCATTTTGACGTTGGCCAGTTCGATCCCTGATCCATCCGCTTTGACGCGAATCTTGACCGCGTAATCGACGACTCGCTTCACCGCGACGAGTAGCTTCATGATGCGCGGCGCTCCCCGGCGCCTAGCGTTGTTCTGGTCATTGTTGCCCTGGTTTTTTATGTCCCGAGACGTGCCGACGGGAGATTGGGATAAGGCCGCGCCCACGACTCCGATCGTGACCCGGGGGGCCCCTGTGCCACCCTTCGAGTGCATCGGATTGAAAGCCCGGCGGGCCTGAGCGCGCCAAAGCTCTTCGCAGGTGCGAGAGGGGAAATTACGAGCCGTCCTGTTGCAAGTCAATGCGACTCGCCACCGGAAACCGGCTTCCCACGGGCAATTGAGCGCGAACCGTCCGTTCCCGCCGACTCGGACGCTCAGGCGGCCTTGAGGTGGCGGTCGAACAGCGGCACGCCGGGCCGGCGCATCACCACGATCAGCACGGCGCCCGCGATGAGGCCGCCCACGTGTGCCCACCAGGCGACGGGGCCCATCTGCGGCAGCAGCACCATCACGAATTGCATGATCACCCAGGCGCCCAGCGCGATCAGGGCCGAGATCCGGAGCGGAATGGCCTTGAACGCCAGCACCCACACCCGGACCCGGGGATGAAGCATCAGATAGGCCGCGATCACGCCCGCGACCGCCCCGCTGGCGCCGATCAGGGGGATCGCCGATTGGGGCTCGATCCAGGCGTGCACAAAGCCCGCGAACACACCGCACATGAGATAGAACGCGAGGAACTTAAGATGCCCCATGGCGTCTTCGACATTGTCGCCGAACACCCACAGAAACAGCATGTTGCCGGCGAGATGCAGGACATCGCCGTGGAAGAACATGTAGGTCAGCAGCGTGAGCTGCGTCGGCCTCACCGACACCTGCTCCTCGATCGGCACCGGCAGCAGGCTGGTGTCGAACAGCTCCTTCGGAATGATACCGAAACTGGCGACCGCCGCCATATCGCCGCCCACCGCCGAGAACAGGAACACGAGGACGTTCGCCACGATCAGCGAAACGGTCACGTATTGGAAGGGGATCGACTTGAGCGAGTTCTCATCGTGTATCGGCACGAACATGCGAGCGTCCTTAGACTTGGCGCGATCCAATCCAACGGCATGACGTAGGCAGAACCATGATCGCATCGGACCCTAGCGATTCTGCCCCGGCACCCAAAGCACGTCGCTCCGTCCGCGGTCGTTCACATACCGCCCGGCAACGAAGAGATAATCCGACAAACGGTTGATGTATTTCATCGCGGCCGTGCTCACCGGCTCGTCCGGGAGCGCCGCGAGCGCCACCATCTCGCGCTCCGCCCTTCGCGACACCGTGCGCGCCACGTGCAGCGCAGCAGCAGCCGGAGAGCCCCCAGGAAGAACGAACGATTTCAAAGGATTGAGTTCGGTATTCATTTCGTCGATCTCCGCCTCCAGGCGGACGACCTGCGCATCCGAAACGCGCAGCGGCTCGAACTTCGGCTTTTCGCCGCGCTCGGGAACGCAGAGATCCGCGCCCAGGTCGAAAAGGTCGTTCTGTATGCGCCCGAGCTTCGCGTCGAGCCCAGTCAGTCCCGTCAGATGAACGCGCGCAACGCCGATGAGCGCATTCGTCTCGTCGACCGTGCCATAGGCCGCGATGCGCAGCGCGTCCTTGCGCACGCGCTCGCCGGTGCCCAGCCCCGTCGTGCCGGCATCGCCGGTGCGGGTATAGATCTTGTTGAGCTTCACCATCGCGCGTCGTCCCCCAGTCGGCGCCCAGACTAGTTCTGGGTCCCGCCAAATCAAGCGCCTTGCCGGCCCGGCCGGCAACCGGTCAGAAGTACTGGCGCACCAGAACGTAGGCCAGCACCAGCATGATCGCCGTGAATTGGAGCCCCACGCGCCAGCGCATGAGCTTCTGGCTGAGGTTGGGGCTCTTCCCGCGCATCATGACATAGAGCCCGCACACGAGCACCACGAGCACGGCCAACGTGGCGATCGTCGTCAAGTGAAAGAGAATGGTCTCCATTGCCGATATCGCCTCAATGAAAGGTTTTAGGTTGCGCTCTAGACCATGATCGCTTCAGGCCCTATCAGCCTGAAGCGTGACTCATCGGTCTCACCAAAGAGATAGAGCGTGATCCCGAATTCAATCGAAAATGATCACGCTCTAGATAGTCCCGTTCGAGGGGCTGTTCAAATGCCGCTTTCGGGGGCGGGGCCACGCCCCTCGCCGCGGCTCCCTCACCGCTCCGCCGAGTGCCGCGCCAGGGATCTGACCACCGTTTGGTAACCCGCTTGCCCTAATTCTAACCACTTGTCGGAGCGTGGTGGCGCGCGCGGCGGGGGAGTTTGCCTCCCACAGCCGAACTGCCTAAGACGAGACGGAAGACACCAACGGAGTGGACCGGGGATTGATCGTGCGGTGCGCACCCCGGGGTCCTAGCAATCGAGCCGAATGGTCGAAGGAGTGCACCGAACCGGAGCAATGGCCTGTCGCAAAAGGCGGCGCGCGCGCTTTGTCGCGGCGGCGGCGCTGACGCTCGCCGTCGCAGTGCCCATGGTCACGGCCGTGCTCGCCGAAACGCCCTCGTCGCCCGAGGACGCCGCAAAGCGCCTCGAAGACCAGCAGGGCGAGCTCGCGGCCAAGCAGGCGCGCGATGCGGAAATCCAGGAAGATCTGACCAGCCTTGCCGACGAACGGCGCGAGATCAACGCGCGCCTCGTCGAGACGGCGGCCCTCGTACAGAAGAGCGAGGCCGCGATGACGGCCATCGAGCAGCGTCTCGCCGGTTTCGAGCGTCAGGAGAAGGACATCCGCGTCTCTCTCGCGCGGGAGCACGCCAAGATCGCGGGCCTGCTGGCGGCGCTCCAGCGCATGGGCCGCAACCCGCCCCCGGTCATCATCACCCAGCGCGAGGACGCCCTCGAGATGGTGCGCAGCGCCATGCTGATCGCCCGCGCCTTCCCGGAGATGAGGGGCGAAGCGATGGCGCTGACGGGCCGCCTCAACGAGCTGATGGAGATCATGGCCTCCATCCGTCGCGAGGGCGATGCGCTCCGTGCGGAGACCGAGCGGCTGAACAGCACCCAGATCCTGCTCGCGAGCCTCCTCGAAACCAAGAAGCAGTCACTCGCCGACCGGCAGACGGAGCTCGCCCAGGTGCGCGAGCAGACCGCCGAGATCTCGCAGAACGTGGCCGACCTGAGCGAGCTGATCGAAAAGCTCAGCCAGCAGGTCCGCGAGACCCCGATCGCCGCCGCCGACGAGCCCCCAGCCGACTCCGTCGTGGCCGTGCTTCCACCCCCTGCCGCGCCCGAAACGCCGCCTGCCGAGCTCATCCCCGAGGCCGAGCCCCCGCGCACGGAGGAGGTGGCCCTCCTCTCGCCGGATCCGGGGACGGACACGCCCCCCTCGTCCATCGTCGAAATGGCCCCGGAAAGCACCTCGCTCGTGCCCGGCAAGCCCGACCGGATCAAGCCGTCCATCGCCTTCCACCAGGCCAAGGGCAAGCTCCCCTTGCCCGCGCAGGGGCGGCGGGTCTTGGGATTCAGCGACAAGACCCAATATGGAGGCACATCGCAGGGCCTCGTAATCGAAACCCGGTTCGGGGCCCGTGTCACCTCTCCATGCGACGGCTGGGTGGTCTACGCGGGAGAATTTCGGAGCTACGGGCAACTCTTGATCATCAACGCCGGCGGCGGGTATCATGTGCTGGTAGCCGGTTTGTCGCATATGGACGTCGGGCCAGGGCAATTCGTGCTGGCCGCCGAGCCGATTGGAACCATGAATAGTGCGCCTCGCACAGCACAGTTGGCAGCCGGATCGACGGATATGGATCCGTCGGCGCCACAAACGAGTGCGCCTGTTCTCTACATAGAATTCCGCAAGGATGGGCGGCCCATAGATTCGGGTCCATGGTGGGTCGCCTCTCATCAGAAGGTACAGGAATGATGCGCAAGACCGACTTCGTGTTCTGGACGTTTCTGACCATGACAGGTCTCGCCGGGGCGACGACGGTGCTGAACGTCACGCAGACGTATTCAGCCGCCTCGCCGAACTCCGAGCT
>DAOMQQ010000226.1:0-4102 GCA_035445405.1 Hyphomicrobium sp.
GAGAAGTTTTGAGGAAGCCCGGCCTCACAGCCGACAATTTAAGGCATCATTGAAGAGACTTAAGCGAAAATCTGAGACGAATTTTATGGATCTCGGAGAGGACGTCGCACCGCCCGGGCGGTTGGGGTTAACGGGATCTTAAAAGCTGTCCGCTTCACTGGGCGAGTTCTCCCGGGGACTGGGGACGTGATCCAAGGTGACTTGGTTCGAAGGGACTTGGGGGCCGGGAGCGAAGGCGAAAATGACTCCGACTTCTGTGAGACTGGGCGTCCTCGCCTTCACGCTGCTGACGGGCGCCCTCGCGACGAACATGCTCATCCTGCAGCCGCCGGGCCGTCAGGTCGCGGGCCTCGAAAGCGTGCGCCATCCGGCGAGCGTGGAAACGGCGCGTGCGCCTCAAGCCGCCCCACCCGCGGCCGCTGCTCCGAACGCTGTCGTCCCGCCGCTCGCGCTCGAGACGGGGGCTGTGCGCCCGCTTGCCGAGACAACCGACGCTTCCGACCTGACGCGCGCCATCCAGCGCGAGCTCAAGGCCCAGGGATACGAGACGGGCGCCGTCGACGGGGTGCCGGGCCTCGTGACGCGCGGCGCCATCATGGCATACGAAAGCGACGCCAATCTCCCGCTCACCGGCGAGCCGCGCCACGCGCTGTTACAACACATCGTGCTGGGATCGGCGGAAATCGCACCTGCCGACCGGACCCGCCCGACCGCGCCGGGCCCAGAGGCCGAAGCCGTGATCCGCGCCGTGCAGCGGGCCTTCCGTCAGCTCGGCTACATGACGACGGTGCCGAACGGCCGGTTGAACGACGAGACGAGACGTGCGATCCGGAAGTTCGAAACGGAGCGCAATCTGCGCGAGACGGGCCGGATCTCGGGCGAGCTGCTGGCGCGTCTTGCGACGCTGGCCGGCGACGCGCTCCGCACCACCGAGCGGTGACGGTCCGAGGGAGACGCTCACCTCCCGCTTCGATCGCAAACGCAAGACCGGGACGCGATGCGGCTCAAATCCGAGATCTGGGTCAAAGCCTATGTGCGCCGCCTCGCAGGTGTCGGCCAGCAGGCCTACGTGGTGCGCCACGGAGACGATGACGCGGGCGCGATCTACATCCGTATCAATCTGCTCGACGGCACCTCCTCGCTCTTCGGCCCGGCTCCGGCGAGCCTCTCGGGCGCGGAAACCGACCGGCGCTGGGTCGCCCACTTCAAGGGCGAGAGGCGCACCGACATGGAGGTCGACGCCTACCTCGAACGCGAAGCGCGCACCGATCCCGATCTCTGGATCGTGGAGGTGGAATCGCGCGATGGCGCACACGGCCTCGATGGCTGGCTGACGGACCTCTGAGGGTTTCTGGCAACGCTCGCCCGATTGCGCATGGCGACGGAACGCGCATTAAGATCTCGTTAACCGAAGCAGAAGCGAAATCGTCTGACCCGAAAGGGACAAGAAACGCGGGAGCGAATGGCCCCGTCCAGACGAAGGGAAACGAGGTCGCACGGAATAAGGAGCCACGCCGATGGCCAGTATTCTGGAGTTCAGAACGTTGCCGGCAAGGGCGAGGCCGCTTGCCGTCGCCGATGGGGCGGGACGCACCGCCGATATCATTCTATTTCCCGGTGTCCGCTACGAGCGGACGACCGACGACGCGGAGCCGGCCCGGAAGCCGCGACGCCGCACACGCCGCGATTGCCTGGAACTCGATGGCTGAGGTCGAAAGGCTCCTGGCGCCGCGCTTGAGATCTAAGAGGCCCGGCCGTTGCTCTGGCGGCATGCCGCGCGGCCGAGCTCTGCGAGCGTACGGTTGCGATAGGCTTCGCCCTGGTCGGGCGCCCGGAGCACCGCGATGCCTTCGTTCGCCGGAATGGTGAGCATAGAGTCGCGCGTGACTGCCGTGGTCAGCGTCCCCCGCGCTGTCAGTCCCGTCACCAGCCCGGTGGGACGGGCGCCCATGCGCCAAATATCTTCTCCCGGCACGATCATGAGCGAGACCTCGGTGCGGCGCACCGGCGTGCCGACCGACGTGAAGAAGGCTTCTCCCTGAGGCGAGTAGAGCGCCAGCATCCATCCCGGTTCGGGCAGCACGGCCGACAGCGAGACGGCGCCGTCGGACGTATCGAAATGGCAGATAGCGTAGCGGGCATCCGAAGAGAGGAACGGCAGCGGCTGCGCGCCGGGCGCCACCTCGGGGAGAAGGTGCATGGTGTTCGCGGGGAGCGCGCGCGCGAGGCGTTCGTAGGCCGAGGTCGGCGTGAAGAGCGGCGTGGCGAGGGTCGCGAGGATGTGAAGGATCGCGCTTGCGAAGAGCGCGGCCGCCACGAGCGGCACGTTGATGTTGATCACGCGGGCCCAGAGCCGTTTGAGCATATCTAACAGTCCTTGCGCGTGATGGTGGGGAGAAACGGAACCACCTCTTCCCCCTGCGTGAGGGAGCGCGATCCGTGATCGAGCACCGTGAAAGCCAGCGCAAGGCGGCCCGCGCCGCCGATGGGAAGCCAGTTGCCGGGATGCGCGTCGCGGGAAAGCGTGGCGATGAAGGTGCCGTCGCCGCGGATGGCCATCGTATCGCTGGTATAGGCGGACCGCCCCAGCGTGTTCGGAATGAGACGGCCCTGGGAGTCGAACACGGTGAGGCTCCACCATTGGGCGGGCAACTCGTGGCCCTCGACCGCATAGTCGCATGAGGAGTGGAGCGCGCGCCCTTCGCTGTCGGTCCGCGCGATGAAGGTCTGCGCGATTTCCGTGCTGAGCGGAAGGATGCCGAGGCGTGCTTCGTGCGCGCGCGTATAGGGATCAGCATCGACGCGCGCCGCCGACACCCATGACACCCAGGGACCCGCGGTGAGGGTGGTGAGCGGCGACCCGCGTTCGATCATGTACCAGCTCGATCCGAGGCCGAGGATCAGCACGACGCCGATGAAGAGCGCCCAGTCGGCCGTATAGGCGACGATGGCTCCAACACGCTTCTTGAGCCGGTGAAGCGTGAAGCCCATGAGGTTCGAGGCAGAGCGTGAGCGCAGGACGCCGGAGCGAAGCATGGGGCCTCAGGGGATTGTGGGGGAGGCAGGACGGCCCGCGCCGAGGTCGGCGCGGTCGCCAGGCGTGCGGGCCGCGGGAGAGGAGGGTCCCGGCGTGGAGGCGGGTTCGGGCTCCGCGACGCCGGCCGCTTTGCGCAGCTCCGACGTGATCCGCCTGAGCGCGTCTCGGGCCTGGCCGGACATCGTGAGCGAGGGCGCGCGCCGCGTACCTGCGAGCGCCGCCGCGGCCGCAGGATCGGTGCGTTTGAGCTCCGCGATGCGCTGCTGCTCGGCCACTTGCACGGGGTGCGGCTGAAGCCCCGGGATGGTCGGGATGTTCATGCTGCGATGGGCGACCGACATGAACGAGGCCCAGAGCGGCGCGGCGAGCTGCCCGCCGGTGTTGCCGTTCGCCATCGGCCGGTTGTCGTCGTTGCCGAGCCAGACGGCGCCGACGTATTTCCCTGTAAAGCCGAGGAACCACACGTCGCGCGGGCCGGTGCTGGTGCCGGTCTTGCCGACGACGTGCGTGAAATCGAGCGCGGCGCGCTGACCGGTGCCGGAGGTCACGACCTGGTGCATCATCTGGTTCAGGCCCTCGGCCACCTCCTGGCTCACGAGGCGCTCGCGCTCCGGTTCGTCGCGCGCGCGATCGTAGATGAGCTCGCCGCGCGAGTTGACGATGTCGAGAATGCCGTAGGGCGTGGCGCTCATGCCGCCGTTCGCGAACACGGCGGCCGCGCCCACATGCTGGATGGGAGGAAAGCCATAGTCGCCGAGCGCCATCGAGCACGTCTTGCGAATGCCGGTGATGCCGAGCCGCTGCGTGAGCTCGATGACTTTCTCACGCCCGACCGCGAACGAGAGCTCCGCGGCCGTGGTGTTGAGCGAACGCGCAAGCGCCATGGAAAGCGGCATGCGCGCACCGCTGCCGCGGCTGCCGCCGTAGTTTTGCGGATGCCAGCGGCCGCAGGAGCGTGAGGTGTCGCGCACCATCGACGTCGGCTTGTAGCCGTTCTCGAGCGCGGCGGCGTAGACGTAGATCTTGAACGAGGAGCCGGGCTGGCGGCGCGCATGGGTGGCGCGG
>DAOMQQ010000227.1:0-4092 GCA_035445405.1 Hyphomicrobium sp.
GCCTCAAATACTTCGTGCTCGGCGCGCTTTCGTCGGGAATGCTGCTCTACGGCGCGTCGCTCCTCTACGGCTTCACGGGCACCACGTCCTTTGCGGGGCTGGCCGAGGCGGCCGCCGCTCCCGGAGCCGCCAGCAACATCGGCCTCATTGCCGGCCTCGTGTTCCTGCTCGTCGGCCTCGCGTTCAAGGTGTCGGCCGTGCCGTTCCACATGTGGACGCCGGACGTCTACGAAGGCGCACCGACGCCCATTACGGCCTTCTTCGCAGCCGCGCCCAAGCTCGCCGCCATGGCGCTCCTCGTGCGCGTGCTCTACGACGGCTTCGGCGGCATGTTCGTGCAATGGCAGAAGATCGTCGTCTTCCTTGCCATCGCGTCCATGCTGCTCGGCGCGTTCGCCGCCATCGGCCAGACCAACATCAAGCGCCTGATGGCCTACTCGTCGATCGGACATGTCGGCTTCGCGCTGGTGGGCCTTGCGGCCGGCAGCGAGGAGGGCGTGCAGAGCCTGCTGGTCTATCTCGCGATCTACCTCGTGATGACGCTCGGCTCCTTCGCCGTCATTCTCGCCATGCGCCGCGACGAGGGGCCGGTCGAAGACATCTATGAGCTGTCCGGCCTCGCTCAGACCAACCTGCCCATGGCGTTCGTTCTCGCGATGCTGTTGTTCTCGCTCGCCGGTGTGCCGCCGCTCGCGGGCTTCTTCGCCAAGTTCTACGTCCTGGCCGCAGCCGTGAAGGCGGAGCTTTACGGTCTCGCCATCATCGGCGTGCTCGCGAGCGTCGTCGGCGCGTTCTACTATCTGCGCATCATCAAGGTGATGTTCTTCGACGAGGCGCGCCCCGCCTTCGCGCCGACCGCGCCTTACGTGCACTACGTGATGATGGCGGCCGGCCTGTTTGTGCTGTTCTACGCCGTCTATCCCGGGCCGCTCGTCGACGCGGCCGCCGCTGCGGCGCAATCGCTTCGGCCCTGACAAGGGCAGCGGAAGCTGGTCGTTCGCGCTATTCGAACTTCACGCCGATGTCGTTGCCCCGGCGCCAAACGACCTGGCACGTGGCGTTGATCTTTTCGAGCGGTGCCGAAAACGTGAAACGTTCGGGAAGCTCGATGCTTCTGAGCAGCCGCAGCCGCGCGCCCGCCGAAGAGGCATCCCGCAACACGACGGTGTAGTCCTTGCCGTCCGCATGAATGACGCCGGCTTTATTAGTCGGCTTGCGTGTCGCGTGGCGGTTTTGCAGGGTCATGGGCGTCGTCTCGCAATATAACGGGGCCGGTTGCCGGCAAGAGACCGACGCCGCCCACGAGGGTGTCATCTCGGTGGGCGGACAAATCAGCCATCGGATATAATTTATACGTTTAAGGTCGTTAAGTCCTGCTTACCGTCGTTCAGTAATGAGTGTGCCAGGTGGTCGCAGGCCGCGTCCGCGTCCGTCAGCTCTCTGTACCCGCCGAGGTAAACCCTTTGTCAGAGATGGATTTTTTTCGTCAGAATGACCGCGGCCTGCTCCGCCTGCCGTCCGTCGATTCGACGAATGCCGAGGCGCTCCGGCGCGCGGCGGCCGGCGAGCGGGGCCCGCTCTGGATCCTGGCCGACGTGCAGACGGCCGGCCGCGGCCGCGCGGGACGGAGCTGGGTGTCCGAGCCTGGAAACTTGCACGCGAGCCTGCTGGTCACGCTCTCGGCCCCCGCCCCCAAAGCCTATCAGCTCTCCCTCGTCACGGGCGTGGCCGTCTACGATGCCATTCGGAACGCTATGCAACCCGCGCCTGCGGCGCTCCGCCTCAAATGGCCGAACGACATCCTGATCGGCGCCGAGAAGGCGGGCGGCATCCTGATCGAGAGCACATCGAGCGCGGCCGGGCTCTGCGCCGTCGTCGGCATCGGGATCGACATCGCGAGGACGCCGCCCTCGCTGGACCGGCCGGCGACGCATCTCGCCGCCCACGGAGCATGTCCCGCCCCTGACGAATTGCTCGCCCACATCGCTGCCGCGGCTGAAGACTGGCTCGCCACCTGGGACGAGGGACGTGGCTTCGACGCCATAAGGAACGCTTGGCTAAAGCGCGCCCATCCTATAGGGGAACGGATGAGCATCGACACCGGCGCCGAGCGGATCGCGGGCGCATTCCACGGGCTCGACGACGACGGCGCGCTGGTCCTCGACACGGAAGCCGGCGCGCGCAGGTTTACCTTTGGCGACGTCTCGCTTGCGCGCTGAGCACGATCACAGGCGACCAAGACAAACAACAAAAGGGCGCAAGAGCGAGAATGCGGGAAGAGCGGACGAAGCGGGGCCGGCCTCGCCAGGAGGACGAACTGGTCTTCCTCGCATTGGGCGGCCTGGGCGAGATCGGCATGAACGCCTATCTCTACGGGATCGGTCCCCCGGATGCTCGCAAATGGCTCATGGTCGACCTCGGCATCACCTTCCCCGAGGGCGAGGACGATCCGGGCATCGACGTCATCTTCCCCGATCTGCGCTTCATCGAGGAAGAGCGCGGCGCGCTGGCGGGCCTCGTGATCACCCACGCGCATGAGGATCATATCGGCGCCGTCATCGAGCTCTGGCCGCGCCTCGGCGTGCCGGTCTACGCCACGCCGTTCACGGCCGGCATGCTGAAGGCGAAGCTCGCCGAATTCGGAGGCCGCCTCCAGATCCCGATCCGTGAGATACCGCTGAACGGCCGCTTCGATGTAGGCCCGTTCGACATCGAGCTCGTCGAGATGTCCCACTCGATCCCCGAGAGCAGCGCGCTCGCGATCCGCACGCCGCTCGGTCTCGTGCTGCACACGGGCGACTGGAAGAACGACCCGACGCCCCTCATCGGCGGTAAGCCCGATGCGGCGCGTCTCACCGCGCTCGGAGACGAGGGCGTGCTCGCCGTCATGGGCGATTCCACCAACGCGGCGCGCGAAGGGCGGTCGCCGTCCGAGCGCGACGTGGCCAAATCCCTTACCGAGATCGTGAAGGCCGCGCCTCATCGCGTGGCGGTCACCACGTTCGCGTCAAACGTCGCCCGCATCAAGGCGGTGGCGGATGCGGCGCGCGCGGCGGGGCGCGAATTGGTCGTCGCGGGCCGCGCGATGCATCGTGCGATTTCGGTCGCGATCGACACCGGCTATCTGCCGCAAGGTTTCCGCTATCTCGATCAGCAGCGCTTCAGCGAGCTGAAGCGCTCGGACGTCGTCTGTCTCTGCACGGGTAGCCAGGGCGAGCCGCGCGCCGCCATGGCACGCATGGCCGAGAACGAGCACCCGGAGATCGGCCTCGACAAGGGCGATCTCGTGGTCTTTTCCTCGCGCACCATTCCAGGCAACGAGAAGGCCGTCGGATATATCCAGAACAGCCTCGTCCGCATGGGCGTGAACGTGATCACCGACAACGACGCTCTGGTGCACGTCACCGGTCATCCCCGCCGCGACGAGCTGCGCGAGCTCTATGCGTGGACGCGGCCGAAAATCCTCGTGCCGATGCACGGCGAGGCGATGCACCTCAAGGCCCACGCCGAGCTCGGGCGCGAGGTGGGAATTCCCGAGGTCCAGATTGCCTACAACGGCGAGATGGTGCGGCTTGCGCCTGGCCCGGTGCGCATCGTGGACGACGCGCCCGTGGGCCGCCTGTTCCGCGACGGCCGCCTCATCGTCCCGTCGGGGGACGGCCCCGTTCGCGAGCGGCGCAAGCTCGCGAACGTCGGCATTGTCGTGGTCGCGCTCACCCTGTCGCGCAAGGGCGTCGTGATGGCCGAGCCGCGCGTGGTTCTCGATGGCGTGCCGTATGAGGACGAGGAGCCGATGGACGAGATCGTCTTCTCGGCCATCGAAGGGACATTGAAAAGCATCCCCGCAGACCGCCGCCGCGACACCGAGATGGTGGGCGAGGCGACACGCCGCGCGGTGCGCTCCGCCGTCGCCGAAGCCTGGGGCAAGAAGACAGTTGTCAAGGTGCTCGTGAGCGTGGTCGAAGGGAAGGGCTGAGTGCGGCGCCGAGCCCGTCGGCAACGGCGCAGGCCGCTGACGCAAGAACCGGGAGTGAAGGGAAACGATGATTGGACGCCTGAACCACGTGGCCATTGCGGTCAAGGACCTGGCTG
>DAOMQQ010000228.1:0-4073 GCA_035445405.1 Hyphomicrobium sp.
TCTCACCAACGAGATAGAGCGTGATCCCGATTCAATCGAAAATGATCACGCTCTAAAAGCGCACCGTACGTTGGAGTTGTCGTAATCCCTGCGTGAGCGGCACCAGAGTCCAAAAAATGAGCAGCATGAGAGAGAGGAGGTCGATTGTGAGCCGCATCGTTCGATACGCGATCGTCCTCGCGTGGCTCGGGGCAGTTCCCGCAGTCACGATCTCGACGGTCGCCCTGGCGAACCAGTGCGCCGCTCAGTGCTATGCGCAGGAGAATGCCTGCCGCCGGGCCACGAAAGATAGCCCGAGGTGCGGTGCCGAGCTCACCCGCTGCCTCCAGTCCTGCCGCGCACAGCGCTAGACCATGATCGCTTCGGGCCCTATCAGCCCGAAGCGTGAATCATCGGTCTCACTGAAGAGACCATGATCGCTTCGGGCCCTATCAGCCCGAAGCGTGAATCATCGGTCTCACTGAAGAGACCATGATCGCTTCGGGCCCTATCAGCCCGAAGCGTGAATCATCGGTCTGACGAGCTTGCTTCGCCGCCGTCAGGCGGTCCCGTGCGCGGAAAGCCTCGCGAGCGTGGTCTCCGCCGACGCGATCTCCTCCGGCGAGAAAGAAAAAAATCCACTGCGTTGTTTGCGCCGCTCGTCGAGCGCGCGAGATTTGAGCCCAAGGAACTCCGTGGGCTCTTCGATCTCGGCGTACGAGGCCGACGTTCCCAGAACTTTGAAACCGCACATGGACTGATAGAACGGCGAAACGTTCTTGTGGACTGCAGCGAGCGCCACGTCGACGTGAGATGCCGTCGTCAGGATCATCCCCGCGCGTATGAGGGAGGCGTAGAGCGTCGTTCGGAACGACCTGTTCGAAAGCGTCGGCTCCACGGCCATACGTGAGAACTCGACGAGGCGCTTCTCGCCTTGGGCGAGCAGAGCGTCCACCTCGTTGGAAAACTCGTCCTCGCAGGGCATGGAAAACGGCGGAGCATGCGCGCCGCCGAACGCCAGCCGCAATGCGCCGATGCAGGCGCCCTTGTGAAACGCGCCCACGGTGACCGTCGTCTCCAGTTCGTCGAACCGATCGCTCAGCGTGCCGGTGTCGTTCTCCTTGATCCATCCCGCGGCGAGAAACGCCCGGTATCGCAACCGGTGAAGCTCGGTCAGGTCGGAACGCGAGGAATAGATATCGAGCGAGATCGGAAAGTTCTTAGCCGTATCGCCATTGTTGTTGTCGAGCACAAGGGGAGGCTGAAACGTCATGCTGGCGCCCACGGAAAACATCCTTCTGTCTGGCAGAGGCCGAACGGGGAGCCGTTAAGGCTCCGTCGCCGGCCTGCTCGAAGAGAGATCGATCGGCAGTAACTTTGAGCGCAGCGATTTCGTTCCGGGCAGCGCCAAGGCGCCGCCTTATCCCAGACGCCGCCGGAACTCCTCGTAGCCGAAGCTGCGCACCACCTCGTAGCGGCCGTCCTCGTGCAGGATCGCGAGGTCGGGCAGCGGCGTGCCGTTGAAGGTCGTGTTCTTCACGAACGAGTATTGCATCATGTCCGTGAACACGAGCCGGTCGCCGGGCTTCAGTGTCGCGTCGAACGAGTATTCGCCGATCACGTCGCCGGTCATGCAGGTCTTGCCGCCGAGGATGTACGTGAAGGGATGCACGCCGGGCTTGTCCGCGCCGATGATCGCGGGAGTATAGGGCACCTCCAGCACGTCCGGCATGTGGGTCGAGGCCGACGCGTCGAGGATCGCGATCTCGCCCACGTTGCGGTGAATGCCGATCACGGAGGAGACGAGATAGCCCGCATCCACGACGAGGCCCGCGCCGGGTTCGAGGTAAACCTCGATGCCGAACTCCGCGCGAAACGCCTTGAGCGCCGCGATCAGCTTGTCGACGTCGTAACCCGGCTTGTTGATGAAATGCCCGCCGCCGAAGTTCACCGCTTTGACGCGCCGGAGATAGGGCTCGAACGTGCGCGCGACGTGCTCGATCAGGCCGACGGATCCGTCGGCCAGCGATTCGCACAGCGCATGCGCATGGAAGATATCGATGTCGTCCCACGGCAGCCGGTCGATCTCCTCGGCCGTCGTGCCGAAGCGCGAGTTCGGCGCGCACGGGTCGTAGAGCGCGCCGCCGAGCGTGGCGTTCGAATAGCCGGGGTTGATGCGCGCGCCGACATGAATGTTCGTACGCCCCGAGGCACGCACCGCCTTGAGCACGCGCGCCATCTCGTCGGGCGAGTTGGCATAGATGTGATCCGCGATCTCGACCAGTCGTTCGATTTCGCCCGGCCCGTAGGCCGGGGCGTACACGTGAACCTCGCGGCCGAATTCCTCGCGTCCGAGGCGGGCTTCGTATTCGCCGGATGCGGTCGTGCCGTCGAGCGTGTCGGTGAGGAACGGAAACGCCGCCGGCATGGCCCACGCCTTGGTGGCGAGCAGAACCTTGACGCCGGCCTCGCGCTTGATGCGCGCCGCGGTTTCCAGGTTCCGCTTGAGCGCCGCTACGTCGAGCACGTAAGCGGGCGTGCGGATGTCGTCAGGGAGTTTCGGAAGCATTGGCGCGGCCCTCGGTCTCTCATGCCACAAGGCGCGACGACGGCCTTGCTCGAAGCGTGGAGAGGAACATTGAGGGCGCTATATGGCATTGCCGGGTGACGACTTCCAGAGCCGAGATGGTCCGGAGGCGCCGCGTTTGGCCCGGGCCGGGTCAGGGAGGCGGGATGGCGAAGGGGCCGGCTTTTCGGCCCGCCCCATTCGCCCCCGCCCCATTCGTCAGTGTCCGCACGCGGCAGGGTCGCACCCAAGTTACCCCGCCTCCGCCGTCAATGGCTGGCTGGCGCCGCCGGGCCGTCGGTGAAGAAGTCGAGATCGTCGTCCTCGACGTTCTGCGCCGCAATCCGCCAATTCCCCGGCGCATGCGTGTGCCCGTTGAGGTGCCCGCCGTCGGCGTAGCCGCCTTCGATGGCGGGGCGCTGCTCGGCGGGAGGAGCGGGAAACGCGCAGAGCCGCGTCGCGAGAAGCTGCAACTCGTTCATGATCGCGGAGCGCCGCGCCTCGTGCTGCGTCGTGACGTGCCGGATTTCGGCGAGCAGCTTTTCATCGACGTGATTGAGCGCGGCATTGAGCGCCCGGACGAGCGCCTGCTCTTCTTGGGCGTCCTCCGCGATCCGGCGATGCATTTCGGCGAGTTTTTCGGAAAGATGAGCCATGACTGGTGTCCCCATCGCTGATGCAAACGAATCAAGATGGGAGCGACCGTGTGCGATTCTTGTGGTCAATTATGGAAGCATCCGCCTCATTTCGTGTGGTTTCACGAAGAGATAGGCGTGATTTTTATTCCCGTCCTTGAGCATAAATTCCGCGCCCGAGCGTGGCGGCAACAGTGTCACCCGTGGGTATACCGCCACCTCGCAGCGATATGCTCGGCCACGGTATCGATCACGTGCTCGTCACGCATGTAGGCGTTATGATAGAGCGCGTCGGAGAGTCGCTTCCACATCGCGTCCGGATTGGCGATGCCGCCATCCGGGCCCTCGTTGGCCACGACGCTATTGTAGAGGCTCTGCGCGGCGACGAAGAGCGCCGCATCGTCGATGCCGCCGAGGTCGATCGCCTCGATCCGTTCCTCGCGCGCCTGGACGAGATAAGGCGGCAGTCGCGTCACGCCGACCAGGTTGAAGGCGTCGTCGCCACCGAACGCCGCGCCGACCACGCCGCCGTGAATGGCAGACGTGAGAAACTTCGCATAGGCCCACGCGCCGCCCGCGCGCGCGACGAGCCAGATGGTGAAGAATACGGCGCCATAGATCACCGGCACCAGCAGCAGGAAGGTGAGATCGGCCCCGAGCGCGAGGCCGTAGGTCCCCTCCCGCACCTTTTCGAGGATCGGCGTCAGGAAGTAGCTGCCGGTCCAGGCGAAGAACGCGACGGTCGCGACGACGCCGGCAAGAGATGCGAACGCCGTCAGCGAGCGCATGGCGGAGGCCGTCGTCACGTACTCGGGATTGATCTCCGCCGCCGTTTCCAGAAGCTGCATGGCTTCATCCCGCGGGCTGTGCACGACGAGCCATTGCGATGGCGC
>DAOMQQ010000229.1:0-4064 GCA_035445405.1 Hyphomicrobium sp.
TCGGCCTTTGCGTCGACCACCTTGAGGGCGGGTGCGTTCATGCCGGTCTCCCTACGTCATCTCGGGTTTCGCGCGAATCACGCGGATGGCAAAAGGCTAGCATCCGGCCCGGAGCGCCGGTTTCGAAGCGCGGCTCCGCACGTGGAAAAGCTGTGGGTAGCTTCGGGGATGGCCGGCCTTCGGCGCGGGTCAGCGGGTGCCGAAGATGGCCGAGCCGACGCGGACGTGCGTCGCGCCGAAGCTCGCTGCGGTTTCGAAATCGCTGCTCATGCCCATGCTGAGCTCGGGGAGGCCGAGGTCGCGGGCCAGCTTGGCCAGAAACGCGAAGTGGACGGCGGGCTCCTCCTCGACGGGCGGAATGCACATGAGGCCCGCGATCTCGAGGCCGAGGTCGTCCCGGCAATGGGCGACGAAGGCGGCGGCCTCCTTCGGCATGATGCCGGCCTTTTGCGGCTCCTCGCCGGTGTTGACCTCGACGAAGAGCTTGAGGCGTTTGCCCTGCTTCGCCTGCTCCTCGGCGATGGCGCGGGCGATCTTCGGACGGTCGACGGTGTGGATGGCGTCGAACAGGGCGACGGCTTCGCGCGTCTTGTTGGACTGCAGCGGGCCGATGAGGTGGAGCTCGATGTCGGGATAGCGCTCGCGCAGCTCGGGCCATTTCGCCTTGGCCTCCTGCACGCGGTTTTCGCCGAACATGCGCTGGCCGGCATCGAGGATCGGGACGATGTGCTCGGGGCCGAACGTCTTCGAGACGGCGATCAGGTTCACCGCGGCCGGGTCGCGGTTGGCTCTGCGCGCGGCGGTGTCGAGGCGCGCCTTGATGTCGGCGAGGGCGGCTCTGGGATCGTGCGTCTGGGTCTGGTCGGTCATGTCTTTTCGGATGCAGGTTCGTAGGGTGCGAAGCCGTGCGCCTCGCTTTGCAGAAGATCGAAGTATTTCCGGTGCAGAAAGAGTTTGTCGCGCCCGACTTTTTCTTCTTCCAGGATGCCGAGGCGCGCCAGCTCCTTGAGATACGTCGATGCGGCCTGCCGTTTTGCAATGCCTTTTTCGACGACATTGGCGATGCGGCAATAGGGCTGCGTGAAGATGAGGTCGATCAGCTCGCGCGGCACCTTGTGCTGTGCGCGGTCGCGGACGGTCGCGTGCGTCTCCTCCATCAGGGTGCGAATGGCGCGGATCTTTCCTGTCGTCCAGCTCGACGTCGTCTGCACCGCGTCAAGCATATAGAGCACCCACGCCTCCCATTCGCCGTGCGACGTGACGCGGCCGAGCAGGCGGTAGTAGTCGCCGCGCGTGCGCAGGATGTAGCGGCTGAGATAGAGCGTCGGCAGGTCCAGAAGGCCACTCTCGATCAGCGTCAGAACGTTGAGAATGCGGCCCGTGCGCCCGTTGCCGTCCGGGAAGGGATGGATGGCCTCGAACTGATAGTGAAGGATCGCCATGCGGATGAGGGGGTCGAGACCGTCCTCGTCGGCGTGAAGGTACGTCTCCCAATTCGCGAGGAGGCCGCGCAGGCGGGCCTCCTCCTGGGGCGGCGTGTAGATGACCTCTCCCGTATGGCGGTTCGACAGGGTGACGGGGATGTTGCGGACGTCGAGATCGATGCCGGTGAGGAGCCGGCAGATTTCGACGGCCGTGCGGGCCGAGAGCGGCTTTGCCGAGAGCGTGTCGAGCCCGTGATAGAGCGCGGCGCGATATTTCAGGGCTTCCTTGGCGGCGGGATCGCCTTCGTCGTCGCCCAGGCTGGCCTCGCGGAAGAGTGCGTCGTTGGTGGTGACGATATTCTCGATCTCGGAGCTGTCCTTGGCTTCGAGCAGGGGAATGACGCTGATCAGGACGCTTTGGTCCGGGATGGTCTGGCCGGCGAGCCGCAATTCCGCGAGCGCCGTGCGCGCCAGGCCCCATTTCTTGAGGACGGGCCGCGTCTCGATCTCGGCCTGCGGCGGAAGCGGGGAGAGATCGTTATGGGGGCGGTCGGGGTGGAACACCGGGCGGCTCCGGATTTCATGTCGAGGAAACGATAAATCGTCGACATGGCGGCGAGGTCATGTCGATGCGATCGACGTGTCTGGTTTCATATGTCGATAAAATTCGAATTTATCGACATGCAAGATGGAGTAGGTCGATTCCATCGACATGGCAAGATCATTGTGTCGATAAAAATAAAAAATGGCGACATATTTGCCGGTTTGTGTCGATCGCATCGACATGAGGGGTTTGTCGTGTCGATATTTTTCCATTTCATCGACATAATGAAACGGCTTGCGGCAAAGAGGGCCCGCTTTTCCGGCGGCTGTCCGCCTTGACCGCACCCCCCCTTTCGGGCTCAGTACCGGCCCAAATCCTCAAGACTCCAAGAGCACGAACCCTCTCCATGGCTACCGAACGGTACGACGCGCCGGCGCGCGAGAAGCATTGGCAAAAGGTGTGGGAGGAGGGCGAGATTTTCCGCGCCTCCGACGACCAGACGCGGCCCAAGTCGTACGTGCTGGAGATGTTTCCGTATCCCTCCGGCCGCATCCACATGGGGCACGTGCGCAACTACGCCATGGGCGACGTGTTCGCGCGCTACAAGCGGGCCCGCGGCTTCAACGTGCTGCATCCGATGGGCTGGGACGCCTTCGGCATGCCGGCCGAGAACGCCGCCATCGAGCGCAAGACGCATCCTGCGACGTGGACCTACGCCAACATCGAGACGATGAAGGGCCAGCTCAAGTCGATGGGGCTTTCGCTCGACTGGAGCCGCGAGATCGCGACGTGCAGCCCCGACTACTACCGGCATCAGCAGAAGCTGTTTCTCGATCTCTATGCGAAGGGGCTGGCGTATCGGAAATCGTCCAAGGTCAACTGGGACCCGGTGGATCACACGGTGCTCGCCAACGAGCAGGTGATCGACGGACGCGGATGGCGCTCGGGCGCGCTCGTCGAGCAGCGCGAGCTCACGCAGTGGTTCTTCAAGATCACCGAGTATGCCGAGGAGCTTCTGGCCGCGCTCAAGACGCTCGACAAGTGGCCGGAGAAAGTTCGCCTGATGCAGGCGAACTGGATCGGCCGCTCCGAAGGCATGCTCGTGCGCTGGGCGCTGGATGCCGACGGCGCGCCGCAGGGACACAAAGAGCTCGAAGTCTATACGACGCGGCCCGACACGCTGTTCGGCGCGTCGTTCATGGCGATTGCGCCGGACCACCCGCTCGCGAAGGTCGCGGCCGATGGAAATCCGGAGCTGGCGGCGTTCTGCGAGGAATGCCGGCGGCTCGGGACTTCGGTTGCCGATCTCGAAACGGTGGAGAAGCGCGGTTTCGACACCGGCATTCGCGCGGTCCATCCGTTCGATCCGGATTGGAAAGTGCCGGTCTACGTCGCCAACTTCATTCTGATGGATTACGGGACGGGCGCGATTTTCGGCTGCCCCGCCGGTGATCAGCGCGACCTCGACTTCGCGCGCACATACGATCTGCCGGTCATCCCGGTCATCCTGCCGCCGGGCGCGGACGCGGCGACATTTATGATCGGAGACGATGCCGTCGACGGCGACGGCACGATGATCAACTCGCGCTTCCTCGACGGTCTTTCGACCAGCGAAGCGTTCGAGGAGGCGGCGACGCGTCTCGAAGGCACGAAGCTCGGCAAGAAGCCCGTCGGCCAGCGCAAGGTGAACTTCCGCCTGCGCGACTGGGGCATCTCGCGGCAGCGCTATTGGGGCTGTCCGATCCCGATCGTGCATTGCGAGGCGTGCGGCGTGGTGCCGGTGCCGGCTGCCGAACTGCCGGTCAAGCTGCCGGAGGACGCGAGCTTCGACAAGCCGGGCAACCCGCTCGACCGGCATCCGACGTGGAAGCACGTGCCGTGCCCGACGTGCGGGGCGCCGGCGCGGCGCGAGACGGACACCATGGATACGTTCGTCGACAGCTCCTGGTATTTCGTGCGCTTCACGGCGCCCCAGGCGGACCGGCCGGTCGACAAGGATGCCGCGAGCTACTGGCTGCCGGTCGATCAATACATCGGCGGCATCGAGCACGCGATTTTGCACCTGCTCTATTCGCGCTTCTTCTTCCGCGCGATCG
>DAOMQQ010000230.1:0-4041 GCA_035445405.1 Hyphomicrobium sp.
TGGTCAGCAAGGTGTGCTGGACCAGCCGCAAGAACCGGCACATCTGCCCCGACGGCAGCGACTACATCAATCCCGAGCACCACAACGTCGAGGTGCGGCTCGAGAACATGCCCGAGCCCACGATCGACTGCCGCTGGATCGCATCCCCGCTCGGCGGAACGGACACCGCCGAGGTCACCGTGACGAAGCCGTGCGGCGAGCCGGTCGTGTTCACGGCTCCCTATCCCGCCGGCCTCAACGTGAGTGTGGCGGTGGGTGGCATCGAGGTCGCGTCGAGCGAGATCCGTGTGACCGATGTGTTCGTGGTCGGCCTCGGCGACAGCTTCGGCTCGGGCGAGGGCAATCCCGACGTGCCGGTGCGCTTTTCGCCGGAGCGCACCATTGCCTACGGCGGAGACAAGGCGGGAGAGCTTGGCGGCTATCCGGCGCGTGTGGGTTCGTGGAAGCAAGTCGGCGACGATGTCTTCGTCCAGAACAACGCGCGCTGGCTGGATCAGGCCTGTCATCGCTCGCTCTATTCGTATCAGTTGCGCACCGCGCTTGCGCTCGCCGTCGAGGATCCGCATCGCGCGGTGACGTTCGCGGGTTTTGCCTGCTCGGGTGCGGAGATCGTGTGGGGCTTCTTCCTGCGCTACAAGGGCAACGAATGGGTGCCCAACCCGCCCGATCTCTCGCAGGTCGCGGCGGCGGCGGATGCGCAGTGCGGCAAGGCGAGCGCGCCGCGCATCGACATGCCGGAGGCCTATCACATTCAGGGTGCGATCCCGGAGCTTCAGGGCGGGTTGGTGCTCAACAAGTGCCCGATCGAAAAAGCGCGCAAGATCGACCTTCTCCTGCTGTCGCTCGGCGGCAACGACGTGGGCTTTGCGCGCCTCGTCGCCAACGCCGTGCTATCCGACAGCTCGCTGGTGCGCCGGCTCGGCGGCTGGTTCGGGCAAGTGCACGGCAATCAGGAAAGCGCAGCGCTACTGGAGCGCCTCGACACGCGCTACAAAGCCATGAACCGGGCGCTGCACGGCATTCTGCACATTCCTTGGAACGAGGCCGACCGCGTCATCCTGACGGCCTATCCGCCGTTCTCGATGCTCGACGACGCGGGCGCGGTGTGCTCGGACGGCTCGGCCGGCATGGAAGTGTTCAGCGACTTTGCCATCACGCAGAAGGCCGCGTTGAGCAGTGCGTGGCTCGCCGACAAGCTCGACCAGATCATGGAGGAGAGCGCGCGGCATCACTCCTGGAGCTTCGTCGCCGATCATCGGAAGGCGTTCGTCGGGCGCGGTCTTTGTGCAGGGCACACGACGGGCCTCGGCTCGATCGCCGACGATCTGAGGCTGCCGCGCCGGCAAGGCGGTCTGTGGGTTCCCTACAACCCTGCGCACTTCGAGCCCTACGCCGCGCGCCAACGCTGGTTCCGCACGCCGAACGATGCGTTCATGACCGGCAACTTCCATGTGGCGGGGTCGGTGATGCAGCGGGTGCTGAAGCTGCAAAGCTTCTCCTGGTTCCAGGTGCTGCTCGCCTCGACCTATTCCGGTGCGTTCCATCCGACCGCCGAGGGACATGCGGCGATTGCGGATGCGGTCATGCCGCGGGCGCGGGAGGTGCTCTCGCGCTATGGGCAGCAATCGGTCGCTGCGGAGGGTGGCGGGGCGCCGCGCTCCATCGCCCCCGCGCTTGGCGGTGACGGGCTTCCCGCGATCGGAGGCGGATGGTAGCGCCTCGCTTCGCGCCTTCGAGCTATTCGGCGGCTTCGTTGCCGAACTGAAGCTCGGAGAGGCGGGCGTAGAGGCCGCTCCTTTGGGTGAGCTCGCGGTGCGTGCCGCTTTCCACGATGCGGCCGCCATCGAGCACGAGGATGCGGTCGGCGCTTTGCACCGTCGAGAGACGGTGCGCGACGACGATGGTCGTGCGTCCCTTCGCGAGGCTTTCGAGCGCCCGCTGCACGGCCTGCTCGCTTTCCGTATCGAGTGCGCTCGTCGCTTCGTCGAGCAGCAGGACGGGTGCGTCCTTCAGGATCGCACGTGCGATGGCGATGCGCTGGCGCTGGCCGCCCGAGAGCTGGATGCCGCGCTCGCCGAGGCGGGTCTCGTAGCCGTCGGGAAGCGCGCGGATGAAGGCATCTGCCTGGGCTGCCGTAGCTGCACGCACGACATCGTCGTCCGTCGCGCCGGGTGTGCCGTAGCGAATGTTCTCGGCAATGGTGTCGGCAAAGAGCGCGACGTCCTGCGGGACGAGCGCCGTCGCGCCGCGCAGGTCGTCGAGCGCGAGGGTCGCGATGTCGGTGCGGTCGAGCAGGATCTCCCCGCTCGTCGTATCGTAGAAGCGCAGGATGAGACTCAAGATCGTCGACTTGCCGGAGCCCGAGGGGCCGACGATGGCCACGCGCTCCCCGGGGGTGACGCGGAAGGAAATGCCGTCGAGCGCGAAGACGTCGGGCCGGGACGGATAGGCGAAGCGTACGTTGCGGAATTCGATCTCGCCCTCGAGCGGCGAGGGGAGGGGCGCGGGTTTCGGCGGCGAGACGATCTCGGGCCTGGTGTCCATGAACTCGGCGATGCGCTCGGCGGCGCCTGCGGCCTGGGTCGTCTCGCCCCATACTTCCGAAAGGCTGCCGAGCGAGGCGGCTGCGAACAGCGCGTAAATGACGAATTGGCTGAGGCGCCCGACCGAGATCTCGCCGCCGACGACGCCGGCCGCGCCGTACCACAGCACGCCGACGATGCCGGCCACCGCCAGCATGATGATGAGGCCGGTCAAGGCGGCACGCGCCATGATGCGCTCGCGGGCGGCCTCGAAGGCGCGTTCCGATGCGCCGGCGAAACGGTTGGCCACGGCATCTTCATGCCCGAACGCTTGCATGGTGCGCACGGCCGAGAGGTTTTCGGCGGCGTAGGCGGAAGCTTCGGCCAAGGTATCCTGGGCGCGCCGCGACAGGCGGCGGACCACCCGCCCGTAGCCGATCAACGGCAGCACGATCAAAGGAATGACGATCAGCACCATCAGCGACAGGCTGGGGCTCGTGATGATCATCATCGCGAGCGCGCCGATCAGCATGATCGTGTTGCGCACGGCTTGGGAAATGGCGGTGCCGGCGGCGGCCTTGATCTGCGTCGTGTCGGCGGTGAGGCGGCTCATCACCTCGCCCGAGTGGGTCCGCTCGTAAAACGCCGGGTCGAGGCGCGCGAGATGGGCAAAGACGTCGGACCGCAGGTCGGCGACGACGCGCTCGCCGATCCAGGTGACGAGGTAGAAGCGAACGGCGCTCGCCGCCGCAAGAACGATGCCGATGATGATCAGCATGATGAAATACTGATCGATCATGGCGCCGTCGGCGCCGCCGAAGCCATGGTCGATCATGCGCCGAACGGCCATCGGGATCGTCAGCATCGCCATGGCCGCGACGACGAGCGCGGCCAGTGCGCCTGCAAGCCGAGCGGGGTGGCGCATCAGGTAGGGCTTGAGCGCACGCAGGGGCCGCAACGAGCGGCGCTGCGCCTCCGTGTCCTTCGACACAGCCGCGCCGTCCGGGACGGCCGCGGGCCGCAGGGGTTCTGTCAGGCTCAAATCTCGGTCTTTCGCTTCAGGCATTTCCTCAGGCCGCTCTCGTGGCGGCTTTCGTTGGACCGTGAACTCGCTATTGAGCGAGTTCACGGCCTAGGCCGAACCATGCTCGACAGAGGGGCCTCGCGTCAACGCCTCGAGGCCCACCTGCGCCAGATGGCCCAGGTGGGTTCACCGTTAACGAGGCTCCCTCGCGGACGCTTGATTTTGGACAAGAAATCGCAACTTTGGGGGGCGGGTTTTCGACGCTTGTGCCGCAGGGGCATCTCGATTATAGAACGGCCATCCTAGAATTCGGGGCCGAAGACCGCGCCGGGTTATCCGCCGCCGTGGGGCGCGCTTTCCACCAGGACGCGCCGTCTCGCGAAATTTGCCTTCCGACAGGCAGGCCCCTCCACTGAGAGCGACGACGATGAAGAGAGACGTTGACCTGCATCCCGACTATCACCAGATCACGGTCAAGATGACCGATGGGACGGA
>DAOMQQ010000231.1:0-4010 GCA_035445405.1 Hyphomicrobium sp.
TCAACCTCGCGGGCCGCCTCGGCGCGTTCTACATCGACGAGAACTCGGAGAAGAAAACGCCGGTGATGATCCACCGTGCGATGTTCGGCTCGCTCGAACGCTTCACGGGCATCCTGATCGAGAACTTCGCCGGTCACTTCCCGCTGTGGCTCGCGCCGCTTCAGGTCGTCGTCGCGCCGATCGTCTCGGATGCGAACGACTACGCGCTGGAAGTGGTGGAGCAGTTGCGCGCCGCGGGGCTTCGTGTGGACAGCGATCTCCGGAACGAGAAGATCAACTACAAGGTCCGCGAGCACTCGCTGGCCAAGGTCCCTGTGATCGTCGTCGTCGGCAAGCGCGAAGCCGAAGAGCGCAAAGTCTCCATCCGCCGCCTCGGCTCACAAGCCCAGACGGTGCTGACGCTGGATGAAGCGCTCGCGTCCCTCAAGGAAGAAGCAACACCGCCTGATTTGCGATAAGAGGCTGAGCCTGCGAGGCGAGGGCGTGCGTAAAAGCGCGCCCTCGATCAGGGCAAGCTCGAAGTATCGAGCCGGTCGGAGGCGGCGGCCTCCGCGCCGCCGTCATCCATGACCCCGAAGGCCTGCTTCACCGCCGCGCGGATTTCGTCCTCGATAGCGTCCCGTTCCGCCTTCGGAAGCTCTTTCAGGCTCTCTTCGTCCAGACCCTTGGCCTTCAGGATGCGCTCGCGAATTTTCTCCTCGGGCGTTTTCTGAGCCCAATCGAGAAATTCGAGCGCGAGAGCGTCGTTGGCCGCCTGAACCGGATCTCTTTGCCCACCCGACCAGACACTGCCTTCGGACTTTTCATGCGCCTGGCCCGGATCGAGCAGCAGCGCCGCAGCGAAATCGAGCGTATCGCCCTGTCCCCTTTTTGTGCTGCTGTCGCGTTGCGCGACCGCAGGAAAGAAGTTGTCCTCTCCGATGCGCATAATGGTCTCCTTTCCGCTGCCACAGCCTAGGGAGACAGCCGTGTCCGAAGCTTGCGAGGCTGGGTCATCCGCAGAAAGTCGATCTCCGCACACTCAACGATGCGATTTTCCCGAGCTCCGCGCGAATAATTCCCGATCTCGGCGACGCCCGTGTTTGTGCGGAACGAAGCGCGCATCCAGGCACTTCCAGCTAGCCTCAGCAAAATAAGAAAAAGGAACGCCCTAATGAAAACGCTGCTCGCTTCCCTTGCAATCGCAGCCCTCACGTCCGCGCAAGCGCTGGCGGGGGCCGGCGCGCCGGTTCCCGACAAGCCGGAGGGCGGCGATCCGTCCGGCCGGCCGGGCGCGATCCTCGATGCTGCGCAATGCGACGAAGCCTGGAACAACGCAACGAACGACGCCGACCATCTCACCGCCGAGCAGGCCGCGCCTGTGGTCGCGAACTTCGAGATGGTCGACGCGAACAGCGACGGCCGCGTCACGAAGGACGAGTTCGACGAAGGCTGCAAGAAGGGCGTCGTCCAGCAGCATGCGAGCAAGCCGGGCGAAAGCGAGGGCGGACAGACGCCCGAAGCCCCGGAAAGCAAGTAACGTCGGGCACAAGTAACGTCCAAGGCAGCAACACCCCAGTGGCCGTCGCCCATCGGCGGCCACTGCTTCTTTAAGCGATCATCCACGGTATCGTCGGCCGAATTGCTGTATCGTCGCTGCGTCACGCGCGGTCGCAATAGCAGGGAGCCAGCAGTGCGGATCGGACGATTGCTCATCGCGGCGCTGGCCCTCGCGGTATCGTGTCCGCTGTCCGCGATGGCCGCCGCGCGCACCCTCACGCTCACGTTCGGCGACGATGTCCGTCGTTTCAGCGCCGAAGACCTGCTCGCGCGGCCGGACGCGGTTTCTCTGACCGTGCCGAATGATCTCTCCTATCGCCGGGAGATGACCTACCGGGTCGTACCGTTGCTCGAACTGATCGGCGCCGAGGCGCTCGACGGCATCGACACGATCGAAGCCCGCGCGAGCGACGGGTTCGTGGCGCAGATCCCGGCCGACGATGTCATGCGTGCGAGAGAAGGCGGCTCCGTCGCGTGGCTCGCCGTCGAGGACCCGGCTGCGCCGTGGCCGGCCCTTCCGAACAAGACCGTCGGCGCAGGGCCATTCTATCTCGTATGGGAAAACCCCGAACGCTCGGGCATCGCCAACGAGCAATGGCCCTATGCGCTCGTTGCGCTGACCGCGGTGGCCGATCCCGTCACGCGCTGGCCACAGCTTGCGGTCGGTTCCGCCCTGCACGAGGACGCGCCGGAGCGCCGTGGGCAGACGAGCTTCATCCGCAATTGCCTGCCCTGCCATCGGTTGAACGGGGCGGGCGAGGGCGAGGTCGGCCCCGATCTCGGCCGGCCGATGAATGTGACGGAGTATCTGACGCCCATCGGCCTGAGAGCCCTGATCCGCGATCCAAAATCCGTCCGCACATGGCCGGGGCAGCACATGCCGGGCTTCGGTGTCGAGCAGATCCCCGACCCGGAACTCGACGCGCTCGTGGCCTTTTTCGCGCATATCGCCGAGCGTTGAGGGCGTACGGGCCGGGTGCGCCCCTTGGCCCCTTGCCGTGGCACCTCGCGCCCACGTAAATGCGCCCCATGATTCATCTCGACAACATCTCCAAGCACAACGGCCACCAGATCCTCTTCATCGAGGCCTCCGCCGCGTTGCTCCGTGGCGAGAAGGTCGGCCTCGTCGGACCCAACGGTGCGGGCAAAACGACCCTCTTCCGCCTCATCACCGGGCAGGAGCAGGCGGACGAGGGCCAGGTCTCCGTCGATCGCGGCGTCACCATCGGCTACTTCAGCCAGGATGTCGGCGAGCTGGCCGGGAAGAGCGCCGTCGCCGAGGTCATGGACGGAGCCGGCCCCGTGAGCGAGCTGGCCGCCGAGCTTGCCGGCATCGAGGCGGCGATGGCGGACCCCGAGCGCGCCGACGAGATGGAAACGCTCATCGAGCGCTACGGCGAAGTCCAGAGCCGCTTCGAGGAGCTCGGCGGCTACGCGCTCGAAGGCCGCGCGCGCGAGGTGCTCGACGGGCTCTCCTTCACGCAGGAGATGATGGACGGCGACGTCGGCAAACTCTCAGGCGGCTGGAAGATGCGCGTTGCGCTTGCCCGCATCCTGCTCATGCGCCCCGACGCGATGCTGCTCGACGAGCCGAGCAACCACCTGGACATTGAAAGCCTGATCTGGCTGGAGGAATTCCTCAAGGGCTACGAAGGCGCGCTGATGATGACCTCGCACGACCGCGAGTTTATGAACCGCATCGTGACAAAGATCGTCGAGATCGACGGCGGCACGCTGACGACCTACTCCGGCAATTACGAGTTCTACGAGCAGCAACGCGCGCAAAAGGAAAGGCAGCAGCAGGCGCAGTTCGACCGCCAGCAGGCCATGCTGGCGAAGGAGCTGCGCTTCATCGAGCGCTTCAAGGCGCGCGCCTCCCACGCGGCCCAGGTGCAGAGCCGCGTCAAGACGCTGGAGAAGATCGAGCGCGTCGAGCCGCCGAAGCGGCGCCAGTCGGTGCTGTTCGAATTCCCGGCAGCGCCCCGCTCCGGC
Source organism: Hyphomicrobium sp. (assembly GCA_035445405.1). Classification (GTDB taxonomy): domain Bacteria; phylum Pseudomonadota; class Alphaproteobacteria; order Rhizobiales; family Hyphomicrobiaceae; genus Hyphomicrobium_C. Next base: position 3,532 of record DAOMQQ010000231.1, read on the forward strand.
GAGGACGTGGCAACGCTCAAGGGCGTGCACAAGAGCTATGGCAGCCGCAGCATCTACGACGGGTTCGACTTCCAGGTGCGCCGTCGCGAGCGCTGGTGCGTGATGGGTATCAACGGCGCGGGGAAGTCCACGCTGCTGAAGCTGGTGGCGGGCGCGTCCGCGCCGGATCGGGGAACGGTGGCCATCGGCCCGAGCGTGAAGATGGGCTACTTCGCCCAGCACGCCATGGATCTTCTGGACGGCGATCTGACGGTCTTTGAATCGCTTGAGCACGCCTTCCCGCAGGCAGGGCAGGGATCGCTACGCACGCTCGCGGGCTGCTTCGGCTTTTCGGGCGACGACGTCGAAAAGAAATGCCGTGTGTTGTCGGGCGGCGAGAAGGCGCGCCTCGTGATGGCCGAGATGCTCTTCGATCCGCCGAACTTCCTTGTGCTGGACGAGCCGACCAACCATCTCGATCTCATGACCAAGGAAATGCT
>DAOMQQ010000232.1:0-3998 GCA_035445405.1 Hyphomicrobium sp.
AAGGTAGATGTCGGCCGCGAACTGGGCGGTGATGTCGAGGCTGCCCGCGGGAAAGAGGAGGCGTTGGAGGATCAGCAGGGCGCCCACCGAGAGGCTCACGACCAAGCCCGCGACGAGCGGCGTCCAGATCAGCTCCAGCGCATCCGAGAGAGGCGGCCTGGCCTTGACGAGGGTGGCGAGCACGGCTGTTGCGGCCGCGAGGACAGCGAACCGCAGGGCGACGTTTCCAAGAAAGTTCTCCGGGCTGAGCGCGCCCATCGCGAGCAGCGGGAGCTGAGCCAGAAGCGGCTGTATGAACGCCTCGGCCTGGATTGCGCCAAAGAGGACCCAGATCCCGGGAGCGATCCCGTGCGTCGTAATCCAGGATGCGAGCAAGACGACGATGAGGGTTGCGCCCAGGAACGAGGTGACCGTGCCTGCATAGAATTGCCATCCCGGCGCGACGACCAATCCCGGGATCGTGGCGAGCGACGACGCGACGCCGTAGGCCTGCAGGCTCGCCAGCACGAGCGCCCCGACGATGGCGGCGCGCCACAGCCTCGCGTGCCCGGCAGGCGTCGCAGCCCATCGGCGAAGACGCATGGACGCGCACATCGCGCTTTCCGCCAAAATCAGCGCCGTCAGCAAGGGCGCGATGCCGAGCGCCATGATGGATGTCATCGCGCGAGGAGAGCCGACGGCAAGGAGCTCCTGAGAGTGGCCGAGTGCTGCGAGGTCGAGACCCGGTAGGGGAATCCATTGGCCGATGCGAAACACGGCGAGGGCGCACAGCGTGACGACGATGCGCCGGAAAAGCGTGTCTTTGTCGGCGGTCGTGGAGGGAGGTGCAGAGGTCATTCGGCTTTCTGGATTGTCCGTTGGACCAGGGGCGGCGCCGACAATGGATCCAAACCGCGTGGTGAAGCCAGAGAGAAGTTGAGCGGCAAGGCCGATGTTGCGTCCGGACGATCATGGTCGTCGGACGGGGCGGCGATCTAGTCGCCTAATTCGCGCGCTCGGTCGGCGGCCGCTTTGCGCGGCTGTTGCCCCACGTGTAGAGCCCCACGCCGAGCAGCACGAGCGCAGCGCCTGCGGCGTCGGCGGCTGTGAACGGCTCGTGCAGGATCGCGATGGCGAGCCCGATCGTCACCAGCGGCGAGACGGTCGCGATCATGGAGACGGCTTGGGAGGAGACGCGCGCGAGGCCGGCGCTGATGAGGAACGTCGGCAGCACGGTCGCGACGATGGCGCAGCCGAACGCGAGCCACAGGAAGCGGGGCGTGGCGGCGAAATCGCCGCTTCCGAAGACGACATGATGGAGCACGCAGAAGACGCCGGCCGACGTCAAGGCGATGCTCGTGAACAGCATCGGGCCGAGGTGCACGATCACGCGCTTGGCCAGGATCTGGTGCCACGCGAAGGAAATAGCCGCGCCGAGGACGAGGGCCGTGCCGAGAGCGGTGTCGCGTCCGCCCACCGGGAGGTCGACCGCGAACACGACGCCGAGCCCGATGTAGGTCACGACGGCGGCCGCGATGGCGAACGCGGTGACGGCCTCCGCATAGAAGAGCGCGCCGATGATCATCACGAACAGCGGATAGGTGAACAGCACCAGCCGTTCGAGGCTCGCGGAGATGTATTGCAGGCCCGCGAAATCGAAGGCGGACGCCATGTAATAGCCCACGAACCCCACGAACGAGGCCCACGCCACGCTGCCCCAATCCGGTGGCGGAGCGCCTTTTGCCGAGCGTTTCGCGTAGGCCCAGATGCCGATCGCGACGAACACGGGCGTCGCGAAGATCATGCGGTAGGCAAGGAAGAGCGAGGCGTCGAGCTGATCCTGGTAGGCGAGCTTGATGAAGATCGCCTTGGTCGAGAAAAAGGCTGCGCCGAGGGCGGCACAGCCATAGCCGACGAGGGTGGTCAGCGGGCGGTTCATGCTAGGGTCCGTACTCAATATTCGATGGGACATTGATGGGCCAAGATAAGCCAAGGGCCAGGAAAAGCGCGTCACGCCGAAGGCGTGCCTCCGGCACGACGACGCCGCCATTGGCTTGTCTTGGCTCACCCCGGAGGGGCGCGGTCCTTTCGCCCCGCCGGTTCGTTGCGAAAGCTTGCAAACCATGGAGGTTTGCTGCGCTTTCGCTCCTGCCGGCAGCACGAAAGTCCTCGCGTCAATGCCCATCCAATAATGAGTACGGACCCTAAGGTGACCTGTGAGTGCGCAGGTACGGCCGAGCCCTGGCGGGCCAGGCCCGTTACGCTTCGCCGAAGACCCGCGCGAAGATCGTGTCGACGTGCTTGAGATGATAGCCGAGGTCGAACAGCGCTTCGAGCGCGGCGGCAGGGACTTTCGCGGTCACGTCCCGATCGGCTTTGAGCTCGGCCAGGAAGTCTGCGCCGTGCTCCCACGTCTTCATCGCGTTGCGCTGGACGAGGGCGTACGATTCCTCGCGCGAGGCGCCGGCCTGGGTGAGGGCGAGCAGCACGCGCTGGGAATTGTGCAGGCCGCCGAGCTTGTCGAGGTTCTTCTGCATGTTCTCGGGATAGACGACGAGCTTCTCGATAACGCCTGCGAGGCGGTTCAGTGCGAAGTCGAGGGTGACGGTGGCGTCGGGGCCGATCATGCGCTCGGCGGACGAGTGCGAAATGTCCCGCTCGTGCCAGAGGGCGACGTTCTCCATCGCGGGCAGCGCGTAGGCCCGCACCATGCGGGCGAGGCCGGTGATGTTCTCGGTCAGAACGGGGTTTCTCTTGTGCGGCATGGCCGACGAGCCCTTCTGGCCGGCCGAGAAGAACTCTTCCGCCTCGAGCACCTCGGTGCGCTGCAGGTGGCGGATCTCGGTCGCCAGCCGCTCCATGGAGGAGGCGACGACGGCCAGCGTCGCGAAGAACATGGCGTGGCGGTCGCGCGGGATGACCTGGGTCGAGACCGGCTCGGGCTCGAGGCCGAGCTGCCGGGCGACATACACCTCGACCGAAGGATCGATGTTGGCGAAGGTGCCGACGGCGCCCGAGATGGCGCAGGTGGCGACCTCGCGGCGGGCGGCGACGAGCCGTTCGCGGGCGCGGGCGAACTCGGCATAGGCGTAGGCGAGCTTGACGCCGAATGTGGTCGGCTCGGCGTGGATGCCGTGGCTGCGGCCGATGGTGACGGTGGTCTTGTGCTCGAATGCGCGCGTCTTGAGGGCGGCGAGCAGGCGGTCCACGTCGGCGATCAGGAGGTCGGCGGCGCGCACGAGCTGCACGTTGAGGCAGGTATCGAGCACGTCCGACGACGTCATGCCCTGGTGCACGAAGCGCGCTTCCGGTCCCACGAGCTCGGCGAGGTGGGTCAGGAAGGCGATGACGTCGTGCTTGGTGACGGCCTCGATCTCGTCGATGCGCTCGGTATCGAAGACGGCCTCAGAACCCTTTTCCCAGATTACGCGCGCGGCCTCCTTCGGCACGATGCCGATCTCGGCCATGGCGGTCGCGGCGTGCGCCTCGATCTCGAACCAGATCCGGAAGCGGGTCTCGGGCGTCCAGATGGAAGCCATTTCGGGGCGCGTGTAACGGGGAATCATTGCGGTCTCTTTGAAATGGAAGCGTGGGAGGGGCCTAGCAGAGCCCGGCCGCGGCATCAATTGCGGGGCGAGGACGCGCCCGGACGCCTCGACCCCCTATGGACGGCTTGCGACATTATGTCGTGTCGCTGTCATGTGACGGCGGGAAGGGAGCCAAAAGGGCGGCGCTTCCTCGGTATTCCGTATTCTGCGGGTTTTAGAGTGCACCGCAAAATTTATTCCCTATTTCCAGCACGTAAACTTTGAAAAAGGACAGTGGGTCAGGTCGGTAGAGATTGCTGCGGCGCATTAGCCACAGTCGCCTGATGCAATATTGCGCAACAATTAGTGAGCAAGAAGCGCCCCTATCGAGCCATATTCCGGTGTTTCATCAGGCCTTGCGCCAAGGGAAGACACGAGCTGGAAACACAACTGTTGCGAATTTGTCAGCACAAACTCGTCCCGATCCAGGTA
>DAOMQQ010000233.1:0-3986 GCA_035445405.1 Hyphomicrobium sp.
CGTGATTCTGGCGATTGTCATCATGGTCACTCTCACCGTCGCGATCGCGGCCCGCGTGCTCGCGCCGCGTCTTGCGGGGGATCGTGTGCTTTTCGAGAAAAGCCCGGACCACCCGTCCTCATTCGGATACAGAATGGCGTGGCTCGCCGTGCGCAGCCGTGACACGCAAGCGGTCGCGGAAGAATTGGGGCTTGTCCTATCCGAGCCCTGCAATTGGCAATCGGGTATCGGCACCGTCTACGACGATCACCTCGGCAACGACCACGTCTTCGTTTCGCCGCCCGTCAACGGCTGGACGTTCGTCGTCGGGCTGTCCCTCCCCTTTCCGGCGGGCGGCACGTTCACGGATAAGGCAATGCCCATGTTACGGCGCCTGGGAGACCGCTTCGTCGAGGTCCAGTATTTCTTTGCCTATCCGCCCATCGATTGCTTCGCCTGGGCGCGCATGCTCGATGGCCGCCTCGTGCGCGCCTTCGCCATCACGGATGCCGGCATCATGTGGAACCGGGGGCGCATCACCCGGGAGGAGCGCCGCCTCGGCCTCAAGCTGTTCGATTTCCGCGGCGTACGGGGCCGCAAAGGCGATGCCGGTGGCGAGATCGTTTTCTATCCCACCGAGAAGCACGTCCTCAGCCTGGCCAAACGCTGGAGCCTCGATCCGAGCAGCCTGGAGTCTGTCGAAAGCCCGGCACCGGCACTCGGCCTGATCGCTCTTGCGCCCGCATCATGGAAGCCGGAGCGGGCCAACAAGACCCGCATGAAAAAAGCCGGCTGAGCGAAGCGGGTCGCCGACCGACGAGCTAGGCCGCCGAGAGGCCGGCGATCTCCGCCATCTGCTTGGCGATCATCTGATCCAGAAATCCCTCGAACGGCACCGTGAACGTCGTAAGCCCCTTGGGATCATTCTGCCACGCCGTGAGCTTCTCCGCGAACGCCTGCGGCAAGGGCTCCGCCTCCTCGTCGCGATCGACGATGCTCGCACGGAAGGCCGCCTCCGTCATGGGCAGGAAGGGAATGGTCACGCGTTCGAAATGGCCGTCGGCATGGCGCCGCGGAGCGTGAACGGCCGCGGCACATACGATGTGCTGATCGTCGCCGAAGGACGCGATGGCTCCAATCAAAAGCCGGGACGTTTCGAACCCCTGCGGGGCGCGATAGCTCCAGCTCTGTCCGGCGACAAGGTCCATGTCTGACGACTCCACAAAATACGAACACGACTCAACGACTTGAACAAAAAGCCGAGCGCTGATACGCGCGCATCGGGGCAGCTTTCGGGCGCTCCGGACCGCGCAACGTGCTCGTCGTCTGCATCTCGCCGGACAACGCATTGATTTTGAAGTGCGCTTATGGCCGAGCCACAGCGCGGGGAAAATCGTCGCATGAACGGAATTTCACGGTCAGCGCAGATTGTTCGCGCGCGCGGGCGTGACCGGAGCGGCCCACGCACCCCCGCCATCGCTCGTCGCGGCCCGATCTTCGCGCTGTTTGGCAGACGCACTGAAAGAGGGCGCAAAATCCTCACCGCAGACGCCGGAAGAAATTGCGCCTGTCTTGCGGTCGAGTTGCAGCGCCGTGCACGAGGCGATAACCAATGGAGCGTCCCGAGATCCAGCTGCGGTCTGGAAGGCTTCGATCTGCAGCGCATCCGACCGCGAGCGGTCGAACGATGCTGACGGATGCCCGGCGAGCACCACATCCGACACGAAGCTCCAAAAGCCGACGAAGTGCCAGAACACCGCGCCCATCAGGAAGCCGATAACGCTCCAGCCGAGCCCCCCGACACCGTCGAGGACGCGTCGCGCCGCCGTAAGGCGCGCAGCACGGCGATGCTCGACACGACGCACGCAATCGCGCCGCGGCACCGGGCCAGCGGACCTCGCGTCCCCTCTCCTCGGAAAGCCACTTTCAGCTAGCGGCGGCAGACCGCGCTCGTTTGCATATCCCCGCATGCCCAACTTCCGCATGAACGACGACCGAACGCAGTACGACTCGAAGCTTGCGGCGTGCCCGCGGTCGCGACAAGTGGCGCGATCGGGGCAAACGCAGACTTATCCACAGGCTGTGCAGGAAATCAGTTGCGCCCCGCCGCACGCAGCGGCGGCACATGCATGCGCTGCGTCCGGCAAAGCCGCTGTTGCGCCTCGTTTCGCCCGCAGCGGATCGGCTCGCCCGCCTTCGAGAAGCAGACGCGAAGCTCGCGGAAACGATTTCCAGGGCTGGCGCAGACCACCGCCATCATGTCGCGATCGAGCTTGGGATTGGCTGCCGCGAAGGCATGGATCACATCGTCGGGGCTGAGAAACTGCGCCTCGCGCGGATTGCGGAACCTGTCCGGCACCGTGATGCTGCGGAAGAGCTGACGCGATTTATCGAAGTACGCGTCGGGTGCAAGTCCAGAGCAGGTTCCGTGCTTGCGATACTGGTGAATGACGAGACCGCGGCTCGGCATGATGTCGCTCATCTCCGAGATCACCCGATCCGGTACGAAGGGACGCTCCCGCGTCTCGCAGCTCTCCGGAAACCCGTCGTCGTACTGCGGCCAAAGACCGTGCAGGATGAAGCCATAGGGCCGTCCATGGCGCGGTGCGCACTGCTGCGCATCGCGAGCCCCGTCCTCGCTCTCGCAATGCGTCGGGCTCCACGAGAGCGCAAGCGTGTAATAGTCGAACGCCCCTGACGTCGACGCGGCATCCCTCCTCACGCGCTCGGCATTCGGACGCGTCGGCGCCGTTGCGTCGCGTGCCTTCTCGTCCTGCGGCTGCTCGAAGTAGTAGAGAACGGCCAGAGCCAGAACGAGCAGGACGAGCCCCGGCACCGTCATCTGTTTCGGTTGCGCCATGTCACGCCGCCTGACGCGCAAGAGCGTCCAGAATCCGCACCCAGCTCCGCGCGCCCTTCTTGAAGCTCTTCAGGTTGTATTTCTCGTTCGGAGAATGGATGCGGTCGTCTTCGACCCCGAAGCCGATGAGCAGGCTGTCCATGCCGAGCGCGGACTTGAACGACGTGACGATGGGGATCGATGCTCCGCAGCCCATCAGCACCGCCGGCACGCCCCATTCCTCGCTGAGCGCCTGCGCCGCCGCGCCCACCGCCGGCGCGGACGTATCGAAGCCGATCGCCGCACTGCCGTGCACGCCGAGAAACTCCGCCGTGCAGTCTGCGGGCAGGTTGTCGCGCACGAACTGCTGAACGGCGCCGAGCACATGCTCCGGATCCTGTCCCGGAACAAGCCGGCACGTGATCTTCACCGACGCCTGCGCGGGAATGATCGTTTTCGATCCGGCTCCCTGATAGCCGCCCGTGATGCCGTTGAATTCGAGCGTCGGCCGTGACCAGAGCTGCTCGATAAGCGAAGCGGACGCTTCGCCCGCGGGCTCCGAAAGCCCGACCGGCTTGAGAAGCTGATCGGGCCCGAGCCCGAGCGCCTTCCACTGCTTGAGCTGCGCGCGTCCCGGCTTCTCCACGCCGTCGTAGAACCCCGGGATACGAATGCGCCCGCGGTCGTCGTACATCTTGCCGAGAACACGCGTCAGCGCACGGATCGGATTCATCGCCGCGCCGCCGTAAAGGCCCGAGTGCAGATCGCGCGATGGCCCCTTCACGATCACTTCGAGGCCTGCGAGCCCGCGCAGCATCGTCGTGATGGCCGGCGTATCCTTGTCCCACTGCCCGGTATCGCAGACGAGCACCAGGTCGGCCGTGATCTCGCGGCCCGATTTCTTGAGAAAGCCCGGCAGCGACGGAGAGCCGCACTCCTCCTCGCCTTCGATCATCGCCGAGACGGCAACCGGCAGCTCACCCACCACTTCCGTCCACGCGCGCGCGGCTTCGAGGAAGGTCATGAGCTGGCCTTTGTTGTCCTCGGCCCCGCGCGCGACGATCACCTTGCCGTTCAGCTTGTCGTTGGCGATGCGCGGCTCGAACGGCGGCTTCGTCCAAAGCTCCAGCGGATCGGGAGGTTGCACATCGTAGTGTCCGTAGAACAG
>DAOMQQ010000234.1:0-3978 GCA_035445405.1 Hyphomicrobium sp.
CCTGCGCCTGCTTGACGGCGCCAACATAGAAAAGACCCTGCGCGCGCGCCAGCTCCGATTGCGCGAACTGGCCCTTGTCGTAATAGGCCTGCCCCAGCGCGTTATGGGCCGTGGCGTTGTCGGGCTCCGCCTGCACGGCCTGGCGTAGAAGAGCGACAGCCTCGTCGGCCATCCCGGCATCCTTGGTCTGGATCATGGATTGAGCGAGCTGCACGCGCACCAGCGTCGCCCCGCCCTGATGCATCGAAAGCGCCCTGCGGAGCGGGGCGATCGCCTCGCGCAACCGGCCCGATTTGTGCAGGATGTCGCCCTTGAGCTCCCAGAAGTACGGGTTGTTGGGATAATCGCGGATCAGCGCGTCCGTCCCGGCCAAGCCCTGCTCGACCCCGCCCGCTCCCTGCCGGAACGAGGCGATGGCGCGGGCATAGCGTGCGGGCTGGCTGGTGTTCGAATGCGGATAGCGATTGAACACCACCGACGGCGGCTCCATGTATCCCGAGATCTTGGCGCGGACCATGTCGTGGCGCAGTTGCAGTTCCGGCGGATCCTTGACGTTATAGTTCGGGGACGACTCGACGAGCAGCCGCAGCCGCGCCAGGCGGTCCGTCGCCACGGGGTGGGTCCGCGCGAACGCGTCGCGATGCGCGTCCGAGAACAGTTCCTGCCCGGCGAAACGCTCGAACGTCCTCAGCATCCCGAGGCCGGACTGCCCGGTGGCGTTGAGGTATCCGAGACCGGCCTGGTCGGCCGCGCTCTCCTGCGAGCGCCGCTCCGCCGTGAGGCCGCGCATGATGACCTCGTTGCCGCCCATCATCACGCCCTGCCCGGCGCTTCCGATCTCGCGGCCCGCGTCGCCGCCCGCCATCGCACCGCCGATCATCGCGCCGATGCCGAGAAGTTGCACGAGCAGCGAGCGCGTCTGGTCCTTGGCGATACGCGCGCGCAGCGAAGCCATGTGCCCGCCGGCGATATGGCCGGCCTCGTGCGCGAGCACGCCGATCACCTCGTTGGGCGTATCGGCTTGCATCAGCGTGCCGGTGTGCATGAATACGTTGCGCCCGTCCATGACGAACGCGTTGAAGGAATCGCTGTTGACGATCCGCACCTTGACGCGCCCGGTGCCGAGGCCGGCCGCGCGGAAGATGGGCTGCGAATAATCGTTGAGCAGCGCCTCGATCTCGGTGTCGCGGATGAGCGAAATGCCCTGCGCCTCAGCTTCCGCCGCGGGATAGAGCGTCACGGCTGTCGTGGCCATGAACCCAAGTGTTGCGGCCGCACGAAGACCGGCACGCACGCCGGACACCCACTTTGTCCCCAATCTGCGGATGGTCGTATCCATGGCTCTCCGGGTCGCTCGAAGGAACGCGAACCGATCGCAGCCTTGCCCTCCGCGCCGCTTCGCTCACACCGCTAGATGGGCATAGAGAGGCGGTGGACGCAAGACCGCGGACGACGGCGCTGGCCAGAAGACCTCGCGGCACCTATAAGCCCAGCGCATTCCCGCGAGACACGATCGTTCCGTTCCAGGTTCGAACGGCATGAGCGGGCGTCAATGCGGCCAAAGGAAGGCCACGCCGGACGTTGAAAAATCCCGCAGGGAAACATCCGTCAGGCATGCGAGCCGCGAAATTTTTCCGCGAGACCGAGGCAACCACATATGACTGACGATCTCGGCCGAAAATCGGAAACCGGAAGCAGGAACAGGGGCCGCAAGCCCGCCGCACGTAGCAACGTCGCGAGCTTCATCGTCATGGACGTGATGCGTGCGGCTGCGGATCTGGAACGGCAGGGGCGCTCCATCATCCATATGGAGGTCGGCCAGCCCGGAACGCCTGCGCCGGAGACGGCACGCGCCGCGGTGCGTGGCGCTCTCGACACCGAAACGCTGGGCTACACGGCAGCCCTCGGCATCGACGCGCTCCGAGCCCGCATCGCCATGAGCTATCGCGAACGCTATGGCGTCGATGTCGACGAAAGCCGCGTCATCGTCTGCTCGGGGTCCTCGGCCGCGTTCCTCCTCGCGTTCCTCGCTGTGTTCGACGCCGGCGCACGCGTAGCACTGCCCTCGCCCGGCTATCCTTGCTACCGTCACATTCTCTCCGCGCTCGGCTGCCGGACGCCGCTCGTCGAAACGGGCCCCGGAACCCGTTGGATGCCGACGCCGGACGATCTCGCCGCCCTTCATGAGCGCGAGACCCTCGACGGACTTCTGGTCGCGAGCCCTGCCAACCCCACCGGCACCATGATCGAGCCCGACCGCCTCGCCGCGCTCATTGGCTACGCGGACGCGAACGGCCTCTGGTTCATATCGGACGAGATCTACCACGGGCTCACGTATGAAGCGCCGGCAACGACGGCCCTCTCCGTCTCGGACGACGTCATCGTGATCAACAGCTTCTCGAAATACCACGCGATGACCGGATGGAGGATCGGCTGGCTCGTTGTGCCTCCCGCCCTCGTGCGCACGATCGAGCGGCTCCAGCAGAACTTCTTCATCTCCGCACCCGCGGCCTCGCAAGTGGCGGCCCTCGGTGCCTTCGAAGATGTCGGCGAGCTCGAACGCAACCGGGAGACATACGCACGAAACCGCGCGCTCCTTCTCGAGGCGCTTCCCGAAGCCGGTCTCTCGGCCCTCGCACCCGCCGACGGCGCGTTTTATCTCTACGCCGACGTGTCGGCGTTCACCGACGACGCTCTCGGCTTTGCCCGCACGATGCTGGACGAGATCGGCGTCGCCGTCACGCCCGGCCTCGACTTCGATGAAACTCGCGGCAACCGGTACCTGCGCTTTTCCTATGCCGGCACCGAAAGCGACATGGCGGAGGCCGCCCGCCGTCTCAAAGCCTGGCCACGGCTCAAGGCGCGCTGAGCCGCCTGCGCAAAAGCACAGCCGGGCCCGATCGCCTCGCCCCCTGTGTCATCCCGGAAAGGCGGAGCGTGAGCGGGGCTTATCCGGGACCCAGCGCAAGGCTCGTCGAAGACGCAATATTTTGCGATAGGAGCTTTCGCTGGGGTCCCGGCTCGGCGCTCGCCATTCGCCTCGCTTGGCCGGGATGACAAGCAGGGAAAACCGGCGCGAAGCGCCCGGGAGCGTCTTGGCGAAGCCAAGCTCCGCATGGACTGCCGCGCCCCGTATCCGAAGCTTCACGCAGCTTGCGTCCGCAAAACGGCGGCGCGAAGCGCCCGGGAGCAAGGCGACCCGGCGCAAGTGCGCCGGCCATCCACAAAGCACAACGTCCCCTATCCGAAGCTTCGCGCACCTTGTGTCCGAAAACAAAAAAGGGAGCGGACGACCGCTCCCTTTATCATTTCGCATGGCGAAATGGTTAGCCGCGCCGCCCGCCGTGGTTGAGCGAGACGAAGCGCGGACCGATGTCCACGTGGATGTGGCTCATGCGGGCGTACGTCATCGTGCCACCGCTGTGGTGGTTCGCACGCAGCCACGCAATGATCGCGCCCTTGCGGCCGCCGGCGTTGAAGTCGATCGCATTACCCGAGGCATGGCGCGAGGGCCGGCCGGTGTTGCGGATCTTCGCGCCCGGACGACAGGTCGAGATCACCTGCACGGTGCCGAACTGCGCCTCGATGCGGCCGAGAAGACCGCGCGCTGCGGGGGTCAGGCAGCTACGCGAAGCACCGCCACCGCCCGAACGGCCTGCCGTGACGGCGCGCGACGCGACCTTGTTCATGCCCGCCGAACGGCGCGCCTGCTTGCGAGCCTGCGTGGCGCGGCCGCGGGCCTGCTTGCCGCTACCGGCGCGACGAGACTGCGCGGCGCGGCGCGACTGGACACCTGACCGCGCCTTCTGCGTGGTGCGGTAGACCGCCTTCGACTGCTGGCGAGACGAGTTCTTCTCGTACTGCGAGCTGACCGGACCGTTGTCATGCCGGGCTTCGGCCGGCACCGCGAGGCACACTGCAGCGCCCATCCCCAGGACCGCAGCAAAAAACCGTGCACTCATGTAAAACTCCCTTGTT
>DAOMQQ010000235.1:0-3954 GCA_035445405.1 Hyphomicrobium sp.
ACTCACTTACCTGTTTGACGCGACCGTTTTCCGGTTCTGAGGTCAGGCTACGCGGAACCCATAAAAATTAGCTCAATCTATGAGGTAAAAAGCAGGTAAACCTTGGTCCTGTTTTGAGGCCCCGGCGCCGTGTTCGTATCGGCTTTTACGCCCGCAGCGCCTGCATTTCCTGGCGCGTCGGCAGAACGAGCTCATCCTCGGCCAGCGGCGCGAAATAGGAAGAGACGATCGCCTCCGTCACATCCTCGAGCCGCGACGGCGACCACGCGGGCGCCCCGTCCTTGTCGATCAGCGCCGCGCGCACGCCCTCGTAGAAATCGCCGTCGGCTTCGAGCATCCGGACCGCGAGCCGGTAATCGATCTGCAGCGTCTGGCGCAGGTCGCGGGCCTGCGCCTCGCGGATGTGGCGGTGCGTGATCTTGAGCGACAGCGGCGAGCGCTTGCCGAGATCCCGGGCGACGGCCTGCGCCCAATCCCGATGCATGCCTTCGACGGCCCCGAGCCTTGCGACGATCTCCTCCACCGTCACCGCCGAGAAGCAATCGGCGATCACATGACGATACGGCGCAAGATCGCCCGGCCCCGGCTCCACGTGGCGCTCGTCCAGCACCGTATCGACGGGCCACGTGTCCGCCAGCGCCGCCTTGATCTCCTCGAAGCGCTCGCGTGCGATGCAGTGCGTGACAAGCTCGAGCGCGTAGGCGTCCGCCCGCCCGACGCTGCGCCCGGTGAGGCCGAGGTACATCCCCACATGGTCGGGCAGGCGGGCCAGCGCATGGCACACGCCGACATCCGGAAAGAGCCCGATCATGGTTTCGGGCATGGCGAACGCGTAGCCCTCGCCCGCCACGCGATGGGTGCCGTAGAGACTGATGCCGACGCCGCCGCCCATCACCATGCCGTCGATCAGCGACACGATCGGCTTCGAGAAGCACTCGCACTGCCAGTTGAGCGCATACTCGTCGGCGAACGTCTTCTTGCCTTGGGCGAGATCGGCCCGCGCAAGCGACAGCACCTCGCGCACATCCGAGCCGGACGAGAACGCGCGCGGGCTTTCGGACTGCAGCACCACCGCGTAGACTTGCGGATCGCGTGCAAAGGCCCAGAGATGCTCCGAGAGCTTCGCGCGCATGAGGCAGGTGAGCGCGTTGAGGGCGCGCGGGCGCGCAAGCGTGACGACCGCGAGCGAGCCCACGATCTCCATCTTCAGCGCATTTTCTGCTGCGTCCGTCATCCCCCGCTCCCTTCCCACACGCCGGATCGTCCCCATATTCCAAATACGTCCGGGAACGGTCCACTTGTTGAGCCACAATTGGCGGCTATACAGCGTTCGGTGATGAGATGAAACTAGGTGCATGATTCGCTCCATTGCCTCGCCCCGAGGCGGCGATTGTTGAGCATCACGCGCCTCCCCGTGGATCAGGACAGCCCCCATGAGCCTTATGTCCGCGCCCATGAGGCAGCTTTGGCCAGCCGTTGCTTTTCTTTGCGCCTGCGGTGCGCCGTTCGCCGCCATGGCGAACGACGGCTCCTTCGCGGGCTCCGTCACGGGCGCGTTCGAAACCATCGTGATCGACGCGACGAAAGCCGCGGCTCAGGCGACGGCCGCCGCACAGAACGCCATCGGCTCCGGCAAGAAGAAAAAGAAGTCGCGCGCCGCAAAAGAGAAAGAGAAGGCGAGGCAAGAGCCCGTCCAATCGGAGATCGAGCTTCCGGTGCGCAAGCCGCGCCCGGTTTACGGCAAGGCCCCCCAACAGCCGGCCGCTCCGTCCACGGACGCTCCGACAGAGAAAGCCGCGGCACCTGGCACCAAGCCGGCCACCAAAGCAGCGGAAAAATCCGCTTCCGAGGCAGATCCCAAAACTCCGCCGGCGAACAAAGCCGATCCGAAAGGCGAGCCTGCGACAAAGGCCGCGGAACCCGCGAAAGCAGAACCGGCCAAGAAGCCAAATCCCGATGAGTGGCCCGCCGAGGACGTGGAACTCGCGCGCGCCCGCTGCACCCAGCTTCTCAAAGGCCTCGATGTCGTCGTGGTCCCAGAGCCGCCGATGCGCAAGGGCGACTGCGGCGCCCACGCGCCCGTCCGTCTCATCTCCATCGGCAAGAACCCGGAGGTCTCGGTCTCTCCGCCCGCCGTGGTGTCCTGCGACATGGTCGTCGCGCTGCATCAATGGATCACCGAGGACATCCAGCGCCTCGCCAAGCGCCACCTCGGCGCCGAGGTCATCAAGATGGAATCGATGAGCGACTACTCCTGCCGCATGGCCTACGGCCGCGTGGGCAACAAGCTCTCCGAGCATGGCAAGGCGAACGCTCTCGACATCCGCGGTTTCATGACGAGGAAGGGCAAGACCGCCGAGGTGCTGGCCGGGTGGGGACCGAACCGCCGCGACATCGCGAGAGAAATCGTCGCGACGAAGCTCGCGGCCGAAAAGGCGGCCGCCGCGAAAGCCGCCGCCGAGAAGGCTGCTGCCGAAGCCGCAGCGCAGGCCGAAGCGGTCGCGGCCGGCAAGCCGATCCCCCGAGCGACGCTCGTCGAAGGTCTGCCGAAGAACGCCGAAAAGACGAACCCGCTCGCCAAGCAGGCCGCGCTCCACCTCGGCGGCCCCGAGGCCGAACCCGGCACTGAGCCCAACGCCAAGACGAAGAACAACAAGTCCGCCGACAAAAAGAAGCGCAAGCAGCGCCGCGGCGAACCGGACCCCGCCATTCAGGCCGCGATGCCCGCCGAGCGCGCGCCCCCGCGCGACAACACGGCCCGCTTCCTCTACGCCGCCCACGATTCGGCCTGCAGAATTTTCGGCACCACCCTCGGTCCCGAAGCCAACGAGGCGCACCGCAATCATTTCCACGTCGATATGGCGCCGCGGAAGTTCAAGAAAATCTGCCGTTGACCGAAATGCCCTGGAGGGCTTGCGCGCGGCTGCGCGAAGCGGGATGGTTCGCGCCGACCCACATCAGGCCCCAGGACCCACAGCGTGACCTCCGACAAACCTCTCTCCGACCGCACGTCCAATCTGCCCGGCGGCTATCCGCTTCAGCGCCCGCGACGCAACCGGCGCACGTCGTGGTCGCGTCGCCTCGTCGCGGAGACAAGCCTCACGGCCTCGGATCTGATCTGGCCCATGTTCGTGATCGAGGGCGACAACCGCCGCGAACCCGTCGCATCCATGCCGGGCGTGGAGCGGCTCTCCATCGACCTCATCGTCGAAGCCGCGCGTGAGGCCGAAGCGCTCGGCATTCCCGCCATCGCCCTCTTTCCCAACACCGACCCGAAGCTGCGCACCGAAGACGCGCGCGAAGCGCTGAACCCCGACAACCTCGTCTGCCGCGCCACCCGCGCCGTCAAGAACGCCGGTATCGACGTGGGCGTCATTCTCGACGTCGCGCTCGACCCCTACACGAGCCACGGCCACGACGGCCTCCTGATCGACGGCGAGATCGTGAACGACGAGACGGTCGACGTGCTCATCCGCCAGTCACTCGTGCAGGCCGGAGCCGGCGCCGACATCCTCGCACCCTCAGACATGATGGACGGGCGCATCGGCGCAATCCGCCGTGCGCTCGAAGCCGACGGCCATACGGCAACGCAGATCATGTCCTACGCCGCCAAGTACGCGAGCGCGTTCTACGGCCCCTTCCGCGATGCGGTCGGCTCCGGCGGACTGCTCAAGGGCGACAAGCGCACCTATCAGATGGACCCTGCGAACGGCGACGAGGCGCTGCGCGAGGTCGCGCTCGACATCGCCGAGGGTGCCGACATGGTGATGGTGAAGCCGGGGCTGCCCTATCTCGACATCGTGCGCCGCGTCGCGGAGACCTTCCAGGTGCCGACGTTCGCCTATCAGGTGTCGGGCGAGTACGCGATGATCATGGCGGCCGCCGAGCGCGGCGCGCTGGACGAGGAGCGCACGATCCTGGAGAGCCTTGCCGCCTTCAAGCGCGCGGGCGCGG
>DAOMQQ010000236.1:0-3934 GCA_035445405.1 Hyphomicrobium sp.
TGTTCGGCGGGGGCGGCGCGTCTTTCAGGATGTCGGTCACGTACCACGATGCGACGGGCGTGAGCAGGCGGTTGCGTGCGGCGTCCACGGTGGGTTCGCGCGGCGTTTCGGCGATGTCGCCTGTGACGTCACTGCGGCGCCAGACGAGCGGGATCGCTTCGCCGCCGCGTGCGAGCGCCGTGTAAAGGGTCGCGAGGTCCTTCAGCGTGACGCCGACGCCGCCGAGGGCGACCGCGAGCGAGGGTTCGGTGTTGCGCGGAAAGATGGGCGCGATTCCGGTGCGGCGGAAGCGGCCGACGAGACGGCCGGGACCGACGGCGGCCAGCGCCTTGACGGCGGGAACGTTGAGCGAATTGCCGAGCGCTTCACGGATCGAGACGGTGCCGTGGAAGTCCTCGTCGAAATTCTCAGGCCGATAGGTGCCGAAGCGGGTCGGGCGATCCTCGATGAGCGTTTCGGGATGTGCGAGCCCATTTTCGAACGCGAGCCCGTAAATGAAAGGCTTGAGTGCGGAGCCCGGCGAGCGGATGGCGCTCGTCATGTCGATGGCGCCCTGGCGATCCTTGTCGAGATAGCCGGCCGAGCCGACGTGGGCCAGCACCTCGCCCGTCGCGTGGTCGACGACGAGCACGGCTGCGGAGAGACGCGGGCCGAGCAGGCGCGTCTGCTGGGCGGTGAGCTGCTCGACAGCGGTCTGCAATTCGCGGTCGAGCGTCATGCGGTGGATGTGTGTCGCCGGGCGTGCGGTGACCTCGGTTTCGGAGAGGTGCGGGGCGAGCTGCATGAAGCGCAGGCGTGCGGTGGGCACGCGCTCGCTCTTGGCGCGCTCGGCCTCGGCCTTCGGGATCACGCCGGTTTCGACCGCGTGATCGAGCACGTGGTCGCGGGCACGCCGGGCCGTGTCCGCGTGGCGGTCCGGACGGCGCGCCTCGGGCGATTGGGGAAGCGCGACGAGGAGGGCGGCTTCGCCGACGGAGAGATGGCGCGGCTCCTTGCCGAAGTAGGCGAGGGAAGCGGCGCGCACGCCCTCGATGTTGCCGCCGAAGGGGGCGAGGCGAAGATAGAGGCGCAGGATCTCGTCTTTGGACAGATGCGCTTCGAGCTGAAGCGCGCGCGCCATTTGGTGCAGCTTGCCGGCTGCCGTGCGCACGTGGCGGCCTTCGAGCAGACGGGCGACCTGCATGGTGAGCGTGGAGCCGCCGGAGATGATCGAGCCGTGGCGCACGAGAAGGTAAGCCGCCCGCAGCATCGCGAGCGGGTCGACGCCGGCGTGCTCATAGAAGCGCTTGTCCTCGAACGCCATCAGGATGGCGAGATAGCGCGGATCGACCTCGTCGACTTCGAGCGGAAGACGCCAGCGGCCCTCTTTGGTGGTGAAGGCGCGCAGGAGGCGGTTCTCGCGGTCGAGAACGGTCACGGACGTTTTCTCTGCTGCCGTCAGCGGGAGGGGCCCGAGGTTACTCGTCGCAATAAAGAGGGCTATGCCGACGGCGGCGACCGGAAGGGTCACCGCCGCGAGCAGGAGGGCGGCGATCCGCAGAGAGCGTGGGGGGAGCCTTGTCCATCGCGATACGCGATTGGAGCTTTCGGACAAGGGTGCCTCTGCGGTTCGCCGTTTCGGAAGACGCGTGGCGCGCATTTCTTATTGTCTAATCCTTGTTCGTCACGGTGAGCGTGCCGGAGGCCGAGCGCGCATGCCGTTCCGGGCGATACATGTCTTCGACGGTGGCGGCAGGGTGGACGAAGGTTCCGGGCGTCACCGCGCGGACAACGTAGGCCACCGTGGCGGACGCCGCTACCTTGTCGAGCGTTACATTGCCTTCGCCGCCGTGCGTGGTGTCGCCGCGTCCCCCGTCGTCGGCGTCGTCCTCGCCGCCGCCGTTGTCGTCATCGTCGAGGTCGTCCCCGCCGGCCGCGGGCGTCTGGCCGTTCTGGCTGCGGCGCGCCGTATTCCAGAAGTTGAAGGCGGCGACGAAGCGGTCGTCCCGGAATTCCGTGTGCTCGGGACGGAGCGTGGTCTTGAGCCAGGAGAGGCTTTTGAGGTCGCCCGAGTCGACGAGCCGCGGGTTTTCGATCTCGAGACCTGCGGGGAGGCGGTCCACGAGCAGGATGCGTCCGGCGGCTTCGTTGCTCTCGATCTTGAGCACGGCGACGAGGCGCTGGTTCTGCGCAAGCTCGCTCGTGCTTCCCGACGCGCTTTCGAGATCCACGGGTTCACCTGCGAGCGTGTAGTAGCTGCGGGTGATGCCGAAGCCCTTCGAGATTGCCGGCTCGGGCGAGAGCGCCGCGCCGATCACGGTCACGACGGCGTCGATCGCGGTGTCGCCATCGTTGCTGATGGTGATGCCGTTTTCGAGATCGCCGGCCGCATAGGCACGCTGGATGGCACCGTTCACAGGCGTGCCGTCGATGGAGAGCTGCGCGGTCTTCGCATCCTCTCCGAGGGCATGCGCGGCGAGCAGCATCCACGCCTGCTCCTGCGTCGAGGTGTAAGAGCGGGCCGTGTAGGCGCGGCTCACGACGTTGACGAGGCGCGGCGTCTCGCTGCGCACGACGCGGCTCTCGGTGGCGAGCGTCAGAAGCGCTGCGCCGTCTCGGATTTCCGAGCCGTAGTCGGTGCGGGCGACATTGAGCTTGTCGGCGGCGTCGAAGGCATCGAGCGCCGCGGCAAACGCGCGTTCCGAGCGCTCCTTGTCGCCGACCATGGCGAGGGCCGCGCCGAGCTGGGCTTTCGCGAGCGGCGTCGTGAAGCGATCGAGACGGGTGTCCACCTCGTAGCGCAGCTCGCCCATCGGCGCGCGGCCGTTGCGGGCCAGCACGTAGAGCGCGTAGGCCCGTTCCTCGCCGCCGTCCCCGCCGCCGGATGTCAGCTTGTCGGTGTTGAGGGCGAAGTTCTGGAGCCGGTCGAGCGCCTGGCGGAAGGGAAGGTCGCGGACGGTGTATCCCTGCTCGCGGGCCCGCGTCAGGAAGTCGGTGACGTAGCTCGTGAGCCACAGATCGCCGCCGTTGCCCGGGCCCCAGCCACCGAATGCGCCGGACGCGTCCTGCATGTCGAACACGCGGGTGATCGCCTCGTCGACGCGGGACTTGATGTCGTGATCCGCGCCGAAGCCCACGTCTTTCGCGACCGCGTTGACGTAGAGAAGGGGCAGTGCGCGGGAGACGGTCTGCTCTGCGCATCCGTACGGATAGCGGTCGAGCGAGGTGAGGAGCCCCGGCACGTCCATGTGGGCCGCGGGGCCGACCGAGACGTTCACGCGGGTGCGGTTTGCGATCATGCCCGCGAGGAGATCCTTCGACAGCGTGAGCTTGCCGCCCTTGGCCGCGAGGGTCGCCACCGTGGAGCGCTTGATGTCGCCTGCGGGCGGCTTGACGTCGAACTGCAGGCGGCGCGAGACGGCGATGTCGTTCGGGCCGGTGACGTTGACGTCGTAGACGAAGGTGCCGACATCGTGCGGCTTCAGATTCACTTGCGCCGATTTGCGCTCGCTTTGGGCGAGATCGAGCACCGTTTCGGCGAAGGGTGCGTCGTCGATCAAGCCGGATACGCTGGCCTTGTAGGCGCCGGCGGGTCCGTCCACGTTGTGGAGCGAGAGGTCGACGGTGGCCTCGTCCCCGAGCGTCAGGAAGCGTGGAACGGAGACGGTGAGCGCAACCGCATCGCGCACGATCACGTCGCGGGCGGCGTGGCCGAGCTTCGTGCTCGTCCAGGCGACCGCCATCAGGCGCACGGTGCCGTTGAAGGGCGGCAGCGCGAAGTCCACGCGTGCCGTTCCATCCTCAGCGACCGTGACGATGCCGGAGTAGAGCGAGACGGTTTCCTCGACGGGCGGGCTGGCCTGCAGGCCGCTTCCGCCCATGCCGTCGCCGCCCGAGCGTAGCGTGCCGCGTTCGGCGCGCATGCCGTCGATGAGGCGGCCGTAGAAGTCGCGCA
>DAOMQQ010000237.1:0-1146 GCA_035445405.1 Hyphomicrobium sp.
TCCATGAGAGCGCTTGCGATTGCTGCGACGGGCATGAACGCTCAGCAGACGAACCTCGAGGTGACCGCGAACAACATCGCGAACATCAACACGACGGGCTACAAGCGCACGCGGGCGGAGTTCACCGATCTTCTCTATCAGGCGGAGCGCGCGCTGGGTGCGCCTGCGCGCGGGGGCGCGGCGAACCTGCCGGAAGGCGCATATGTGGGCCTTGGCGTGCGGACGGCTGCGATCCGCCATCTGCATCAGCAGGGCTCTCTGGCGCAGACGACGAACAAGCTCGATCTCGCGCTCAACGGGCGTGGCTGGTTCCAGATCACCGGCGCCGACGGCGAGACGTTCTATACGCGAGACGGCGCGTTCAACAAAAACGATCAGGGCCAGATCGTGACGCTCGACGGGTACGAAGTGCAGCCCGCGATGACCGTTCCGCAGGATGCGGTGGACATCATCGTCAACGAGACGGGCGAGATCTACGTCACGCTCGACGGGCAGATCGAGCCGCAGCTCATCGGGCAGCTCACGCTCGCGACGTTCGTGAACGATGCCGGCCTGGAGCCGCTGGGCGGCAACCTCTACCGGGAGACGGAGTCTTCGGGCGACCCGGTGACGGGCGTGCCGGGCGATCCCGGCTTCGGGCGGATCCATCAGGGTTATCTCGAAAACTCGAACGTCGATGCCGTGAAGGAGATTACGCAGCTCATCTCGGCTCAGCGCGCCTACGAGATGAACTCCAAGGTCATTCAGACGGTCGATTCGATGTACGGCACGGTCGCCAACAACATGCGGTAAGCGTGTAAGGGAGCGGTGACGATCATGGCGAAGGTCCGGAGACCCGTCTTTTCCAGAATGCGGGGCTGGCTTGCGGTCGTGACGTCGTCCGTGCTCATCGGCGCCGCCGTAGCCGCGGGTCCGCTGCGCGCTGGCGAGGATTACGACGACGATTTCGTGCCCACGCAGACGCTTGCGCAGGAGCATGTGCTGCCGGTGCCGCGCGTCACGATCTATCCGGGCGACGTGATCAACGAAAACATGCTGTCGGATCGTCCGTTCTTCGGCGCCGCATATGAAGGCCGCGGTTTTGCCGCGTCGCAGGACGAGCTGATCGGGCGGGTTGCGCGGCAGACGCTGCTGCCGCATTTGCCC
>DAOMQQ010000237.1:1156-3872 GCA_035445405.1 Hyphomicrobium sp.
AGCATCTGCTGCTCGCCGCCGGAGAGGGTGCCGCCGCGGCGGTCCGCGAGCCGCACGCGGTGGTACAGGGACGTCCGGCGGTGGTCTATTTCCAATCCGGCGCGCTCATCATCTCGGCAACGGCGATGCCCCTTCAAGCGGGCGTGGCGGGTGAGATCATCAGCCTCCGCAACACGGACAGCGGGACGACCATCCGCGGTGTCGTGCAGGCCGACGGCACGGTTCGCGTGGGGCTGCCATGATGCGTCGCTCCAAGCTCCCGCTTCTGTTGGCGGCCTTCGCCGTTCTCGTCTCGGGCGGGGCCGAAGCCACGACGCGGATCAAGGACATCACCGCCGTTCAAGGCGTGCGGGCCAACCAGCTCATCGGCTACGGCCTCGTGGTGGGCCTCAACGGCTCGGGCGACAGCTTGCGCAACGCGCCGTTTACCGCGCAATCGCTCGAGTCGATGCTCGATCAGATGGGCGTCAACGTGCGCGATGCGGCTGCGCGGACGCGCAACGTCGCGGCTGTGCTCGTGACGGCGGACCTGCCGCCGTTCGCGGGGCGCGGCTCCAGGATCGATGTGACGGTGTCGTCGCTTGGCGATGCGACATCGCTTGCGGGTGGTTCGCTCGTCATGACGCCGCTCAACGGCGCGGATGGCGCGATCTATGCGGTGGCGCAGGGGCCCGTGGCCGTGAGCGGGTTTCAGGTGCAGGGCCGCGCGGAATCGGTGAGCCAGAACGTGCCGACGACCGGGCGCATTCCGAATGGCGCGCTCGTCGAGCGGGAGGTTGCGGGCTCGCTCGACGACGAGGAGACGCTCGTGCTCGAGCTGCGCAACCCCGATTTCACGACTGCGGTTCGCATCGCGGATGTGATCAACGATTACACGAAGGCGCGCTACGGGCGGCCTTCGGCGCGCGAGCAGGATTTGCGGAGCGTGGTGCTGAGACGGCCCAGCAACCTCACCGCAGCACGGTTTCTGGCCGAGGTCGGCGAACTCGTCACGCAGGCGGACGGTCCGGCGCGGGTCGTGATCGACGAAAGAACGGGAACCGTGGTCATCGGGCGCGACGTGCAGATCGCGACGGTTGCGGTTTCGCACGGGAGCCTCACGGTGCGCATCACGGAAGGTGCGCAGGTTTCGCAACCCGAGCCCTTTTCCGATGGCGAGACGGTGGTTGTGCCCGAGACTTTCGTGACCGTGAACCAGGAAGGTGCGAACCTTGCCATCATGGGCGGGACCAATCTCGAAACGCTGGTCCGCGGCCTCAATATGATGGGTCTCAGGCCCACAGGCATCATCGCAATTCTGCAAGCCATCAAGACGTCTGGAGCGCTTCAAGCGGAGCTTGTGGTGCAATGACCTGGACAAAGGCCAAGCGCAGTGACGAAAACGGTGCCACGAGCGCGGGCGGCCTGCTCGCGCTCGGTCTGTTTTTGAGCGTGCTGAGCCTTGCCGGCGGCATCGCGACGCCTGCCGCCGCCCAGAGGAGCTGGGAGCCCACCGTCGCGACCGTTCCGGGAGGCGCTTTCGCGGGGCATCAGCAGTTGCCTTCGATGGTCGATCCTCGCCAGTTTCCGCCGAGCGTGCGGGCGCCCGATGCCGTCGTGAACGATCCGCTTCCGCAGGGCGCGTGGTCGCCTCTGGTGACCGGTGCCATTCCGGAACGACGGCCTGCGCCGCGCACCAGCGTCGCGCCCAAGGCTGCGACGGACGCGACGCAGATCCGGGCTGCGCCGGCTGCCGATGGCTTGTCTCCGATCAGGCCCAATCGGGGCGGTGTCGTCACCGCGACTGTTCAGACCGAGGCGCCCGATCTTTCGGCCTCCGACGACGCCGATAGCGGTGCCGCCGCGTCCTCGCCGCGGCCCGGTCCGCTCGATGCGCTGCCGCCCAATGCGACGGCGGCCCAGCAGTATTGCTTCAACACCGCCGATACGGCCGCCGACGCACGTTTCGCCTGGCAAGCCAAGAAAATCCAGGAAATGGAGGCGGAGCTCAACAAGCGGGCGGAGCAACTGGCGGCGAAGACCGAGGACTACAAAAAGTGGCTCGAACGGCGGGACGAGTTCTCGCGTAAGGCTCACGAAAAGCTGGTGGGGTTCTATTCGCGCATGCGCGCCGATGCGGCGGCGGCGCAGTTGGCAGCGATCGACGAGGAAACGGCGGCTGCTGTGGTGACGAAGCTCGAAACAAAGGTTGCGAGCCAGATCATGGGTGAAATGGAACCTGCCCAGGCGGCCAGGATCGCGAGCGTCATCGCAGGCGCTGCGCGGACGAAACCTGCCACGCGGCGGGGATCGGGGGCACGCAGCGCCGCGCCCCGCGCCCAGGATGCCGCCGCGACACCCGCTAACGCGGCCGCGCCGCGAGGACGGCCCGAATCATGACGAGGGAAACGATCACATCTTTCAGTCGCCGGCCGAAGCCGCCGCTGTCACAGGCGCCGGCTCTCGTCGCTCTTACGCTCGCGATGCTCTCGGGCGCTTGCGCAGTCGATCCGGCCGATATCGGACGCGAGCCCGCGCTGAGCGCGGTGGGATCGGGTTTGCTTGCGAACCGGATGCCGCTTCCCGCCGAGCCGGCGCCGCGCCCCGCGTATCGCCCCGGCAACTCGATCTGGCAGGATGCGAGCGCGGATCTGTTCCGCGATCCACGGGCGCGCAAGATCGGCGACGTCGTGACGGTGAGGATTTCGATCAAGGATAAGGCGAGCATCGACAACAA
>DAOMQQ010000238.1:0-3870 GCA_035445405.1 Hyphomicrobium sp.
CGAGGATGTTCTCGTTCACGCCGTCGTAGTCGGACACGTCGTGCGGGCTCATCTGATAGAACCAGCGCGCCTGGCCGGTGTCGACGTCGCGGGCGAAAATTCCGGCCGTATACTTGTTCGCGCCCGGACGTACGCTCGAATTCCAGGGGCCGGGGTTGGACGTGCCGTAGTAGACGAGATTGAGATCGGGATCGTGGGAGATCCAGCCCCACACCGTGCCGCCGCCGGTCTTCCACATGTCGGTGGGCCATGTGGTGACGCCGAGGTTCTCGCCCTTCTCCTGATCGTAGAACGGCTCGTATTCGGCGCCGATCAGCACCTCCTCGTCCGGGCCTGTGCTGTAGGCTTTCCACGCGGTCTCGCCGGTCGCCACATGAAGAGCTTGCGCCCATCCGCGCACGCCCATCTCGCCGCCGGAATTACCGACAATCACCTTGTCCTTGGCGACGAGGGGCGCCATCGTCATGGTCTCGCCCTGCTTGATGTCGGCAAGCTGACGGCGCCAGATCTCCTCGCCCGTTTCCGCGTTCAACGCATACGTCTGTCCGTCGAGCGTGTTGAAGAAGATCCGCCCGTTATCGAACACGACGCCGCGATTGACGATGTCGCAGCAGGCCATGCCCTGAGATGCCGCAACGACCTTCGGCTCGAACTTCCACTTCATCGGGAAGCCGGGCTGGCCGAGATCGAGCGCGTAAACGACGTTCGGATAGGGGGTCACGAAGTAGAGCGTGCTGCCGACCACGACGGGGGCGGCTTCGTGCCCTGCGCTCAACCCGGTCGAGAAGGTCGAAACCGCGCGCATATTTGCGACGTTGCCGGCGTTGATCTCGGTCAGGGCGCTGTAGCGCGTATGGGCTTGGTTCTTGCCCGGTGTGATCCATTCCGACCCCGCATCCGCGAAAGCGGGCGCGCGCGGCTTCACGGTCGTCGCGGTGGCGTCCGCAGCGGGACCCCGAAGGGGTTTTACGGAGAGCGGTTGAACCGACGCTTTTTCCGAGGGCCCCGCAGACGGCGACGGGGCGTCCTGAGCCGCAACAGGATATGCGAAGAGTGCCGCAGATCCCGCCACAATCGAAACGATGCATGGAATGCGGAGCATGTCCGAAACCTCCGCTCATCGAAGTGCTGCCTCGCGTTCCAATGCCTCGCAGCCGCGAGCGTTCCTCTTAAGCAGGAACATTTTTCTCCGCCGCGACGTTGCCCTCACGAAAACGCGCACCAATAAGAACGCGAGCGGTGTCCATGATCCATCCGAGTGCTGCACCATCGCGGCGGCCCCACGCAGCGCTCTGGGGAGCCCTCGAGATTGCGGCTATGTCGGCTGTCACCGTCGCGATTGGCCTGTGGGGGGCCCGTGCGCTCGGCCTCGCGCTCGGCCTCGGCCCGCTCTCCCGGCACATGGTCGACCACATCGCGCTGCTGGTCGTCGCGGCACCGATCGCGGCGTGGCTGCTGCGAACCAAACTGCCGGCCACGACGCGGCGCGGCTTCGTCCTCATCGTCGCGCTCCATATCGGGCTGATATGGGCGTGGCACCTGCCGCCCGTGCTCGACGCGGCGCAAACCGGACATGCTCTTCACATCGCGATGTGCGTCTCGCTGTTTGCGGTCGGCGTTTTCTTCTGGCACGCGATCATCGGTCTGGGACCCGATCGCTGGCAGGCCATTGTCGCACTTCTCCTGACCGGCAAGCTCTTTTGTCTCTTCGCGGCGCTCCTCGTCTTCTCGCCGCGCCTCCTCTATGCGGGCCTCGCTCATTCGCATCACGCCCATCACGGCGCGGTAACGGGAATTGCCGATCAACAGATGGCGGGCCTGATCATGCTCGCGATCTGTCCCCTCGCCTACGTCGCGACCGGAATCGCGATTGCCGCGCGGTGGATCCTCGACATCGAACGCGCGAGCCCTGAGCCGCCGCTCAGTGCGGGGCGCGCCGCCGCGCCCAAAAGCAGCCTTCTCGTGCTGCCGCTCATCTTGCTGCTCGGGGGGTGCAGCGAACTGCAATCGGTGATGGCGCCTGCCAGTCCCGAAACGGAGCGCATCCTTCAGCTTACATGGATCCTGTTCGCGGGCGGGACGGCGATCTTTCTGCTCGTGATCGTCGCGCTCGCTCTCGCCATGACCGGTGGCAGCGGTGTCCGTCGACACATCGCGGGAATTCGTATCGTCACGGCGGGCGGCATCGCGCTCCCCGTCGTGGTGCTCACGGCGCTGCTCGCTTACGGCGTCTGGCTTGCCCGCGCGGACGCCGCGGCAGGCGGCGACGTTCAGGACATCACCGTCCAGGGCGAGCAATGGTGGTGGCGTGTCACCTATCACGACGCGCAAGCAACGCGTCTCGCGAGCGCCAACGAGATCCGCCTCGAAGCGGGGCGTCCCGTGCGTCTCAACCTGACGTCGCGGGATGTGATCCACAGCTTCTGGGTTCCGGCACTGGCGGGCAAGGTCGACGCCATCCCGGGACGAACCAACGAGATGCTCTTCACGCCCCAAACGCCCGGCACGTATCGCGGCCAGTGCGCCGAATACTGCGGCGGACCCCATGCCCTGATGGCGCTCCGCGTCATCGTGATGTCCTCGGAAGACTACGCGCAGTGGATCGAGGGCGAGCGCCAGCCCGCCGAGGCGCCGGCCGACGACAAAGCCAAGCTGGGCCAGCAGATTTTTCTCGCCTCGTGCATCGCCTGTCACGCCGTCCGCGGCACGCAGGCGCGCGGCCAGCTCGGCCCGGACCTGACGCACGTCGGCAACCGCGCCACGCTCGGCGGCGAGGTGCTCCCCATGTCGACGGAGAACATCGCGCGGTGGATCACGGATAACCAGCGCCTCAAGCCCAACAACCTCATGCCCGAATTCCGCACCTACTCGGCGGAAGATCTGGATGCGCTCGCGTCCTACATCGCAGGCCTCAGATAGGAAGCGAGACATGACCGACCAGCCTGCAGCGTCCGCGCCCGCCGCCGAGGGACCCTATCCGAATTCGCTTCCCCGGCCGCCAGGCGAGCTCGAAGAATTGAAGCGGGTGTGGCGGACGCCACGCGGTCTGGCTTCCCTCACCGACATCAACAACACGCGCGTCGGCGTCTGGTACGTCGGCACGGCGTTCGTGTTCTTCCTGCTCGGCGGCATCCTGGCGCTTCTGATGCGCCTGCAGCTCGCCGTACCCTCGAACACGCTCCTCTCGCAGGAAGCCTACAACCAGATCTTCACCATGCACGGCTCGGTGATGATGTTCCTGTTCGCCGTGCCAGTGGTGGAGGCGCTCGGCGTGCTCATGCTGCCGCAGATGCTCGGCGCGCGCGACCTGCCCTTTCCGCGCCTCACCGCCTTCGCGTTCTGGGCCTACGCGATCGGCGGCACGATGTTCTTCTGCTCGCTGTTTCTCGATCTCGCGCCGAGCGGCGGGTGGTTCATGTATCCGCCGCTCACGAGCAGCGAGTTCTCGCCCGGACACGGCGCGGACTTATGGCTGCTCGGCATAGGCTTCATCGAGATCTCGGCCATCGCGGGCGCCATCGAGATCATCATCGGCATCCTCAGAACGCGTGCGCCGGGCATGACGCTTTCCCGCATGCCGATCTTCGCCTGGGCCATGCTCGTGTTCGCCGGCATGGTCATCTTCGCGTTTCCGGCGCTGATCCTCGCCACCATCATGCTCGAAGTGGAACGAGCATTCGGCTGGCCGTTCTTCATCGCCGCCAAGGGTGGCGACCCGCTGCTCTGGCAGCATCTGTTCTGGTTCTTCGGCCACCCCGAGGTGTACATCATCTTCCTGCCGGCTGCCGGCGCCATCTCGATGATCCTGCCGACCATGGTCGGCGCGCCGCTCGTCGGCTACACGCTGATCGTGATCGCGCTCGTCGCCAC
>DAOMQQ010000239.1:0-3860 GCA_035445405.1 Hyphomicrobium sp.
TGGAGACCGCGCGTTCGAAGGAAACGCGGCGAAGCTCGCCAGGCTGGCGTTTGGAAGGGCGCATAGGTTCGGCTTTCTTGGAGTTTTTGGGAGACCGGCATAGGGAAGGCCGTCGCCCTGTCCCTTCCATCCCGCTTTTAGGTGTGCGCGCGACCCTAAGGGAGGCCCCCATTGGGATCAACCTCAATCGGCGGATGCGGGCGGCCGTTTGCCGGACGCTTCCTCAACGGATTTGCGATGGGTGTGGATTGCGGCCGGGGTCTTGCATTGAACGGGCTTGCTGCCATTATTTCAGGGTCCCGAGCGGCAGCATGCCGTTCGCCGACATGAGATCCCGATGTCCGAACCGCAGTCCGAAATCAAAAAACTCTCCGAGCGCTCGCGCGCCATTCTGCGGCAGATCGTGGACAGTTATCTGACCACGGGTGAGCCCGTGGGTTCGCGCAACCTGTCGCGGGTCTTGCCGATGGCGCTGTCGCCGGCGTCAATCCGGAACGTGATGAGCGATCTCGAGCACGCAGGGCTTATCTACGCGCCGCATACGTCGGCGGGGCGGCTGCCGACGCAGTCGGGGCTGCGCATGTTCGTCGACGGTTTGCTGGAGGTGGGAGACCTCAGCAACGAGGAGCGGCGCAAGATCGAGGCGCAGATCGCCGTCCGGCGCACGAAGTCGCTCGACCAGGTGCTGACGGAAGCGGGCGAGATGATCTCCGGCCTCTCTCATTGCGCGGGCGTTGTGCTGGCCGAGAAGCAGACGGCGCGGTTGAAGCATATCGATTTCGTGCCGCTGGAGCCGACGAAGGCGCTCGTCGTGCTCGTTGACGAAGATCAGAACGTCGAAAACCGCCTGATCGGGTTGCCGGCGGGGTTGCCGCCCTCAGCGCTGACGGAAGCGGCCAATTATCTCAACGCGCATATCCGAGGTCTCACCATCGCGGAAGCGCGGCAGGCGGTGGAGGTGGAGCTCGGACAAGCGAAGGCCGAACTCGACAAACTGACGCAGAAGGTGATCAAGGCGGGGCTCGCGGAATGGTCGGGGTCGCTCGACGACCGGAAGAGCCTGATCGTGCGGGGGCAGGCGAATCTGCTCAAGGATCTGACGGCGATTGAGGATCTGGAGCGTATCCGCCAGCTTTTCGACGATCTCGAAAGCAAGCGGGACCTGGTTCAGATCCTGGGTCTTGCGGAACAGGGCGAAGGGGTCCGTATTTTCATCGGTTCTGAGAACAAGTTGTTCTCGTTGTCGGGTTCGTCGCTCATCGTCGCACCGTTCCATGACGAGGAGCGGAAGGTGGTGGGCGTGCTTGGCGTGATCGGGCCGACGCGGCTTAATTACGCGCGCATCATTCCGATGGTCGATTATACGGCGCGGCTCGTCAGCCGCGTGCTGACTTGATTTTTCTGTCTCTGCGGCTGATATCGGGCGCTTGTGTTCTGCGCCCACGCTGAACCCGTTTCGGGTGTCCGCTGCTCAGCGGCTCGCTTGGGCGCATTCTCAATTTTCGCTTCGATCTGGAGATCTCATGTCTGACGAGACGATGAAACCGAATGCGCCGGGTGCGACAAGCGGAGCCGATGCAACTTCCTCGGCGCCTCCGTCCGATCCGGCTCTGGAGGCGGAGCGCCTGGCGGTTGAGGTCGATACGCTGCAGGGGCAGATCGCCGACCTTACGGACCGGCTGCTCAGGGCGCACGCCGAGATGGACAATATGAGGAAGCGGGCCGAGCGCGAGCGCGAGGACACCGCGAAATATGCCATCAGCAAGTTCGCGCGCGATATAGCGGGTGTGGCGGACAATTTCGAGCGCGCCAAGCAGGCTGTCCCGGCAGATGCGGCCGAGCAGGATCCTGTGCTCAAGGGGCTGCTCGAAGGCGTGTCTATGACGGAACGCGAGTTCCTTAATGCGTTGGAGAAGAACGGCGTTCGCCGGATTGTGCCCAAGGGTGAGGTCTTCAACCCGCATCTGCATCAGGCGATGATGGAGGCGCAGAACACCGACGTTGCGCCGGGGACCATCGTGGAGGTCTATCAGGCGGGCTATGTGATCGACGATCGCGTGCTGCGCCCGGCCATGGTGGTTGTGGCCAAGGGTGGGCCGAAGCCGGCGCCGGGTGCGGAAGTGGGTGGCGACGCGGGATCGGAGGCCCAGGCAGAAGCCGGGAACGATGCCGATGCACAGCCGCCGCCGGGGAACGATAACGCCGTGTGATGGGGAAGGGCACGGCCCGGCTCGGGCGCGGCGGGTTGTCTCGGCATGCGGGCCGGAAGGCCCTGGCGAGGGCGGCGCCGCTTCCGGGCGGGTAGAGCGCCTGAACCGCTTCAGGCGGCTGAGCCCTTACTTCTCGGTAGTAAAGACGCAGTATAGCCAGCTTTTTGCGGGCGCGGGGTGAGCACAAAGGGCTTGCGCCTGCCCGCGTGAGAAGTGTTAAAGCAAGGACCCCATAAATTGATCACGCGGCGGTGATCCGCGCCCGTTGCGCGCGGAAAAGACCACCCTATATACCGCCCATCATCAATTGTTCTCCATTGGGGACCGTATCCATTGCCTCCGATTGAGGGGGTTTACGGACAATCTGGACGCCGGCCTTTATTGGGTCCGGACGGTCTGCCGCAACGAAGAGGAATTACGGAGACATGGCTAAAGTCATCGGTATCGATCTCGGCACAACCAATTCGTGTGTTGCCGTGATGGACGGGGGTAAGCCCCGGGTTCTCGAGAATGCCGAAGGCATGAACACGACGCCGTCCATCGTCGCCTTTGCGGACGACGGCGAGCGTCTCGTCGGCCTGCCCGCCAAGCGCCAGGCGGTGACCAACCCCACCAACACCCTTTTCGCGATCAAGCGTCTGATCGGACGCCGCTACGACGATCCGCTGGTCGAGAAGGACAAGGGCCTCGTTCCCTACAACATCGTGAAGGGACCGACGGGCGACGCCTGGGTGGAAGCCGGCGGCAAGGAATATTCGCCGCAGCAGATCTCGGCGTTCATCCTGCAGAAGATGAAAGAGGCCGCCGAAGCGAAGCTCGGCGAGACCGTCTCGCAGGCCGTGATCACGGTGCCCGCCTACTTCAACGACGCCCAGCGTCAGGCCACCAAGGACGCCGGCAAGATCGCCGGCCTCGAAGTGCTGCGCATCATCAACGAGCCGACGGCGGCTGCGCTTGCCTACGGCCTCGACAAGAAGAGCGGCGCCAAGACGATCGCGGTCTATGACCTCGGCGGCGGTACCTTCGACATCTCGATCCTCGAGATCGGCGACGGCGTGTTCGAGGTGAAGAGCACGAACGGCGACACGTTCCTCGGCGGTGAAGACTTCGACATGAAGCTCGTCAGCTATCTGGCCGACGAGTTCAAGAAAGAGCAGGGCATCGATCTTCGGAACGACAAGCTCGCTCTGCAGCGCCTCAAGGAAGGTGCGGAGAAGGCGAAGATCGAACTTTCGAGCTCGCAGCAGACCGAGATCAACCTGCCGTTCATCACGGCCGACCAGACGGGTCCGAAGCATCTCACGATGAAGCTCACGCGCGCGAAGCTCGAGAGCCTCGTCGACGATCTGATCCTTCGGACGCGCGGTCCGTGCGAGCAGGCTGTCAAGGACGCCGGCCTCAAGGCTGCCGAGATCGACGAGGTCGTTCTCGTCGGCGGCATGACGCGCATGCCTAAGGTCCAGCAGGTCGTGAAAGAGATCTTCGGCAAGGAGCCCCACAAGGGCGTGAACCCTGACGAAGTCGTTGCGATCGGCGCTGCAATCCAAGGCGGCGTGCTGAAGGGCGAAGTGAAGGACGTTCTCCTGCTCGACGTGACGCCGCTGTCGCTCGGCATCGAGACGCTGGGCGGCGTGTTCACGCGCCTGATCG
>DAOMQQ010000240.1:0-3836 GCA_035445405.1 Hyphomicrobium sp.
CAAAGAGATAGAGCGTGATCCCGATCCAATCGAAAATGATCACGCTCTCGGATTTCCTCTCGGCTCCCGGGCGAAAGCGCCGATCACGAAAGGTCCTGAAAAGCGCGTGCGTAGGCGAGACGGCCCGTTCGCGGGGCAATGATGCCGTCATTCAGACCCAGAGCCATAAAGTATGGTCCCGCATAGGGCGACGCGAACCCCGCGGCCGCCGCCACGCTGAACCCGAAGCGCTCGTAGTAGGCCGGGTCCCCGAGCACGAAGACAGCCTCCCATCCGTCCGCGCGCACATTCGAGCGCCGCCTCGATCAAGCGGCGGCCGACACCCTGTCCCTGCCGGCTGGGCGCGACGGCGACAGGCCCGAGACCGAGCGCGCGCATCGGCGCGCTCATCGGCGACAGCACGACATGGCTGACGACCGCATCTCCTTCGAGCGCCACCAGTGCAAACGCCACGTCGCCATCCTCGCGCAACCGATCCACGAGATCGGCTTCCGCCGTTGTCGGAAACGCTGCGCACAGCAGCGCACGAATGTGAGGGGAGAGCGAAGGCGTTTCGGGCCGGACGATCATCTCACGTCAAAGCGGCCTGGAGATCCCGCACGAAAGCCGTGAGACCGGTCATCCGCTCGCGGCGCAGCCGCTCCGCCGCGAGAATGGCCTTGAGCCCGGCGATGCTCTCGGCGAGATCGCCGTTGACGATCACGTAGTCGTACTCGGCCCAATGGCTGATTTCGGCGGCGGCCCCCGCCATGCGCTTCGCGACCACGTGACCGGGATCCTGCGCACGCCGCTTGAGACGGGCTTCGAGGGCTTCGCCGGACGGCGGCAGCACGAACACGCGGACGAGGTCTCCCGCCATGCGCTCGGCGAGCTGCTGCGTGCCCTGCCAGTCGATGTCGAACAGCACGTCGCGCCCCTTGGAGACGGCCTCCTCGATCGGCGCGCGCGGCGTTCCGTAATAGTTTCCGAACACGGTGGCCCATTCGAGGAAGGCATCCTCCGCGACCATGGCCTTGAACTTGGCCTCGTCGACGAACCAGTAGTCCTCTCCGTCGATCTCGCCGGGGCGAGGCTTGCGCGTGGTTGCGGAAACGGACAGGCGGATGTCGGGATCGGTATCGAGCAGCGCACGCGCGAGCGACGTCTTTCCCGCGCCCGAAGGCGACGACAGAACGAGAAGCAGCCCGCGCCGTTCGATCCTGGGTTGCTCGCTCGTCATTCCGCTGTCCCGCTCATCTGTCCGCCCGTTTGATTACGGTTTCGCGCGTCTCCGGTCCAGCCTTCAGGCGAGGTTCTGAACCTGCTCGCGCAACTGATCGATCACGACCTTGAGCGCAAGGCCCGCATGCGCGATCTCCTGGTCGGCGGCCTTGGAGGTCAGCGTGTTGGCTTCCCGGTTGAGCTCCTGGGCGAGAAAATCGAGCCTGCGGCCGATGTCGCCCCCTTCCGCGATCAGATCCCGGACCGCGGTCACGTGCCCGCCGAGCCGCTTCAGCTCTTCTTCCACGTCGGCCCGCGTCGCGAGGATCACGGCTTCCTGATGCAGCCGCTGCGGATCGAGCGCCTGGCCCGTTTCCATCAGCCGCGAAACCTGCTCCGCAAGACGCGCGCGGATCGCCTCCAGCGATCGCGCTGGCGACGCTTCCACGGTGCTGGCGAGACGCGCGATCTCGTCGATCTGAGCCGCGACGACCTCTTTGAGGCGTTCCCCCTCTTCGCGCCGCGCGGTCACGAGCCCCGCGATCGCGCGGTCGAGACTTTCGAGGATCGCCGCCTGCTCCGCTGCTGTCCGCTCGGCGTCCTGCTCGCCCTCGTCGGAAATATCGAGCACGCCCTTGAGGCCGAGCAAGGCTTCGACACGAGGCTTCTTCGCGCCGGCATCCTTCGCCACGCGCGTCGCAATCGAAAGGATCCGTTCGAGCGCGGCTTCGTTCACACGGATGTCGCCCTGGACGGCACGCCGCGTCAGCGACAGCGATGCGTTCACGCTGCCGCGCGTCACCGCCTTCTGAATCCGCTCGCGCACCTTGGGCTCGATCGCCTCGAAGCCTGGCGGCAGCCGCAGCCTGAGATCGAGCCCGCGATTGTTCACGCTTCTCAATTCCCAATGCCACGCGGTGCCGTCGAAGGCGCCGTCGTTGCGGGCGAAACCGGTCATGCTTTGAAGGGTCGTGCTTGGAAGCGTCATGGCGTCGATCCGAAAGGTGTGCGCGTGAGACGTACGCGGAACCTCCGGACGCCGCAAGAGCCACGGGCCCGAGAGCGTCGAGGGCGGTCCGAAGCGCCGTGTGAGGATTAATTCTTCGGTTTGCGCACCGGCATCGGGATCGACGAGGCAGAGCCCGCGGGCTCCGCCGCCTCGCCGTCCGGCTCCGATGCGTTGAGCACCTGCGTAACCGGTATGCCCTTGGCGTCGCCCGCAGCCTGCCCGGTCGCGGCCTCCTCGGGGGCGGCCGCGTCCGCCTCGGGTGCCGTCGCCGCCTGGCGCGCGCGCATGTCGCGCTCGATCTCCCGCCACTTGGAGACGGCGGCCTGATGCTCCTGATAGGTCTTCGAGAAGATGTGTCCGCCCGTCCCGTCTGCCACGAAGAAGACGTCCTCGTGCGTGGCGGGACTGAGGGCGGCTTCGAGCGCCGGACGCCCGGGGTTGCAGATCGGCGTCGGCGGCAGCCCGTTGATCTGATATGTGTTGTGAGCGTTCTTCGCGTCCTTCTCCGATTGCAGGATGGGCTTGCCCCACTGCACGGCGCCGCCGAAGATGCCGTAGAGGATGGTCGGATCGGACTGCAGCCGCATGTTCTTGTTCAGCCGGTTGACAAACACGCCCGCAATCCTCTGCCGCTCGTCCGCGCGTCCCGTTTCTTTCTCGATGATCGAAGCCAGAATGACGGCCTCCTGCGGCGTCGAAACGGGCACGTTCGGATTTCGGCGCTCCCACGCCTTTTCCAGAATCTGTTCCTGCTTGAGCTGCATGCGCCGGATCAGCTCCTGCCGCTCCATGCCCTTTTCGATGCTGTAGGTCTCGGGCATCAGCGAGCCCTCGGCCGGGATCTGGGAGATGTCGCCGACGAGATGCTCCTCGCGCATCAGCCGCTCGACGATCTGCTGGCTCGTCAGACCCTCAGGGATCGTCACGCGATACTGAACCGACTTTCCTTCGGAGAGGATTTCGAGCACCTCCCGCACGGACACCTGCGGCTTGAAGAGATATTCGCCGTGCCGGAGCATCACCTCGCCCGGCCGCATGCGGCTCTGCACGAGATAGCTCACCATGAACGCCCAACGGCTGGAGACCACGCCCTCGCGCTCGAGGTCGTCGGCGATTTCATTGCTGCTCGCGCCCTTGGCGACGACGACGGTCTGCGCGACAGCGAGCGGTCCGGGGCGGCTGTAGACATGGCCTACCATCAGCGTCATGCCGCCGAGGACGACCATTCCGACCAGGAGAATGGTGAGCACGCCGCTCACGACCCGGGCGAAGCCGCGCACGACGCGCGACTCGCGCCGCTGGCGCACGCCGCGCGGCCGCGGCGGAGCGCGCCCCGGCTCCAGCGCTTCGGCGGGACTGCGCGGCCTCAGGCCGTCGCGCCGCGACAGCGTCGGCGCTCCATCCCGGCGAATGTTGCTCATCGGCCAGCTCCCGTATGGTGACCCAGATCCGCCACCCCAGCGCACCCCCGTGCAGCGCAGGCCAGCGGATGGCCGACGTGACAGCGCGATTGTGGCAAAACCCGGTCGGGCCTCAGGCCACCTTGCGCATAACGAGCGACGCGTTCGTCCCGCCGAAACCGAAGGAGTTCGAGAGAACCGTGTTGATCTCCCGCTTGCGCGCGGTG
>DAOMQQ010000241.1:0-3834 GCA_035445405.1 Hyphomicrobium sp.
CGTGGATGGTGAAGTAGTCGACGCCCTGCTCGCACTGCTCGATCAGCGTGTCGCGATAAAGCTCCCACGTAAGCTTGACGGGATCGCCGCCGACCTTTTCCAGCGCCTGGTAGATCGGCACCGTTCCGATCGGCACGGGCGCGTTCCTGATGATCCACTCGCGCGTGGTGTGGATGTTGCGGCCGGTCGAGAGATCCATCACCGTGTCGGCACCCCAGCGGATGGCCCAGACCATCTTCTCGACTTCCTCCTCCACGGAGGAGGTGACGGCGGAGTTGCCGATGTTGGCGTTGATCTTCACCAGGAAGTTGCGGCCGATGATCATCGGTTCGAGCTCGGCATGGTTGATGTTGGCCGGGATGATGGCACGGCCGCGGGCGATCTCGTCGCGCACGAACTCGGGCGTGATGTGGGGCGGGATCGCGGCGCCGAAGCTCTCGCCATCCGCGAGGGCGGCGTTGGCGCGCTCGAGTGCGGCTGTGCGGCCCAGGTTCTCGCGGTGGGCTGCGTAGATCATCTCTTTCGTGACGATGCCGGCGCGGGCGTATTCGAGCTGCGTGAGGAGTTCCCCCCCTCCCGACCTCCCCAACGTCATGTCGGAGACATGCCTTCGGCATGATGGGGGAGGGGAAGAGGCGGCGCGGAGCGGCATGTGCACGGTGGGGAACGTGCGAGCGGCATGGCGGCCGGTCACGGAGCCGTTGTCCTCGGGCTTGATCGTACGGCCTTCGTAGGTTTCGACGCCGCCGCGTTCGCGCACCCAGGCTTCGCGGTGGCGGGGGAGGCCGCGGTCGACGTCGATTGCAACATCCGGATCGGTGTAGGGGCCGGAGGGATCGTAGACGCGGACCGGCGGCTCGCCGCAGTCAGGGGAGAGTGCGATTTCACGCAAAGGGACGCGAAGGTCCGGCGCTTCGGACGGCGAGACGTAGACCTTGCGCGAGGCGGGGAGCGGGCCGGTGGTGACCTCGGGCCGCACGGATTTCGGATCGTGGACGTTCATGAGCGTGCTCCCGTGCGAGTGTTGGCGATGTAGCCGAAGAAACAGAGGATGGCGGCGGCGACGAGAACGATCGCCGCGGAGACGAGCAGCAACGGTTCCGAAAGCAGGGGCGCCCACAGCCGACGCATTGCGCTCGGAAACAGCAGCCAGACCGCGGATTCGATGACTGTCAGCCAGGCGAGGATGGTGATGACGACGCGCCAGTCTGCGACCCAGATATTATGCGCCTGCAGGAGGGCGAGCCCGCCGATGAGGCCCATGATCGTCGCGAGATACATGAGGGGCGCGTCGTTCATCATGCCCCCCGCCATCGCGAGATAGGCGTTCGGGCTGATCAGGATGCCGATGCCGGCGATGGCGAGCACCGGCCCCAGCAGGCGTGCGAGATAAACCGACGTGTCCATGCGCTCTCTCCTCGAGGTTGCTCGAATGGCGAGACGATCCGCGCACGCACTGGCGTAGGCATGGAATAGACATGGAAAATAGCGTCCATCCCTTCGCCGGTACGAGCCGGATCAGGTTCGGAGGGTGCTCATTGGCATCACAATGATCTCAGCCGG
Source organism: Hyphomicrobium sp. (assembly GCA_035445405.1). Classification (GTDB taxonomy): domain Bacteria; phylum Pseudomonadota; class Alphaproteobacteria; order Rhizobiales; family Hyphomicrobiaceae; genus Hyphomicrobium_C. The sequence goes on from DAOMQQ010000241.1 coordinate 1,564, forward strand.
TCGGTCCGGCGCCCCTTGGAACGGGCGGAGCTTCGCGCCAATGCGTGCCTGATGCAAGCCCTCGTGCACGGCGCGCAAAAAAGGGCCGGTCTTTCGACCGGCCCAGGTGGCACAGGAGCGGAGTGCGAAGGCCTACCAGCCGCGGCGGTTGCCGTAGCGCCAGGCATTGTAGAAGCGCGGCTTCCAGTGGCGGTGGCCGTGGCCGTAATGGCGATGGCGCTTCCCGTGACGGGCGTACTTGTGTTTGCCGTGATAGCCGTGCCCGTGATGATAGCTGTTGCCGTGGTAGCCGTGTCCGTGATGCGAGCGGCTGCCGTGCGCGAGGGCCGGCGAGAGCGTCAGCATCGTTGCGGCGGCGGCGGCGAGGGACAGCTTCGTGAACGTCGAGAATGTCATGCGGTGGTCTCCGTTGGTCGAGGCGATCCGGACGGCGGTCTCCGCATTCATCCGGCTTCATGAAAGAGGATGGCAGCGTGCGCTTGAACCGGTTTTGAACGGCTTCGACAGCTCCCGTTCATGTTGCCGTCCGGTTTGTGCTCGTGTGCGGTGAGCCATGAAAAAAAGGCCGATCTTGCGATCGGCCCAGTGGGAGGCAAAGGGACAGGAGGTGGTGGGCGTGCGGGGCGGGGGATGGATGTCGGCCGCAATCAGCGACCGACGCGAGGAAGGACGCTCAGGCGCTGGCGGTTGTTGTCGGCGGCGCGGATGATGTTGCGCTCGGCTTCGTTCTGAAGCCGATGGACGATGCGCCGCTCCTGAGCGGTGAGGCGGCCATCGGACATGAAGTCGTCGTATACGCGGGCGATCTGGCGCTGCTCCTGGCGCAGCTTGAGACCCTCCGTCCAGGTGACCGAGCCGTCCTGGCGGCCGCGCTCGATCATGCCGGCCTGCTCGGTCATGCGGGCGTCGTTGCCGTGAGCGGAGGCGACTGTGGGAAGCGCCATCAGGGCAGCCAGGGCGAAAGCGGTCGTGCGGATCATCGTGCCATCTCCGTTTGTCGTGCAAACCGTCCGGCGGTTGCCGGCGTGATGACGGGAGAGATAGCGGGACGGCCTTGAACCGGTCCTGAACGCGGCTTTCAGCCGGCGTTCATCTTGCGGGGAGGGGTTCGCAGACCTGGATGGGCTCCGGACAGAGAAACGCCCAACCCCGGGGGGCGGGGCTGGGCGTATTAGCGCTCTCGCGCATGACGCCGGGAGGGAAGCCGGCGTCCCAGACGATGACCTCGGTTAGACGGGGGGAGCTACCGATGAGTTTGGTCTCGCCTGTATGATGCTGACATAAGCGCAACACGCCAGCTTTCAATAGGGGGGAAGGGTGCGCTTCACAAAAAAGTGATTGACTTATGCCCGATATCCCCAGGGTGCCGCGATTCGGCCGACGGAGGGCGCCAAAAATGCCCAGGTTCGTTGGCCGCCGAGCCGGCGCTTCTTGCCAAACTTCCCCTGAATCGGGCCGCGGCACGGGTGCCGGTCGGCCGTCACTGGCCGGGATGGAAGCCCGAGAAGGTGACGGTCTCGATCCGGAAAAGCTTGGCATCGAGCGTCTCGTCGGTCACCAGTTCGGAAACCTGAACGTGCGTGTCAAGGCCCTGGGCGTCCGTCGTGATCCATTCCTTGATCGCGAGCTCGGGCTCTCGCGTGAGGGTCAGGCGGATCTGACCCGGAGCGTCCGGGCTTTTGTCGCGCAGCGCAAGCTCGATCGCGGCGGCGTCTTCGCGAATCTCGACGATGTTGGCATCGCGGATCAGATCGACGTCCTTGCGAAGAAGCAGCCGGAACGGCGTCTGGTCGAGCGAGACGCGATCCTCGTTGTTGAGGTCGAGATCCTGGATGGCGAGATACTTGCCGTCCGAAATGATGATCTGGCGCGAGGGGCGGGCGTAGTCGAAGCGGAAGCGGCCGGGGCGCTTCATCATGAACTTGCCGCGCATGCGCTTGTTGTCGGCCGTCGTCTGCACGAACGCGCCTTTGAGGTCGCCAAGCGTGTTGAAGTAGGAATCGACCTGCTTGATCGCGGCGGTCTGGGAGTCGGAAAGCCCGCCCGCGCTGCTGCCCGGCGTCGCGACCTCGGTGTCCCAGCCCGCTCCGGCTTCGGCGGCGGGCGGCGCTTCAGGGGCGGTGCCAGGGCGTGCGGCAGGAACCGGTGCGGGCGGTGCGACGGCGTTCTCGGGGCCGTCCTGGGCGAGGGCAGGAGTGCTGACGAGCGCAAGCGCAAGGCTTGCCGCGGCAATCAGGTTGAATTTCTTCATGTTCCGTCCCATTGGGCCCC
>DAOMQQ010000242.1:0-3820 GCA_035445405.1 Hyphomicrobium sp.
GAAAACCAATAGAGTGAATGAAAGTTTGGGGATGAGGCCTTATACCGCGATCGGCAGGGGGCCTGCAAGCGCCGCCGCAAGGACGGATAGGCCCCGAGCGGCCGTCCGCCCGAGTTGCGCGAGCCGAGCCCCCCCGTTAGACCAGGGGACCGGAACCGGGGCCAGGGCCCACAAGGACCACAGAAAGATCAACCATGACAGCAGATAAGATCACGTACTTCGAGGACCTTGCGGTAGGCCAGGAGGCGTCGCTGTCGAACACCGTGACGGAGAAGGACATCGCGGTCTTCGCCGAGGTGTCGGGCGATCGGAACCCCGTCCACGTCGATGCCGATTATGCCGCGGGCACGATCTTCGGCGAGCGAATCGCGCACGGAATGCTGTCGGCCGCCTATATTTCGGCCGTGTTCGGCATGGAGCTGCCGGGCCCCGGCGCGATCTACATCTCGCAGACCATGGCCTTCAAAGCCCCGGTCAAGATCGGCGACACCGTCGTGACCACCGTGAAGCTGGTGGAGCTTCTCCCCGAGAAGAAGCGCGCACGCTTCGAGACCGTATGCGCCGTGAACGGCAAGCCGGTCCTGACCGGTGAGGGCGTGCTGATGGTGCCGAACCGCCCGGCGTAATCCGCGCGGCCCTGCGTTCGGCCGCACGCCGTCCCTGGAACACCAACGAGCCTCTCATGCTCATCGTTCACGGCTATCACTCCGTGCCGCCCGAAGCGAAGGGTGCCGTGCTGGCGCTCGGAAACTTCGACGGCGTGCACCGCGGTCATCAGGCGTTGATCGGCCACGCCGTCGATGAGGCGCGCCGCACGGGTTGTGCAGCGGGCGCGCTGGTCTTCGATCCGCATCCGAGCGCGTTTTTCCGTCCGGGCGAGCCGCATTTCCGCCTGACGCCGCTCGACGAGAAACTCGAATTGTTCGCGGAGCTGGGCCTCGGCGTCGCGGTCGTGCTGGCGTTCGATGCCGCGCTCGCAAACCTCGACGCCGAGCGTTTCATCGAGACGGTCCTGGTGGACGCGCTTGCCGTTTCGCATGTCGTCGTCGGCTACCACTTCTTCTTCGGCCGCAACCGTGGCGGCTCGGCGGAAACGCTCCGCCGTTTCGGATATACGCACGGTTTCGGCGTTACGGTCGTGGACCCGGTGGCGGACCGGGGCGAGCCGTTCTCGTCGACCGATATCCGCTTGCTGCTGGCGGAGGGCAACGTGCGCGGCGCGGCGGAAGCGCTCGGCCGGGCATGGAGCGTCAAGGGGCCCGTGATCGGTGGCGCCAAGCGCGGCACCGGCCTCGGTTTTCCCACCGCGAACGTCGCTCTGCCGAAGGGCACGGCGTTGGGGCACGGGATCTTCGCCGTGCGCGTCGCGCTCGATGGCGTGTCGCTGGACGGTGCCGCCTACCTCGGCACGCGCCCCACCTTCGACGACGGAATGCCGGTGCTCGAAGTGTTTCTCTTCGACTTCGACGCCGACATCTACGGCCGCGAGATCGAGGTGACCTTCATCGAGAAGGTGCGCGACGATCGCCGTTTCTCGAGTGCGGAGGAGCTTGTGGCGCAGATGAATGCCGACTGCGCGAAAGCCCGCGAGATTCTTGCCTCCACGCCGCGCTGACGACTGCGCCGTCTCCGATCATGCCCGCGAGCGCCACACATTGAGCCCGCAGGGCTCCGGGAGCGTCTTGGCGAAGCCAAGCTTCGCTTGGATGCGAGCGCCACACTTCGAGCCCGCAGGGCTCCGGGAGCAAAGCGACCCGCGGCGAGCCGCGCCCCCGCGGAGGGCCAGGCTGGCGCATGAGCGCCAGCCGAACAGGCCCGTGAGCGAAAACAGGCTCACATGCTTTTTGGCCGCGGGTCGCCCGGCTTCCGCCCGGCCGCTCCAAGCTTCAGGTCGTGCCGCGTGCCGTCCGCTAGAACGAGCGTCACGTACTCGCAGCGTTTCTCGAGCGCCAGGATGTCGCGCAAAATGCGGTGTCCGGCCGGCGATCCTTGGTCGATCAGTTCGGCGTCCATCGGGCCTGCATGATACGTGCAGGCCTCCGATCCGCCCGCGAGCTTCTTGCGCTCGCGCGGCTTGGTGCCGTCGAGCGTGAGCGCGGCGACGACGATGCCGGCCACAATGACACCACCGGCGATGAGCGCCTCGTATTTCATCGTGCGACCTCCATTCGCTGGGCCCGCGCGCACCGGAACGAGGGCAAGGGAGCCCTCGGTCCCGGGAGTGATTCGTTTACGACCTGTCTTCTATCATCGCGAGTTGGAGCGAAGCCTGTCTTGCGCATGCCACCCGACAGGATGCCCGACATCGCGTTAAGAATTTGCGAGCCTGGAAAAAAATGGCGGAGCGTCTCCCGATCCTGGCGATGTGCGTCGCGGCCCTTCTGGTCGCAGGCGGAAGCCCGCTCGCCGCCGAGGGCAGCCGCGGCTCCGGCAACTCGTGGGGCGAGAGACCCTCGGGGTCCGGAAACTGGGGCGACCGTCCGGGGCGCGACCGCGGCGGGATCGTGATCGAGCCCTACGTCGATCTCTCGCGTCCCCGCCAGCCGGACAGAAACGCGCCTGAAACCATGATGGCCAACATCGAGGTCTGCGCCGCCGACGGCGTCCGCCTCTTCGTGGAGTGCCTTCGCGGGCGCGCGAGCCCTGTCGCCATCCGCCGCCTCGAGGCGTGCCTCCGCTCGGAGAGCATCCCCGAAGACCTCCGCGAGGTGGCCGCCTGCCTGCCTCGGCCGGCCCTGCGCTGACGACACTCACGCCCTCTGCCTGTCAACCTCTTGTTTCGGCGCCTCGGCGCCGCCATAACACGAGCAAATCACCACGAGTGCCGCGCACGACCAGAGGCCCCACGCATGTCGACCCGCCAGGATGGGGCAAAGAGCCCACGAGTGCGCTCCGAGGCCGACCTCGTGGCCTGGATCGCAGCCGGCGAGAAGCCGAAGGCGGACTGGCGCATCGGCACCGAGCACGAAAAATTCGTCTTCCATACCGACACGCTCACGCCCGTCCCCTATGAGGGCGAGCGGGGCATCCGCGCGCTCATGGAGCAGCTCATGGCGCGCTACGATTGGGAGGCGATCAAGGAAGGCAACAACATCATCGCGCTGAAGCGGCCCGATGCGGCGCCCGGCGGCACCATCAGCCTGGAGCCCGGCGGTCAGTTCGAGCTGTCGGGGGCACCGCTCCAATCGCTGCACGAGACCTGCGCCGAAACGCAGGAGCATCTCTTCGAGGTGCTGAGCGTGGGAGAGGATCTCGGCATCGGCTTCCTCGGCGTCGGCTTCTCGCCGAAGTGGACGCTCGACGAGACGCCGCGTATGCCGAAGGCGCGTTACGAGGTCATGACGCGCTACATGCCGGAAGTCGGCAAGCGTGGCCTCGACATGATGTACCGCACCACGACGATCCAGGTGAACCTGGATTTCGCCTCGGAAGCCGACATGGTCCGGAAGCTGCGCGTGAGCCTAGCGCTGCAGCCCATCGCCACCGCGATCTTCGCCTCCTCGCCCTTTACGGAAGGCCAGCCCAACGGCTTCAAGTCGCTCCGGAGCGAAGTCTGGCGCGAAACCGACAAGCGTCGCACCGGCATGCTCCCGTTCGTGTTCGAGGACGGCATGGGATACGCGCGCTACGTCGACTATGCGCTCGATGTGCCGATGTACTTCGTCTATCGCGAAGGCCGTTACATCGACGTCGCCGGCGCGTCGTTCCGGGACTTCCTGGCCGGCAGGCTCGACGCCATGCCGGGAGAGCACCCGACGCTCGACGACTGGTCCGACCACCTGACGACGCTCTTTCCCGAGGTGCGCCTGAAACGCTTCCT
>DAOMQQ010000243.1:0-3810 GCA_035445405.1 Hyphomicrobium sp.
ACGGATCTGGTCTTTGCCAGTGGGCCGAACATGGAGCATCTTTTCCGCGCGCTGCCGCCGGAGCGCCAGGGCGCCTGGGCGCTGCGATCCGGCGAGATCGAGGATGCGCTTGTGGCGCGGCTCCAGCCGGGGGACGTCGTGATGGTCAAGGGATCGAACGGCAGCCGCATGGGGCCGCTCGCGGACGCGCTGAGGAAAAGGTTCGCCGCAGGCTGATTGGGACGGGGTCGAGGGGAAGGGGAGACGATGCTCTATGAGCTGGTGAGCTTCAGCGATCAGATCAACATTCTGAACGTTTTCCGCTACATCACCTTCCGCACCGGCGGCGCGATCTTCACCGCGCTTCTGTTCGTGCTTCTGTTCGGTCCCGGCATCATCGCGCTGCTCAGGCTGAAACAGGGCAAGGGCCAGCCCATCCGCGAAGACGGCCCGCAATCGCATTTCTCCAAGAAGGGGACGCCCACCATGGGCGGCCTCATGATCCTCGCCGGCGTCACGGTGGCGACGCTGCTCTGGGCGGATCTCTCCAACGCGTATGTGTGGATCGTGCTCTTCGTCGCGCTCGCCTACGGCGGCATCGGCTTCTATGATGACTACCTGAAGGTGACGAAGCAGCAGTCGAGCGGCTTCGGCGGACGCGCGCGCCTCGGTCTCGAGTTTCTGGTGGCGGCCGTCGCCGTCTACTTTCTCGTGCAGCTTTCGACGCCCGATCTCGCAGGCAAGCTGGCGCTGCCGTTCTTCAAGACGGCGCTGATCGATCTCGGCGTGTTCTTCGTCGTGTTCGGCATGTTCATCATCGTGGGGGCAGGCAACGCGGTGAACCTGACCGATGGTCTCGACGGCCTCGCCATCGTGCCCGTCATGATCGCGGCCGCCACCTTCGGGCTCATCGCCTATCTGATCGGCAACGTGCGGTTCGCGACCTATCTGCAGATCCACCACGTCGCCGGCACCGGCGACCTGGCCGTCATCTGCGGCGCGCTGATCGGCGCGGGGCTAGGGTTCCTTTGGTTCAATGCCCCGCCGGCCATGATCTTCATGGGCGACACCGGATCGCTTGCGCTCGGCGGCGCGCTCGGCGCCATCGCGGTTGCAACGAAACACGAGATCGTGCTCGCCATCGTCGGCGGCCTGTTCGTTCTGGAGACGCTGTCGGTCATCATCCAGGTGACGTCCTTCAAGATGACGGGACGGCGTGTGTTCCGAATGGCTCCGCTGCATCATCATTTTGAGCAAAAGGGCTGGCACGAGAGCACGGTGGTGGTGCGCTTCTGGATCATCTCGGTCGTGCTTGCGCTGGTCGGCCTTGCCACGCTGAAGCTGCGCTGATGCGTCGAGCATGCGGTGCCCCGACGTCGCCTCTCGCCGTCATGGAGGAGCCATGCTCCGCATGGATGGCGAGAAGTTGGAGGCGATTGCGAGATTGCTTCTGGGTGACGGCCCGCCGCGCATTCAACCGATAACGAAAAAGCACTAGCCTGAGCCCCATGATTCGCGTCTCGACCTTCAAGGATCAGACTGTTGCGGTCTTCGGCCTCGGGGCTTCGGGCCTCGCGACCGTGCGCGCGCTCGTGGAGGGCGGCGCCAGCGTTGCGGCGTGGGACGACAGCGAGCCGGGCCGCGAGGCCGCCGCAGCGGCGGGCGTGCCGCTGGTCGATCTTTCGGCTGCCGACTGGTCGGGATTCGCGGCGCTCGTGCTGGCGCCGGGCGTGCCGCTCACGCATCCCGAGCCGCACTGGACGGTTAAGGCCGCGAACGCGGCGGGCGTGGACGTCATCGGCGATGTCGAGCTGTTCTTCCGCGAGCGCGCTGCAGTTTGCCCGGCCGCGCCCGTCATTGCCATCACCGGCACCAACGGCAAGTCGACGACGTCGGCCTTGATCGCGCACGTCCTGAGCGAGCTGGGTGCCGACGTCCAGCTCGGCGGCAACATCGGCCGTGCGCTCCTCACGCTCGAGCCGTTTGCCGAGAGCCGCGTCTACGTGCTCGAGCTGTCGTCGTTCCAGATCGATCTCGCGCCGAGCGTTCGCCCCACGGTCGCGGTGCTGCTCAACGTCTCGCCCGATCACATCGACCGGCACGGCACCGTCGAGCACTACGCCGACGTGAAGCGCCGCCTCGTCGATGCCGCCGAGACCACGGCCGTCATCGGCATCGACGATCCCTGGTCCGCCGATATCGCGCGCACGCTGGAGGCGCGGGGCGGAAAGGTGCGGCGCATTTCCGTGGGCGAGCGCGTCGGAGACGGCATCTCTGCCTCGGAAGGAAAACTCTACGACAACGCGCCGGGGAAAAAGGACAGGCTCGCCGCCGACCTCGACGGCATCGCAACCTTGCGCGGCCGCCACAACTGGCAGAACGCGGCCGCAGCCGTCGCGGCCGTCAGTGCGTTGCCGGAAGCCGTGCGCGGCAAGGGCGATATCGCGGCGGCACTGCGCACCTTCCCGGGGCTTGCCCATCGCCTGGAGGTGGTGCGCCGCATCGACGGTGTGGACTTCATCAACGACAGCAAGGCCACCAACGCCGACAGCACCGAAAAGGCGCTCGCGAGCTTTACGGGCGACATCTACTGGATCGCCGGGGGCCGGCCGAAAGCAGGCGGCATCAAATCGCTCGGCTACTATTTTCCCCGCGTCACCCGCGCCTATCTCATCGGCGAATCCATGCACGAGTTCGGAAACACGCTCGACGGCAAGGTGGATTGCGAGCGCTGCGGCACGCTCGACGTCGCGGTGCGCCGTGCCGCGGCGGACGCACGGGCCGCGGGCCGCGAGGGCAGCGTCGTGCTGTTGTCGCCGGCGTGTGCCTCCTTCGACCAGTTCCGCAATTTCGAAGTGCGCGGAGACGCCTTCAAGGCGCTCGTCGCCGAGCTTGCGTCGGAAGACGCGGCGCCATGAAGTTTTCGCGCGCGGACAGGAGCCGGCTCGCGGAATGGTGGTTCACGGTGGACCACGCCCTGATCTTCGCGATCCTGCTGCTTGCCGGCGCCGGCGTCGTCCTTTCGCTCGCGGCAAGTCCCGCCGTCGCCCTCAAGAAGGGCTTTGCCGCCTATCACTTCGTCGAGCGCCACGTCGTGTTCTCGGCAGCGGGCGTCGTGATCATGCTGGCCGTGTCGCTCTTCGGGCCGGCGTCCATTCGCCGTTTGAGCCTGGTCGTGCTCGCAGGCTCGCTGGCAGGCCTCGTCGCGGTCTACTTCGTGGGCGACGAGATCAACGGCGCCCGCCGCTGGCTCTCGATCCAAGGGCATTCGCTCCAGCCCTCCGAGTTCGCCAAGCCCGCATTCGTCGTCGTCTCGGCGTGGCTGCTCGCGGAAGCGCGCCGCCGGCCGGACATGCCGGCGCTCCCCATCGCCATCGCACTCCTCGCGGCCATGGTCGGCCTTCTCGTCGTGCAGCCGGACATCGGTCAGACGTTTCTGATCACGCTGGTCTGGATCGCCATGCTGTTCGTGTCGGGCCTTGCGGCGACGGGCGCGGTGATCCTCGCCGCCATCGGTGGAGCGGGACTGTTCGCGGCGTATATCTACTTTCCGCACGTATCGTCGCGCATCGACCGCTTCTTCAGTCCTCAGACGGGAGATTTCAGCCAGGGCGACCGCGCCATCCGGTCGTTCGTGGAGGGCGGGTTTCTCGGCCGCGGTCCGGGCGAGGGCACCATCAAGACGGCGCTTCCGGACGCGCACACCGACTACATCTTCGCCGTGGTGGCGGAGGAATACGGCGCGCTTGCGTGCTTTGCGGTGCTGGCGCTCTTTACCTTCATCGTCGTCCGCGCGCTCCGCCACGCGGAAACCGAGCCCGACGCGGCGAC
>DAOMQQ010000244.1:0-3800 GCA_035445405.1 Hyphomicrobium sp.
TCGCGCCCGTTCCACTTCGTGCGGACCCAGGCGATGAGCTTCCAAAGCTTGCGCTCGTCGTCGATCAGATCGCGGTAGGCCATCATCGGGCCGACGACGCCTTCCGTACCCTTGCGCTTGTAGCCTTCCTTCTGCAGGTCCTGGCTGCCGAGTGTGATGAGGCGGAACAGCGTGTCGTCGTCTCCGCCGTAGACCCACACTTCGTTGGTAACCGGCGGACACATGCCGCCACCGCCGCCGCCGCCGTGGCAACCGTTGCACGAAAGGCCGAACCAGACCTTCTCACCTTCCTTGATGGCCTGCTCATCGCCGGTGTAGGGGTTCTTGAGCGTGCCCTTGGGGCTCGCCAGTACGCGGTCGATCGCCGACATGAACTCGCCGTCCGCGGCAGGTGCCGCAGCTTCGGCGGCCGGCGCAGCCTCTTCGGCCTTGTCGCCTGCATCAGCCTTTGTGTCGGCCTTCTCGTCGACAGCCTCGGCCTTGTCGCCGGCGTCGGCGACCTGGACGGGCGTGGCGTCCGCGGCCGGAGCCGCCGCTTGCGTTTCCGTCGCTTCACCGGCCGTCTTCGCCGTCGGTTCTTCGGCTGCGCCGCACGCGCTCACCAACGCTGCGGTGGAAACCGCTGCTGCTGTCAGCAGCGCCAGGAAATTCTTATTCACGTTCCGTCCCTCGTCATATCCATGTTGTACCGCCTCTTCCGATCGTGATGAGGAACGGCAGCGAGGCTTCTGCCGTCCTTCTCCCCCGTGCTTGCTTGCGGAATTGGTTCGGAGCGGCGCGCCAGGCGCCGCACCACCCCCTTAAAGTTTTTCCTTCTCGCTTTGCGCTTCGTTGGGCTGCGGCACTCGGCCTGAGATCGTGGCCTGGAACAGCTTGATCGACTTCACCGCGTCGGGATTGAGACTGTCGGCCGCGATGTCGATCGCTTTCTTTCCGGCGTGCGACTTGAGATCCGGGTCCGCACCCGCATCCAGCAAGAGCCCCAGCATCGGCATGTTCCCGCGCGCGGCGGCAATCATCAGCGGCGTAATGCCCTGCGCGTTGGCGGCATTCACATTCGCTCCGCGATCGATGAGCGCGGTCGCGATGTCGGTGGACCGCAGCCCCTGCCGAAGCTCGATTTCCTTCGCCGCCTCGCCAACGGCAAGCCACGTCGCCGCCACCATCAGCGGTGTGACCTTGTCCTCGCCCGACACCGCATTCACGTTCGCGCCGAGTTCGATCAACGCTTTGGCTGCAAGGAAATGCCCGCCGTCGATCGCGAGCGACAGCGGCGCAAAGCCTCCGTCGACCGCAAGCTCCACGTCCGCACCGCGCTCGACGAGCGCCTGGATCGACGGCACATGATTGCGCTGCGCCGCATTGCTGAGCGCCGTGAAGCCGTCCCTGTCGCGGCCGTTGATGTCGGCGCCGAGTTCGACGAGCAGCGGAATGAGCTTGTCCTTCCGGCTCCTCGCAGCGGATTGAAGCGCTGCGTATCCCTGCCGGTCGAGTTTGTTGACGTCTCCGCCCTTCTCGACGAGGAAGCGGATGCGTTCCTCGTCCGAGGCGAGCACCGCGTTCGCAAGCTCAACCTGAACGTTGGCGCCCTTCGCCAGCCAGGCTTCGAGCCTCTCGCGATTGACGAGCTGATCCGGAGATTGCGCGCTCCTCGGCGCCTGCATCACGTCGAACGGCTTCGTATACGAGCCGTGCGCCGGAAGATCTCCGGACACCACGCAGCGGCTGCAATGAACCAGCGGCACACCGAAGCTGCGCAGGATCTCCTCGATCTTCTCGCGCTTGTCGTCCATCGCGAACTCGAGCGCATACTTCAGCACCGCGTTCGTCGGTCTGACACCCAGCGCCAGATCGAATTCGAGCGGAACGTCGTCGTCCATCAGGTTCACGGGGAGCACGGTGATCGGCTCGCCCTTTCCGGTCGCGTACCATCCCGCGAACGGCCCCCATACGGCCGCCACGTCGAGCGTACCGTCGAGCACCTGCTGAAGCTGATAGCTCGGCTGCTGCTCGGGAATGAGATCGCCGTTATGGCTCACCGTATGGAGAGTCACGTTGGCCGTGTGCCCGCGGCGCTTCAGCGCCTCGCGAATGGCCGAGGTCTGATAGACGCCGATTTTGAGATCTTTGAGCTTCGGATCGTCGAGGCCGGTGATATCGAGACCGCGGTCGCTTCGCCAGGCCAGCACATAGGCCGTCCGATAGAGCGGCAGCGTTGTCAGGATACCCCGATAAACCGCCGGCATGTCGACGAGCACGTCGCAATCGTCCGTCTCGAAGGTTTGCCGCGTGATGCCCCGTTCGAGATAAGGGCGCCAGAAATGGATGAGCCGCGCGCCGAGCGCCTCGGCCACCACTTCCATGATCTTGTTCTGAAATCCTTCGCCCTTGATCGAAGACAGCGGCATGTTCCCGGGATCGCCGCACACCCGCAGCGTCGCGAGAGATTTGTTCCGCCACACGTCCCGTCCGGCGGTGCGCGCGGCCGTTTTCTCGGCCGCGGTCATCTCGTCGTAATCCTTGTTCAACCGCATCCGCGCGTCATCGCCAAACGCGCCCGCGCTCACGACGCAGGCCAACACACCCGCTGCAAGAATCGAAGCCGGAAAACGGAGCAAGGCAGACGTCACACGTTTCTCGTTCATACGGATTTACCTGTAACTCTATATCGTTGCACAGGAGGAGCGACAAGGCACTCTTGCCCCGCGCGATGATCAAGTTCCGTTGATCCCGGCCGAAACTCCCGAAAATCGGAAGGAAAAACGCCCGGCGTCGTGAGACGCCGGGCGCATTTTTCACTTCAGATCGATGATCACTCATAGACCCGGAAGGTGAACAGCGTGCCAGCCTGCGGGATCTTGTCGAGGCCGGTTGCCTTGGTCATCGCAGTCGCGCCGATCGCACCGAACTTGTCGTTGAGATCGAGGCCGGCGGTGACGGGAACGCCGATCCAGCCGCCGATGCCGGCGAGGACGGAGACGTACTGCTTGCCGCCCACCTTGTAGGTCATCGGGTTGGCGATGATGCCGGAAGCGAGCTTACGGCTCCACAGCACCTTGCCGTCCTTCCGATCGACCGCGCGGAAGTCGCCGCCGAGCGAACCGTAGAACAGGAGGCCGCCGTCGGTGACCATCGTGCCGCCCCAGTTCGGGTACGGATCGGGGATCTCCCAATCGGTCTCGCCCGTCACGACGTCGAACTTCTTGATCTTGCCCGTCGTGCCAGGCTTCTCGGGATACATGTACACGTTGGCGAACACGTAGACCGTGCCCTGCTGCGTGTGCGTGCGCTCCTGCGGCTCAAGCTCCATGCACCAGTTGTTGGTGGGGCAGTAGAACTTGCTCGGCTCCTTCGGATCGACCGAGCACGGCTGCTGGTCCTTGCCGCCCATGGCGGAGGGGCAGACAGCCACGTTGCGGCCACGCTCGAACGGCGAGTGCTCGTAGACCTTGATCGGACGGCCGGTTTCGAGGTCGACCTTCTCGGCCCAATCCACGGTCACGTACTTGTGCGCGCGAAGCAGCGTGCCGTCGGCGCGATCGTGAACGTAGGCGAAGCCGTTGCGGTCGAAGTGCACGAGAGCCTTGTGCTTCTTGCCGTCGACATCGAGGTCGTCGACGAGAATGTTCTCGTTCACGCCGTCATAGTCCCACTGGTCGAACGGGGTCATCTGGTAAGCCCAGACGGCCTCGCCCGTGTCCACCTTGCGGGCGAACGTGGTCATCGACCACTTGTTGTCCCACTCGCCGGTGTTGCACTCGTCGTGGGTCTTGGCGCCGCAGCGATACGACGGAGACCAG
>DAOMQQ010000245.1:0-3797 GCA_035445405.1 Hyphomicrobium sp.
CGACGGTGCTGAACGTCACGCAGACGTATTCAGCCGCCTCGCCGAACTCCGAGCTTTATCGTCAGCTCGACCTGTTCGGAGACGTCTTTGAGCGGGTCCGGTCGGACTACGTCGAGAAGCCCGACGACACCATGCTGATCGAAAACGCGATCAACGGCATGCTGGCCGCGCTCGATCCCCACTCGTCCTATATGAGCCCGAAGCACTACCGCGACATGCAGGTGCAGACGCGCGGCGAGTTCGGCGGCCTCGGCATCGAGGTCACCATGGAGAACGGCGTCGTGAAGGTCGTCGCTCCCATCGACGAGACGCCGGCCGCGAAAGCGGGCATCCTCGCCAACGACCTCATCACGCACCTCGACAATGAGCAGATCTCGGGCCTCACGCTCGAGCAGGCGGTCGAGAAGATGCGCGGGCCCGTCAACACGCCCATCACGCTCACCGTCGTCCGGCAGGGCCGCGACGAGCCGTTCGACATCAAGATCGTGCGCGACTTCATCCGCATCAATGCCGTGCGCTCGCGCGTCGAAGGCGACATCGCCTACATCCGGCTCACCACCTTCAACGAGAAGACCCACGCCAACCTCGTGAAGGCGATGGACGACTTGAAGAAGGAAATCGGGCCCAAGCTCAAGGGTTACGTCCTCGATCTTCGCAACAACCCGGGCGGCTTGCTCGATCAGGCGATCGCCGTGTCCGACGACTTCCTCGATCAGGGCTCGATCGTGCTCACGAAGGGTCGCAACAACGAGGAAACGCAGCGTGCGCAGGCCCGTCCGGGCGACACGGCGGACGGCAAGCCGATCGTCGTGCTGATCAACGGCGGCTCGGCCTCGGCGTCAGAAATCGTCGCCGGCGCCCTGAAGGACCACAAGCGCGCGACCGTGATCGGCACGCGCTCGTTCGGCAAGGGCTCGGTGCAGACCATCATCCCGCTTGGCGCCAACGGCGCCATCCGCCTCACGACGGCGCGCTACTACACGCCGTCGAACCGCTCGATCCAGGCCAAGGGCATCGATCCTGACATCGTCGTGGAGCAGGAGCTTCCCGAAGAGCTGAAGACCGCACGCCAGGAACGCAACCGCGGCGAAGCGGGTCTTCGCGGCCACCTCAAGGGCGAAACGCGCGAAGATCAGGAGAAGAAGAAGGCTGACGAGGCCGCGAAGGCTGCCGAAGAGGAGAAGAAGGAGGAGGAGTCCGGTTCCTCGGCTTACGTGCCGCAGGAAGCCGAGAAGGACACCCAGCTCCAGTACGCTCTCAAGTACCTGCGCGGTGAGATCCCCGTCGAGGAGACGGTTGCGAAGCCCGCCCAGCAGCCCTCCAACGCCGCGGGCGATCAAAAGAGCGCGGTGCCGAACTGATCGAACGGACGCTCGAAAGTCCGCAACCCGAGATGCAGCAAGGATGGGCGCCCGAAACGGCGCCCATTCGCCTTTGAGGTCATCCGCCATGAGCCAGACAAAGCCCGACCCCGCGACGCTCGGCTATCGCCCCTGCGTCGGCATCATGGTGCTGAACAGCGCCAATCGGGTGTGGGTGGGCCAGCGCGCCGACAACGTGCCCGAGGGGGGCGGCCCCTGGTGGCAGATGCCCCAGGGCGGCATCGACGAGGACGAGGATCCCCGCGCCGCGGCCATCCGCGAGCTGCGCGAGGAAACCGCCATCACGAGCGTCGAGATCCTCGCCGAAACGCCGGACTGGCTGACCTACGACCTCCCCGAGCACCTGATCGGGAAGCTCTGGGGCGGGCGCTATCGAGGCCAGAAGCAGAAGTGGTTCGCCGTGCGCTTCCTCGGTTCCGAGGCGGAGATCGACATCGGCGAGCCCGGCCGGCCGAACACCGAGTTCATCGCCTGGCACTGGTGCGCGCCCGAAAAGTTGCCCACTGTCATCATTCCGTTCAAACGCGCGGTCTATACTGAGGTGCTGCGCATCTTCCGCCCCATTCTCGGCGGACAGTGAGCCACGCGGCATCCATCTGAGACGTTGTCTGCCGGCCATATGATCCCCGCGTGACAGACGGGGGGACATAAAACCGTTAATATTCTCAGTAAGATGACATTTTGATTCGGCTGCACTCTCGGCGATTCGCCGATAGGCGCCGCCCTCTCACTTGGTATCGGTATCTTATGAAGCACGTAGACCTCACCGCCGTATCGGCGCCCCTCGACCTGCCCTACCGGTCCGCGGTGGGCATCATGCTCCTCAACAGGCAAGGCCTGGTCTGGACGGGCCGGCGGCTGCCCAAATGGGTCGGCGACCGTTCTGCTCATATCTGGCAGATGCCCCAGGGCGGGATCGACGAGGGCGAGGTGCCCGTCGACGCCGCGTATCGCGAGCTGCGCGAGGAGACGGGCATCACCAGCGCCGAGGTGATCGCCGAGGTCCCCCAGTGGCTTACCTACGAGCTTCCCGAGCCCCTCCTGGGCGTCGCGCTCAAGGGCAAGTACCGCGGGCAGCGCCAGCGCTGGTTCGCCATGCGCTTCTGGGGCGACGATAGCGAGATCGACATCCAGCCGCGCAGCGGCAAAGCCGAGTTCGACCGCTGGCGGTGGCGGGAGATGTCGGAGCTTCCGGAACTCATCGTGTCATTCAAGCGTCCCGTTTACCAAACGCTCGTCGAGAGATTTGCGTATCTGGCTCAAAGCTGAAATGACAGGGGGCGAGAGCGCTGCTGCGGCGGCCCTCGCATCGATTTGTTTATTCCTCCTGTGAGCCAATTTCATATGTCGACGACGACCCTTACGAGAACGCTCCCGCCCTTCAACGACGGTGCGGACTACCAGTCCGGCCAACCGTTCGACCAAGCCGAGTACGATCGGATCAAGGAGCTTTGGCTGGACCACATCGCCGCCGAGCACCGGGGCGACATCCCGGGTCTCCTGGCCACCCTCACCGACGATTGCGTGTACACGATGCTGAACAACGGCAAGACGTGGCACGGCCATGACGGCGCAACGGAATTCTACGATAAGTTCCTCACCGCATTTCCCGAGAACTGCTTCGCCGTGACCAATGTCTTCGTCGGCCCGCAAGGCGTCGTCGAGGAAGCCCACTTCAACGGCGTTCACAAAGGCGACCTCCTCGGCCTTCCCTCGACCGGCCAGCCGATCGAATTCGACGTCGTGCTGCTGTTCCCGTGGGACCCGGTCAAAAAGAAGTTCAAGGGCGAGCGCATTTACTTCGCGATCGAGCACAACCTGATCGCCAACGTCGGCCAGCTCCTGCGCCGCATGAACCGCAAGCTCGACGCCGCCGAGCAGCCCTGACCGGCGCCGCGCCCCCTCTCGGCCCTGCTTCTCCGCTTTGCGCCGTTTATCCGAAGCTTCTCGCAGCTTGTGTACGAAACAAAAAAAGCGCCCCCGATTTCGGAGGCGCTTTTTCTAATTCTGCCTTGAATGCCGGGACTTACGCCCTGAGATCAGCCAGCGCTGCGAGAGCCTGATTGGCCACCAGCCGCTGCTCGTCCGTCGTCGCGTCCGCAAGATCCTTCTCGGCCGCCGAGATCTCGGCCGAAAGAGCCGCGCCCTTGAGCTCCGACACGTCGTAGGCCTTCTCGGCCAGGACGGTAAGCCGATCAGGCTCCACTTGCGCGAACGCCTGACGCACGAAAATGCGCGCACGCCCCTCGCTGCGAACCACGTCGATCACGCCTGGCCGCAACGTCGAGATCAGCGGAGCGTGATTGGGAAGGATGGTCATGTCACCTTCGCTGCCCGGCAGCTGCACTTGCTCTGCCTGACCCGAAAGCAGCACCTTCTCGGGGCTGACCAGCTCGAATGTAAACGTCTGAGCCA
>DAOMQQ010000246.1:0-3778 GCA_035445405.1 Hyphomicrobium sp.
TTAGCTGCAACTCGTGCCACAATCTCGCGACCGGCGGCGACGACAACCTCGAGACCTCGATCGGCCACGGCTGGCAGAAGGGCCCGAGAAACTCGCCGACGGTGTTCAATGCCGTGTTCAACGATGCGCAGTTCTGGGACGGCCGCGCCGAGGATCTGAGAACCCAGGCCAAAGGTCCGATTCAGGCCGGCGTCGAGATGGCCAACACGCCCGAGCAGGTGGTCGTGACACTGGGAAGCATGCCGCAGTATGTCGACTGGTTTAAATCGGCCTTCCCGGACAAGGACGATCCCGTGACGTTCGATAACATGGCCATTGCGATAGAGGCGTTCGAGGCGACTCTGATCACGCCCGCGCCCTTCGACAAATATCTGAACGGCGACGACCTCGCGCTCTCGGACGTGCAGAAGACGGGGTTGCGGCTGTTCATGGAAAAAGGATGCGCTTCTTGCCATAGCGGCATCAACGTCGGCGGCAACGGTTACTACCCATTTGGCGTGATCGAGAAGCCGGGCGCCGAAGTGTTGCCGCTGGACGACCAGGGCCGGTTCGAGGTGACGAAGACGGCGGACGACCAGTACGTGTTTCGCGCGGCACCCCTGCGCAACGTGGCGGTCACCGCCCCCTATTTCCACTCCGGCAAGGTGTGGGATCTGAAGCAGGCGGTGGCCGTGATGAGCAGCTCGCAGCTCGGCACTGAGCTCGAGCCGAACGAGATCGACGCCATCGTGGAGTTCCTGCATTCGCTGACTGGCGAGGTGCCGCGGATCGAATATCCGATCCTCCCGGCCGAGACGACCACGACGCCGCGCCCGACGGCGGAGATCGTGCGGCAGTAGACGCTGCGGCTCAGCAGAAAAGGCCCCGTGCGCTCGGCCCCGGGGCTTTTTCGCATCTCGAATCGCCTGTCCGCAGCGATCGCGCGGTCAACGAGGCGGGGGGACGGCCGCCGATTCGGGGATGCGCCGCTTCCAATCCAACCGCACCGCGATGCGCTTGCCGACCGTCCCGTCCCACTCCGTCTGCAGCCCAGCCGCATTAAGCGCGCTCACGATGATGCGCCCAACCGCGATGGCGTTGACGTCGCCGCCATCCACGTGTCCGTAACTGAGATAAAGGCCGCCACCCTCGGTTGCGTTGTCCGTGTCCTGCTCATGGTAGAAGGTGAAGCCGGTGACATCGACGCCGGCCTTCATCGCCTCGGATATTTCTTCGCCGATCTCCGCGAAGCCGCAGGTCTGGCAGCACGTGAAGTCGTGGCGCGCAACGATCCCGCCCTCGTTGAGCACGTCGAAGGCACGGTCGAGCCGGTCGCAATCGGTGATCTTCGGCCACGACGCCTGCGAGGACAGGTGCTCGGCGAACGCCGCCTCGATTTCGGCTTGTGCCAGCCGCTCGACCGTATCCTGGTCGGCGCCTTCGTGCTCTTCGAGCAGCACTTCGATGGCCTCGTCGAGAATATCGGCGAACGTCCGCGTCCCGCGCGCCACCTGAGGACGCACGAACGCGCGGATATCGTCCACGAGATTTGGCCCGTTATCGTTCGAGCTTGTCATCGCGATCTCTCGTTCAAGCAGAAGCGGGATTGGTGCGCTCGAAAAGCGCGGTCCGAAAGTGGGAACCGGTCACGACGGGGCGAGGCCCGCCAAGGCCGATACGATGCAGGATAAAACAAAAGCTTAGAACCGTTCAGAGGTTCCGCCAAGAACAGGTAGGGCGCTAGTCGCCGAAGATCTGCTTGGTTCCGAGGTTGCGGAACAGCTGCTTGAGGATGCCGTCTTCCTTGCCGCCCGGCGCCGGTGTCGTACGGGACACGAAGTCGAACACCTTGCCGTCCTGCATGCCGTATTGGGCCACGCGGTCGACGGTCTGGGTTGGGGTGAAGTAGACGGCGAGAACCTGCCGATCGACTTCGCTGCCCTTCATGAAAGCGACCTGCCGCTCCGTGCTCGAGATGTAATAATAGGCCGAGCCGTTGCCGATGCTCGTCGTGGTGGTTGGGGTCCCGAGAACGAGACGCACCTGTTCCTGCCCCATGCCAGGATAGATCTGCGCAACGTCGGATTCGCGGAACTGATGGCCGCGTTTGATGATTTGCTCGCTGCACGCAGTGACGAATACAGTCGTCGCGATCAGCAGAGGCATCAGCGCACGGAGCGCGATATCCCCGGCCCTGCGGCTCTGCACGCCCTGGCGCGACGCGTCGTGACGGCGCATACTGAAACGACCCCCTGGGAGACTCATGGAACCCTAGTGTTCGCCCTTAGCCAAAAGAAGGCCGCGAGGCAACGGGGCGGGTCCCGTCATCCCCTTAGTAGAAACTGGAAAACCGCACGTGCTCGCCTGGTTTAGACGAAGAGCTCAAGATCGCCAGACAGCAGTCGACCTTTATGGCGCGGTCGTGGCTGAGGCCCGCCGTTCGATCATTTTCGAGCGTCTTGGTGTCCGCGATACACCGGAGGGCCGCGCGGGGGCGATCATTTTGGCAGCGTTTCCCGTGCTGGACCGCCTGCAGGCCGGCAGTGCCCGGTCGCGGCGTGTGGCGCGCCTCATCGCCGAAGCCTATGTGACGGATGTCGACGATTGCCTCCGCGAGATGGGCGTCGGCGACATGGCCGTGCCGAGGAGGGTGAAGAGAGCCGCACAGGCCCTGGGCGAGCGGTGCAACGCCTATGCGGCAGCCGCCCGGGCGGACGAACCGGTTCTGGCGCTTGCCGCGGAGCTGGCGTCCACCATACCGGGCTTGGACGAAGCGCCCGCCGGTGCCCACGCGCTCGCACGCTTTGCACTCGCCACCATCGAGCGTCTCCAGGCCGAGCCTGAAAGCACGCTGTTGGCGGGCCGCCTCCCATTCGCGCCGCTCTCGGCCGATGACCTCATGGAGACACCCACATGACAGCGCTTCGAGACTGGGTCCATCCCATCGCGGAAATCGGACCGGCGGAGGTGAATCAAGCCCGCGCGGCCACGGAAGAGGAGCGGGCGGAGCTTGCGCGCGAGCTCGACATCCTCTCGTGCGACAGCCTGAAGGCGAACTACCGGCTCAAATCCTTGGGCGGCGGGCGCTATGCGTTCACGGGAAATCTCGATGCCGGGGTCACGCAGGCGTGCGTGGTGAGCCTCGATCCCGTACCGGCCCGCATTCGCGAGGAGTTTTCCATCTCGCTCGCGCCGCCTGCCGCGCTCGAAGATGTCCCGGTCGTGGCCGGAGATCGGGAGGTCTCGTCGATCCCCGATACGGCGCCGATCGAGGACGGCCGGATCGAAGCCGGAAGCCTGATCTACGAGGTGCTGTCCGCGGCCCTCGATCCATACCCCCGCAAAGCGGGCGTCGAATTCGATTGGGTGGATCCAAAGCTCAAGGATGGGGATAAGGGGCCGTTTGCCGCACTCGCGAAGCTGAAGAACGAGACCTGAGGCGACGCCTCGTAAGGAGCCATCTGCCAAGATACTGAGCGGAAAGCGTTTCCCTGTCTGCGTCCCGCGTCTCGGTTCGGACGCGCGCTTCTCGGAAAAATGTTGTTTCGCAAGCGCAAACGGGTATTTTCCCGTCCGTCCGAACACGGGGTTTGGGACATGTTTTCGAGCACCGCACCGGACACTTGATCGTGTGGATCGTGAGCGGCATAGCTCACGTTCGGGACGCGCGCGAATGGGACCGGTCTTCTGATCCCGTTGGCCGGTCCTGCGATCCAAGTCCCGCCATTCATTCACGGGCCATGTGAGCCCGACCGACAGGGTCAGAACGCGCAAGATGGGGCAGCAGCGAACATTAGCG
>DAOMQQ010000247.1:0-3769 GCA_035445405.1 Hyphomicrobium sp.
ATTCCGCACCTATCTGCGGTTCAGCCCGCTCCAAGCCGGTTCGGCGCTCCCGTTTGGCAGGCATCAGGACAGCAGGATGATGGAGACCACCCCATGGCACGCCCCCTTGAAGGCAAAACTGCGCTGGTTACCGGCGCGAGCCGCGGGATTGGCCGCGCAATTGCGGAACGCCTGGCCGCAGATGGCGCGCTCGTCGCCGTCCACTACGGCAGCAACCGAGCCGCCGCCGATGAAACGGTCGCGTCCATCGAAGCGGCGGGCGGAAAAGCGTTCGCGGTCGGGGCGAACCTCGCTGCCTCCGATGGCGTGAAGACGCTCTACGCCGCGCTCGACAAGGAGCTTCAGGCGCGCAACGGCTCGAACCAGCTCGACATTCTCGTCAACAACGCGGCCGTGGCGCCGTACGTCAATTTCGAGAACACGACGGAAGAGGTGCTCGACGAGATCTACGCCGTCAATGTGAGGTCGGTCGTGCTCGCGACGCAGCAGGCCGCGAAGCGGCTGCGGGACGGCGGGCGCATCATCAACATTTCGAGCGGTGTCGTGCGCACGCCGGTGGCGGACGCTGCCGCCTATTCGTTCCTCAAGGCGCCGATCGACAATTTGACGAAGAGCCTCGCGCAGGTTCTGGGGCCGCGCTCCATCACCGTGAATGCCGTGGCACCCGGCGTGATCGACACCGATATGGCCGCGGCTTTCGCGCGCGATCCTGCGACGGTGGAGGTCGTCAAAGGCAAGCAGGCGCTCAAGCGCATTGGTCAGCCCGAGGATATCGCGGATGTGGTGGGCTTTCTCTCGAGCCTCGAGGCGCGCTGGGTAACCGGACAAGTGATCGAGGCGTCGGGTGGCACGGGCCTGACGTTCTGAGAGATGCGAGCCCGGCTTTCGTCCGGGTGACGGAATGTGCGCGGCCGCTTACGCCCCTGTCCCCTGTGGCGGCCGCCGATTCTCCCCCCGTTCCGTCACCCGTGCGAAGGCCGGGTTCAAATCGCCTTGAAGTATCCCTCGATGAAGCGGCGATAGATGGCCGTGAGCTGCGTCAGCTCCGACACGGGCACATGCTCGTCGACGGCGTGGATCGTCTTGTTGACGGGGCCGAATTCGATCACGGGGCAAAGGTCTTTGATGAAGCGTGCATCGGACGTGCCGCCACCGGTGGTGAGAGCCGGCGTGCGTCCCGTTTCCGTGCGAATTGCCGCGACGAGCTGCTCGACCAGCGGGCCTTCGGGGCTTGTCAGGAAGACGTCGCCGGTGCCCGAGACGTCGATGTCGTAGCGTGCATCGATCGTTGCGGCTGCGGCCGCGGTCTGCTCGCGCAGCCAGGTTTCGATGGTCTGGCGGTTCCAGGTGTCGTTGTAGCGAATGTTGACGATGGCGCGCGCTTCCGCCGGAATGACGTTCGATGCGCTGTTGGGCGCGGAGATCACCGTCGTCTGCAGGTTCGACGGCTGGAAGTGGGCCGTACCGCGGTCGATCTCCACCGAGGAGAGGCGGTCGACGATGCGCGCGAGCTTGGGGATCGGGTTGTCGGCCTTTTGCGGATAGGCGGAGTGGCCCTGCCGCCCATGCACGACGATCTCGGCATTGATGGAGCCGCGCCGCCCGATCTTGATTTCGTCGCCGAGCGCTTCGGGGTTCGAGGGTTCGCCGACGAGACATGCGCTGATCTGCTCGTCGCGGTCGCGCAGCCATTCGAGAAGCTTCATCGTGCCGTTGATCGAAGGGCCTTCCTCGTCGCCCGTGATCAGGAACGAGATCGAACCGCGAAACTGGCTTCCCTGGCTGGCGAGATAATCGAGCGCGGCTGCGACGAAGCACGCGACGCCGCCTTTCATGTCGACCGAGCCGCGCCCGTAAAGGAGGCCGTTGCGGATCTCGCCGGAAAACGGCGGAACGCTCCAGGCGTCGAGGCGGCCGGGCGGAACGACGTCCGTATGTCCGGCAAAGCAGAGATGCGGACCGGCCGTGCCGATGCGTGCGTAAAGGTTTTCGACGTCGGGCGTGCCGGGGGTCGAGAAGGTGAGGCGATGGCACGTGAAGCCCGCCGGCTGCAGCACGTTTTCCAGGAGCGTCAACGCACCGCCTTCGACAGGCGTGACGCTTTCGCAGCGGATGAGCGCTTGCGTAAGAGCGATGGGATCTTGCTGCGGGATCATGATGTGCGTTCGCTTATGACTGACGTGGCGCCGAACGTACGGTTCATCCGAGGGCAAGGGAAGCACGCATTGTCGAAATGCTCCGAGGCGCAAGAGGCCCCCGAAATGGAGGCCTCTTGTTCGGTTCGAAACGAGCGTGCGGACGCTCAGTCGCGCAGGAGCTCGTTGATCGAGGTCTTCGAGCGGGTCTTCTCATCCACGCGCTTCACGATCACCGCGCAGTAGAGGTTCGGGCCCGGCGTGCCGTCGGGCAGCGGCTTGCCCGGCATCGTGCCGGAGACGACGACCGAGTACGGCGGGACCTTGCCGAAGAACTTCTCGCCGGTGGCGCGGTCGATGATCGTGGTGGACGCGCCGAGGTAGACGCCCATGGAGAGCACCGAGCCTTCGCCGACGACGACGCCCTCGGCCACTTCGGCGCGGGCGCCGATGAAGCAGTTGTCCTCGATGATGACGGGGCCGGCCTGCAGCGGCTCAAGCACGCCGCCGATGCCGGCGCCGCCCGAGATGTGGCAGTTCTTGCCGATCTGCGCGCACGATCCGACGGTGGCCCAGGTGTCGACCATGGTGCCGCTGTCGACGTAGGCGCCGAGGTTCACGAACGAGGGCAGCAGCACGACGCCGGGCGCGATGTAGGCGGAGTGGCGCACGTAGGCGCCGGGTAGCACGCGGAAGCCGCCCTGCTTGAAGTTTTCTTCCGTCCAGCCTTCGAACTTGGGCGCCACCTTGTCCCAATAGACGGAGCCGGCCGGGCCGCCCGAGATGGTGCCCATGTCGTTGAGGCGGAAGGAGAGCAGGACGGCCTTCTTGAGCCACTGGTTGACGACCCATTCGCCGTCCTTCTTCTCGGCGACGCGGGCCTTGCCGGAATCGAGCAGGTCGAGCGCCTTCACGACGGCGTCGCGGACGTCGCCCGTGGTGGCGGAGGTGACGCTGTCGCGCGCGTCCCAGGCGGTTTCGATCGTGCTCTGAAGGTCGGCCGTGGTCATGCGTTTCCCCGTGATGAAGGTGTTCGAGGGTTCTTGGAGGTTTGTGGCCGGGTCGTCAACATCCGGGCTTGTCATCCCGGCCAAGTGGAGCGCATCGGAACGCAGAGCCGGGATCTAAGAAAAGCTCGTATCGCGAAATATTGCGTCTGCGACGCTCATGACGCTGGGTTCCGGATAAGGCTCCAGCTTGCGCCTCCGCCTTTCCGGGATGACACGAGCGGGGAGGCGCCCGTCAGTCGAACTCGGCCTTGATGAGCGCCTTGGCTTCCGGCGCATCCCACTCGTAGGGGCCGGGCAGGCGGCCGATCTCGCGGCCCTCCGCATCGATCAGGATCGTGGTCGGCATGCCGACGGCGCGGAGCGCCGAGCCCGAGCGGGTGGTGGTGTCGGAATAGAGCTTCAAGGAAGTGACGCCGATCTCGTTCAGGAACTTCTGCGCGGTTTCCGGCCCGGCGCGGTCCACGGCGAGGGCCACGACCTCGAAGGTGTCGGAGCCCAGCTCCTGCTGCAGGCGGTCGAGGGAGGGCATTTCCTCGCGGCAGGGCGCGCACCAGGTGGCCCAGAGGTTAAGGAGGATGGTCTTGCCCTTGAAGTCGGCAAGTGTCATCGGCTTGCCATCTCCAT
>DAOMQQ010000248.1:0-3762 GCA_035445405.1 Hyphomicrobium sp.
AGCGTCATCATCGGCTCGTCGTCGAGGATCGCCTCCTCGTAACGGCCATAGCCGTTGAAGTCGCCCGCGATGGCGCGGCCGTAGGCGCCGACGTTGCCGATTTCGAGATAATCGCCTTCGCGGATCGAAGCCGGCAGCAGGAACGGCCCTTTCATGTGGTCGATCGAGTCGCAGGTCGGGCCCCACAGCTCGAACGGCACGACGGGCTCGCTGGCTCCGACGTCGCGGCTCACGAGGCGCGCGGGATAGATCCACCCGAGATGCGCGGCATCGAACAGCACGCCATAGCCGCCGTCGTTGATGAACAGGTCGTTGCCGCGACGCGCCTCGACGCGCACGATCACGCTCTCGGCCTCCGCCACGAGGGCGCGGCCGGGCTCGCACATCAGGCGCACGTTCTCGCGCACAGGGAGCTTGTCGACACCCTCCTCGATGGCCGAAAGGAAGCGCGCGAGCGGGGCCGGCTGCATGTTCGGATAGATGGACGGGAAGCCACCGCCGACGTCGAGGCGATCCACGACGACGCCTGCCATGCCGATCAGGCGCTGCACTTCGCCGAGCGCGTTGATGTAGGCATCGGGCGTCATGGTCTGGGACCCGACGTGGAAGGTGATGCCGAGCTCACCCGCGACCTGCCGCGCCTCGACCAGCAGGCGCGCAGCCAGCTGCCCGCCGGTGCCGAACTTGCGCTCCAACGGAATGCGGCTGTTGATGGCCGGCACGGCGATGCGAACGAAGAGCGCGAGATCGCGCGCGGGGCCGGAACTGTCCGACGTCTCCTCGACGATCTTGCGAAGCTCGTCCTCGCTATCGAGCGCAAAGCTCCGGACGCCGTGCTCGTGGTACGCGCGGCGAATGGCTTCGCGCGACTTCACGGGATGCATGAAATGCAGGTTTGCGCCCGGGATCGTGGCCGCATCCTCGATCTCGGGGAGCGAGGCCACGTCGAAATGGCGGATGCCCGCGCCGTAAAGCGCGCCGATCAGGAAAACCGAGCTGTTGGCCTTGTAGGCATACGCCACGTCGCCCTCGAAATTTTCGAGGAACCAGCGCGCGGCACGGCCGGCGGCATGGGGACGCGCGCAAAGTACGGGGCGCTCCGGCTTACGGGCGGCGACGAGTTCGGCCGCAGAATTGTATCGCTCCATCTCACAGGACCTCCACCAACATGGGTTGGACAAGAAGCGCCGTGCGAAGCGTATCCGCCGTGCGTGCGACGCATTTAGGGCCTTAGGGCATTGATGTAAAGCCCCTTGGGGCGAAGCATTTCATATGACGGACGCGTGACGGCCGGCCTGTATCCTCGCGGACAAACCAGCCGTCGGGCGCTGACGCGTGTTCAATCGCCGCGCCGTGGGCGGAGCGGGCTATTTCCCTTCCTGGGCGCGGCGAAGTGCAGCGGCCAGCGCGCTTTCCGCAGGCGCCTCTGCACCCTTGCGCGGCGGCGGAGCAAAACCGCGGGAGGCTTGCGGCGCGCGCTCCTCGCGGCGTTGGCCACCGGACGCGCTGCGGTCGATCTCGCCCGAGCGCATGGTGAGCGCGATGCGCTTCCTCGCGACATCGACCTCCTTCACGCGCACGCGCACGACGTCGCCGACCTTCACCACCTCGCGCGGGTCCTTGACGAAGCGGTCCGCAAGCTCCGAGATGTGGACGAGGCCGTCCTGGTGCACGCCGACATCCACGAACGCGCCGAAAGCCGCGACGTTGGTCACCGTGCCTTCGAGCTGCATGCCGAGCTTGAGGTCGGAAATCTTCTCCACGCCGTCCGCGAACGCCGCGGTCTTGAACTCGGGGCGCGGGTCGCGACCGGGCTTCTCCAGCTCGGCCAGAATGTCGGTGACGGTCGGAATGCCGAAGGTCGCGTCCGCGAACTCGGCCGGGCGGAGCGCTTTCAGGAAGCCGCGGTCGCCGATCATCTCCTTGAGCGGACGCTTGGTCTTCTCGGAGATGCGCTCCACGACCTCGTAAGCCTCGGGGTGCACGGCGGAAGCGTCGAGCGGGTTCTTGCCGTCCATGATGCGCAGGAAGCCCGCCGCCTGCTCGAACGCCTTCGGTCCGAGCCGGGGCACCTTCTTCAGGGCCGCACGCGTCTTGAACGCGCCGTTCTCGTTGCGGAAGGCGACGATGTTGGACGCGAGCGCCTGGTTCAGCCCGGAGACGCGCGTGAGCAGCGGCACGGACGCGGTGTTCACGTCCACGCCGACCGAGTTCACGCAGTCTTCGACCACCGCATCGAGCGAACGGGCGAGCCCGTTCTGATCGACGTCGTGCTGGTACTGGCCGACGCCGATGGCCTTGGGCTCGATCTTGACGAGTTCCGCCAGCGGGTCCTGCAA
This sequence comes from Hyphomicrobium sp., assembly GCA_035445405.1. Classification (GTDB taxonomy): domain Bacteria; phylum Pseudomonadota; class Alphaproteobacteria; order Rhizobiales; family Hyphomicrobiaceae; genus Hyphomicrobium_C. The sequence continues at coordinate 2,340 of DAOMQQ010000248.1, forward strand.
GCGGCGCGCGATGGAGACAGCGCCGCGCAGCGACACGTCGAGATCGGGAAACTCCTTGGCGGCCAGCTCGGAGGCCGAATACACGGACGCGCCCGCTTCCGAAACCATCACTTTGGTGAGCTTGAGCTGGGGCATCTTGCTCATAAGCTCGGCGACGAGCTTGTCGGTCTCGCGGCTTCCCGTGCCGTTGCCGACACTCACGAGATCGACCTTGTGCTTAGCCGCAAGCGCCGCGAGGGCGGCGAGCGAGCCCGCCCAGTCGCGCTTCGGCTCGTGCGGATAGATGGTCGCGGTCTCGACCAGCTTGCCGGTTGCATCGACGACGGCGACTTTGACGCCCGTGCGCAAGCCGGGATCGAGGCCCATGGTCACGCGCGGACCTGCGGGCGCCGCGAGCAACAGATCCTTCAGGTTCGAAGAGAACACGCCGATGGCTTCGGCGTCGGCGCGCTCCTTGAGCCGCGCCAGCAGATCCGACGTGATGGAAGGTCCGAGACGGGCCTTCCATGCAAGGCGCACCGTCTCGCCGAGCCATGCGTCCGCCGGCCGGCCCTTGTCTGCGATGCCGAACGCCGACCTGATCTTGCCTTCCGCCGGATGCGGCTTCGTCTCGTCGTGCGCGACGTCGAGACCGATATCGAGCACACCTTCGTTGACGCCGCGCAGGAGCGCCAGGGCGCGGTGGCTCGGCATATCCTTGATCGACTGGCCGAAGTCGAAATAGTCGGAGAACTTGGCGCCTTCGGCTTCCTTGCCCTTCTTCACCTTGGAGGCGAGCGTGCCTTCGCTCCACTTCCATTCGCGCAAGGTTCCGACGACCTCGGGTTTCTCGGCGATGCGCTCGATGAGGATGAACCGTGCGCCGTCGAGCGCCGCTTTCTGATCCTCGACGCCCTTGTCCGCTGCGACATACTTTGCCGCCTCGGTGACCGGATCGAGCGAAGGATCGGCGAGCAGCGCGTCGGCCAGCGGCTCGAGGCCCGCTTCGCGCGCGATCTGCGCCTTCGTGCGGCGCTTCGGCTTGTACGGCGCGTAAATGTCTTCCAGCTCGACCTTCGTCGCCGCGCCGTTCACGGCTTGCGCCAGCTCGGGCGTGAGCTTGCCCTGCTCGTCGATGCTGCGCAGCACGGCCGCACGGCGATCCTCGAGCTCCCGCAGATAAACGAGGCGCTCGGCCAACGTGCGCAACTGCGTGTCGTCGAGGCCGCCCGTCCTCTCCTTGCGGTAGCGGGCGATGAAGGGCACGGTCGCACCCTCGTCCAAAAGCCCCACGGCGGCCGCCACCTGGGCCGCGTCCACGCGCAGTTCGTCTGCGATACGCCGATTGATCTTGTCCATACCAGTGCCTTTAGTGTCAGGAAGCGCGGGCGGTCAACTCGGCCGCGGGGGCGGAGGATGCGCCGGATTCGTCCTCCAGGTCGAG
>DAOMQQ010000249.1:0-3745 GCA_035445405.1 Hyphomicrobium sp.
ACCCGGTTTCGCGTCCGCTTCAGTTCTACGTGAAGAAGGCGCACATCGGCACCATCCCCGGCCTCAAGGAGTACGTCGAGTACTTCGTGTCCGATCGGATGATCGGCCCGGAGGGTCCGCTTGCCGAGTACGGCCTCGTCCCGGCTCCGGACGACGAGCGCAAGGCTCTCCAGGAAGCCGTTTCCGCTGCCAAGACCATGTAATGCAGCGGTTGCAGGCTAGCCTGTAGCGAGACGACCGGTCCGGGTCTCCTTTTTATGGAGCCCGGACCATTGTTCCGGCTCACGAACGCCGGACACACCGGCGGGCCGACCCCCGCCATCATCGAACGGAAGAGTTTCGCATACGACGCCGCCGGCCTTGTCCCGAGAGCCGCCGCGACCGAGGGATCATCTGATGTCAACGTCTGCCATTGTGCTGGGGCTGCTTCTTGCAGGTCTCGCCTCCTACTTCATAGGCGCTTGGCGGGCCAGGAACCTGGCTCGCAACACCGAAGAAAAGCTCCATTCTCGCCCCGGCTACTTCGGCGGTTATCTTGCTGTCTGGACCGTGCTCCCCGCGCTCATTCTCTCCCTGATCTGGGGCGGGGCCGAGCACTCCGTCGTGCGCACCATCGTGAAGGACAACCTTCCCGAAAGCGTGCAGGCCCTCACCGCCGCGGAGCAGACGCTCGTTCTCGGCCGCGTCAACGCCATCGCTCGCGGCATTCCGAACCTCTCCGACGAGGACCGCGAAACGATCAAGAAGGCGCGGCTGGGCTTCTCCACCATGGATGAAGCGCAGCGCGTGCTGCAGTCCAGAGGCGTCGTGATGGGCTCGGCCCCGGCGCCTTACATGATTTCGGCGGCTTACGATCAGGTGAGCTATCAGAACACCAGCCGCTGGGCTTCGACCGGCATCGCGCTGGTGCTGGCCGTCGGCGGCTTCCTCTATGCGTTTTCGCGCATGGCTCCCAAGCTCCGCGCCCGAAACGCCGTCGAAAGCGTCGTTCTCGGCGGTCTCATCTCCGCATCGACCATCGCGGTCCTGACCACCGTCGGCATCGTTTTCTCGATGCTGTTCGAAACCATTCACTTCTTCCAGTTCGTATCGCCAGCCGACTTCTTCTTCGGCACCGTCTGGGATCCGCGCTTCTCCGCCCCCGGCCGCACCGGCGAAGGTCAGTTCGGCCTCGTCCCGCTCTTCTGGGGCACGCTCTATATCTCCGCGGTCGCCATGTTCGTGGCCGTTCCGGTCGGCCTGCTCGCCGCCATCTACATGTCCGAGTATGCAGGCCCGCGCGTTCGTACGCTGGCCAAGCCCATGCTCGAGATCCTCGCGGGCATTCCCACCATCGTCTACGGCCTCTTCGCACTCATCACGTTCGGTCCCTTCCTGCGGGACGCGGGCGCCGGCCTCGGCCTCAGCATCTCGGCATCGAGCGTGCTCACCGCCGGCATCGTCATGGGCGTGATGATCATCCCGTTCGTGTCGTCTCTCTCCGACGACATCATCAACGCGGTGCCGCAGTCTCTGCGCGACGGCTCCTACGGCTTGGGCGCAACCCAGTCCGAGACGATCAAGCGCGTGGTTCTTCCGGCCGCGTTGCCGGGCGTCGTCGGCGCCATCCTGCTCGCGGTCTCGCGCGCAATCGGCGAAACGATGATCGTCGTGCTCGCAGCGGGCATCGCCGCGACCTTGACCATCAACCCCTTCGAACCCGTCACCACCATCACGGTGAAGATCGTGAGCCAGCTCACGGGCGACCTTGAGTTCAACTCGCCGCAGACGCTGGTGGCGTTCGCCCTCGGCCTTACGCTCTTCACGATCACGCTCGGCCTCAACATCTACGCGCTCTATGTCGTGCGCAAGTACCGGGAGCAATACGAATAATGGCCATCACAGCAAATCCCGGCAAACCGGACCGCACAGCCATCATCCGCAAGGGTATTGGTCGGCGCTACGCAGCAGAACGCCGGTTCCGTTTCTTCGGCATCGCCGCCATCGGGTTCGCCCTCGCGTTCCTGCTGTTCCTCTTCGGCAGTATCTTATCGAACGGCTACACCGCCTTCGTGCAGACGTCCTTCCAGCTCGATGTGAACCTGGACAAGGAGGTCATCGACCCCACGGGAACCCAGCGGGCACAGGATATTCGCAACGCCGACTATACCCTGCTCGCCCGCCGGGCCCTTGCCGCCCGGCTCGGCGTCGATACGTCGAACCGCCCCGCGATGCGCGAAATCGGCGGCCTCCTCTCGCGAGACGTCGACATCACGATCCGCCGTCTCGTCCAGGCGGATCCCTCAATCATCGGGACCACGGTTCCGGTCTGGGTTCTCGCCCACGGTCAGGTCGACTCGCTGATGAAAGGCCAGGTCGACCGTACGCTGACCGCAAGCCAGCGGCGGATTTCCGACCAGCAGCTCGGCTGGCTCGATAAGGCTGACGCCGAGGGCTTCCTCTCGAAGCGCTTCAATACGGGGCTCTTCACCTACGGCGCATCGAGCAGCCCCGAAACCTCCGGCATCGGCGTCGCGATCATCGGCTCTCTGTTCATGATGATGATCGTGGTGATCCTGGCAGTCCCGCTCGGCGTCGCCGCGGCGGTCTACCTTGAGGAATTCGCCCCCAAGAACCTCTTCACCGACACCATCGAGGTGAACATCAACAATCTCGCGGCCGTCCCCTCGATCGTGTTCGGTCTCTTGGGTCTCGCGATCTTCATCAACATGGCGGGCCTGCCCCGCTCGGCGTCCATCGTCGGCGGCCTCGTGCTGACCCTCATGACGCTGCCCACGATCATCATCGCCACCCGCGCAGCCCTGAAGGCAGTTCCGCCTTCGATCCGCGAGGCGGCCTACGGCGTCGGCGCTTCGAAGATCCAAACCATCACCCACCATGTGCTGCCGCTTGCAGTGCCGGGCATTCTGACGGGCACCATCGTCGGTCTCGCCCAGGCGCTCGGCGAAACGGCGCCGCTCCTCATGATCGGCATGGTGGCTTTCGTCGTCGAGTATCCGACCACCCCGCTCGATCCTGCGACCGCGTTGCCGGTACAGATCTTCATGTGGGCCACGTCGGCCGAACGAGGGTTCGTCGAGCGCACGTCGGGCGCCGCCCTCATCCTCGTCTTCGTGTTGGTCTGTATGAACCTTCTTGCCGTGATCCTGCGTCGCCGCTTCGAACGCCGCTGGTAGGCCCCTGACATTGGGAGTATGAAAATGCTGATGGAAACAACGAGCGCGACCGTGCAGTCTTCTGCGAATGCAACCGGGCCCAAGATTCTGGCAAAGGACGTAAACGTCTTTTACGGAGAGAAGCAGGCGCTCAAGGAAATCAACGTCGATATCCCCGACCGCGGCGTGATGGCCTTCATCGGCCCGTCCGGTTGCGGCAAGTCGACGTTCCTGCGCTGCATCAACCGCATGAACGACACCATTGCGGCCTGCCGCGTCACCGGCAAGATCACCATCGACAGCGAGGACATCTACGATCCCTCGCTCGACCCGGTGCTGCTGCGCGCCCGCGTCGGCATGGTGTTCCAGAAACCGAACCCGTTCCCGAAGTCGATCTACGAGAACGTGGCCTACGGTCCCCGCATTCACGGCCTCGCGGCCAACAAGTCCGAGCTCGACGAGATCGTGGCCAAAAGCCTCGAGCGCGCCGGCCTCTGGAAGGAAGTTCGCGACCGCCTCAACGATCCGGGCACGGGCCTCTCCGGCGGCCAGCAGCAGCGCCTCTGCATTGCACGCGCCGTTGCCGTCGG
>DAOMQQ010000250.1:0-3735 GCA_035445405.1 Hyphomicrobium sp.
CGGCAACGCTGCCGGCTGACCTTCGAGCAGTGAGCGACATGCAGCGGCAAAACGATCGGGAGCTTCGAGACGAACTCGTACGACTTCGGAGTGAGCATCGCGCTCTCGACGACGAGATTTCGACGCTCGAGTCGGACGGTGGCATCGATCAGCTCACCATTCGCCGATTGAAGAAAAAAAAGCTCGCCCTCAAGGATCAGATCACCAAGGTCGAAGATCAGCTTCTGCCCGATATTATTGCCTGATCCCTGCGCCTGCTTGTCCTGCGCCCATCATTCCCGTGCGGCGCGAAGCCCGGCCGTGGCCACGGGGTTGCACGCGCGAAACCGCTGTGCGCGCAGGCTCCGGAGCGGGCAACCGCCAGCGGGCGGTCCGCGTTTGTGCATGGCCGGCGTAAGGCGGGCTCGATCAGCAGGTTCTATTCAGACATGCGTTCCCTCGGCGTCGATCGGTGGCTCTACCCAACGGACCGCGGCCTCTATTGCGCGCCTGCCGATCTTTACCTCGATCCCGCGCGTCCCGTGGCGCGCGCCATCATCACGCACGGGCACAGCGATCACGCCCGTGCCGGACACGACGCTGTGCTCGCGACGCCCGAAACCGTCGAGGTCATGAAGCTCCGGCTCGGCGCGGACGGTGCGGGGCGTTTCGAAGCCGCTCCGTACGGCGAGACGCGCACCCTCAGCGGCGTTACCGTTCGGCTCGTGCCGGCCGGTCATGTCCTCGGCTCCGCGCAGGTCGTGCTCGAATGGCAAGGGCAGCGCGCCGTCGTCTCCGGCGATTACAAGCGCGCGCCCGATCCCACGTGCGCCCCGTTCGAGCTCGTGCCTTGCGACGTGTTCGTGACAGAAGCCACGTTTGCGCTGCCCGTCTTCCGTCACGAGCCTGCCGAGCAGGAGGTCGGCCGCCTCCTCGCCTCGATCGCGCGCAACCCCGAGCGTACGCATCTCGTCGGTGCGTACGGGCTCGGAAAGGCCCAGCGCGTGATGCGCCTCGTACGCGATGCCGGCTACGATGCGCCGATCTTTCTCCACGGCGCGCTCGTCGAGATGACGGCGCTCTATGAACGGCTCGGTGTCGCGCTCGGAGACGTGCGCCCCGTTCCGCTCGACGCGAAGCCCGCCGATTTCGCGGGCGCGCTCGTGCTCTGCCCGCCGTCGGCGCTCGGCGACCGCTGGTCGCGCCGCTTTGCCGATCCCGTGACCGCGTTCGCCTCGGGGTGGATGCGGATCCGGGGACGCATCCGCCAGGCGGGTGTCGAGCTGCCGCTCGTCATCTCGGATCATGCGGACTGGCCGGAGCTGATCGCGACCGTGACGGAGACCGGTGCGGACAACGTCTGGGTGACGCATGGGCGCGACGACGCGCTCGTCTACGAACTCTCACGCCGAGGACGGAAAGCCCGCGCGTTGTCGCTCGTCGGCTTCGAGGACGAGGGAGAGTAGCCGCATGCAGGCGTTCGCAGCGCTCCTCGACACGCTCTCGACGACGCCCTCGCGCAACGCCAAGCTTGCGCTTCTCACCGAATATTTCCGCTCGACGCCGGATCCGGACCGTGGCTTTGCGCTGGCGGCGCTGAGCGATGGGCTGTTCCCTCGCCTTCCTCTCCGGCGCAGCCTCGCCATCCTGATGGAGGGGCGCATTGATCCCGTGCTGTACGCCCTTTCGCGCGATTACGTGGGCGACACGGCGGAGACGGTCGCGCTGATGTGGCCCGAGCCCGACGTTCCCCTCGTCGCGCCGGGGCTTGCGGAGACGGTCGCGCTTCTGGCGTCCGCCGCGCCCGCGGACGTCGCCGAAACACTCGGCCGCCTGCTCGACCGCCTCGATGCCCGCGGGCGCTGGGCGCTGCTGAAGCTGATCGGCGGGGCGCCGCGCGTCGGCGTCTCGGCCCGGCTCGCAAAGACCGCGCTCGCGGAGATGGGCGGTGAGCCGCTCTCCGAAATCGAAGAAATCTGGCACGCGCTCGCCCCGCCTTACGGCGATCTGTTCCGATGGCTGTCGGGCAACGGCCCCCGCCCGGACGCGGCCGGCAAACCCGTCTTCCGCCCGCTCATGCTCTCTCACGCCATCGAGGAAACCGACTGGCCGGGCTTTTCGCCGGCGGACTTCGCGGCCGAATGGAAGTGGGACGGCATCCGCGTGCAGATCGCAGCCCACAGGGCGCACGTGCGCATGTTCTCGCGCGCGGGCGACGACATCTCGCGCGCGTTTCCCGAGATCGTCGCGGCCTATGAGGGGCTCGACGTGCTGGCGGACGGAGAGCTTCTTGTCGTTCGGGGCGGCATCGTTGCACCCTTCAACGATTTGCAGCAGCGCCTCAACCGCAAGGCGGTGACCGGCCGGCTCATACGCGAGCATCCAGCGCACATCCGGCTTTACGACCTTCTCATGGACGACGGCGAGGACCTGCGTGCGCTGCCCTTCCACGCACGGCGGGCGCGCCTCGAAGCCTGGGTCTCGACGCATCGTCCGCCGCTCAGCGACGTCAGCGCGCTGGTTCCGTTCTCGTCGCGCGCGGAGCTCGATGCGCTGTGGGCCGAGACGCGCAGCAGCGGCATCGAAGGGCTCATGCTCAAGCGCTGGGACAGCCCCTATCTCTCGGGGCGGCCGCGCGGACACTGGTTCAAATGGAAGCGCGCGGCGCTGACGCTCGATTGCGTCCTGATGTACGCCCAGCGCGGCTCGGGGAAGCGTTCGTCGTATTACTCTGATTACACGTTTGGTGTCTGGCGCGAGATCGCGGAGCCATCGTCTTCCGGCGCTGCGCCGCGCGGCGACATCCTGCCCGGCCATGAGCTGGTGCCTGTCGGCAAAGCCTACTCAGGGATGACGGATGCCGAGCTGATCGAGATCGACCGCTTCGTGCGCAATCATACGGTCGAGCAGTTCGGCCCCGTGCGGGCGGTCGAGCCCAGGCTGGTGCTCGAGATCGCGTTCGATGCGATCTTTCCCTCGTCGCGGCACAAATCCGGCCTCGCCATGCGCTTCCCGCGCATTCACCGCATCCGCTGGGACAAGCCCGCCGCGGAGGCCGACACGCTCGATACTGCGCGCCAGTTGGTGACGAAGGCAGAGAGCGAGGCGGAGGCTCCGCCTAATCTTTGATGAGACCGACTATCACGCTTCAGGCGGATAGGGCCTGAAGCGATCATGGTCTAGAAGCCAAGTCCGAACTGACTCATGAACGTGCTGTTGGCCGTCCCCGAACGCGACGTCGCGCGCGGCTGCGGACCGTTTTGGACGCGAGAGATTTCGCGCCGGTCCGGCACATGCGGGGCCAGATGGTTGCGGCCCTTGTTGATCTCGTTCCACTTGCCGTCGAGGGCAAGCGTCACGCGCTTCTCGTGGCCGTAGATGTCGCTGTAGGTCTTGAGCGTGCCATTCTCGTCCACCCAGGCCGTCTGATAGACGATGTGCATGGGAATGCGGCCGTCGATCAGCACCTCGTTGTTGAGGGGACCGCGCTTCGCCAGCTCGTCGACCTTCGCGGCGTTCCAGCCCTTGTCGTGCTCCAGCACGAGCTCGGCCATGCGCAGCGGATCGCGCAGCCTCAGGCAACCGGCGCTCAATGTGCGCTGGCGCTGGCCGAACATCCATTTGTCCGGCGTGTCGTGCATGAAGATCGTGTGTTGGCTCGGGAACGAGAACTTCACGTAGCCCATCGCGCTTTTCGGGCTCGGCGGCTGCACGACCTCGTAATCGCGGATGTCGGTGTTGGCCCAATCCATCGTG
>DAOMQQ010000251.1:0-3734 GCA_035445405.1 Hyphomicrobium sp.
CAGCAGGAAGCCGCGCGCGAGCCCGAACAGGAACCCCAGGATGCGGTCCACCATGCCGACACTGCTGTCGAGGATGGCGTCCGAGATGCGTGCCGTGATCAGATGCACGACGATCAGCACGATCAGGAAGATGACGGCGCCGATGGCGATCTGCGCGACGGGCACCTGGGTCCCCATCTGGGCGGCCATGTCTTCCGCGATCTGCTTGTGGCTCAACACGAAATAGAGGGTCGCGCCGGCGGCTGCGATCCACGACAGAATCGAGAGGAGCTCGCGCGTCAGGCCCCGATACATCGCGAGGAGCGCTGAGATGAATGAGACCGCGATGAGCGCGGCGTCGAGATAGGTGAGCGGCCCGATCATGGTCGCAGCTCCTCGGCTGTCGGAGGCGGCAAAAGCCCGATATCTGTGTTTCCCCGCCCGTTCAGTCGCATGTGGAGAGGCCCTCTGCAAGCGCCTTGAGGTGGGGAATGCGCCGCAGTTTGAAGCGGGTGCCGTTTGCGGGCGCTTCGCCGGCCGCGGGCATCACGGCGCTGGTGAAGCCCAGCTTGGCGGCTTCCTTGAGGCGTGCGGCCGTGTGGGGGGCGGCGCGAACGGCGCCCGAGAGCGAAATCTCGCCGAAATGGATCTCCTTGGGATCGAGCGCGCGGCCTGCCAGCGAGCCGATCAGGGCGGCGGCGGCGGCAAGGTCGGCGGCCGGCTCGACGATCCTGAGGCCGCCCGCGACGTTCAGATAGACGTCGTGGTTGGCGAAGGAGACGCCGCAGCGGGCCTCCAGCACGGCGATCAGCATGGCGAGGCGGCTCTGCTCCCAGCCCACGACGGCGCGGCGCGGGGTGCCGAGGCCGGAGGGGGCCACGAGGGCCTGGATCTCGACCAGGATGGGGCGTGTGCCCTCCATTCCCGCAAAGACGGCCGTGCCGGGCGCACTCGAATCGCGTTCGCCGAGGAACAGCTCGGAGGGGTTCGCGACCTCACGCAGGCCGGAGCCCGCCATTTCGAACACGCCGATCTCGTCGGTCGCGCCGAAGCGGTTCTTGGTGGCACGCAGGATGCGGTAGCTGTGGCCGCGATCGCCCTCGAAGGAGAGAACCGTATCGACCACGTGCTCGACGGCCTTGGGACCGGCGATCTGGCCTTCCTTGGTCACGTGACCGACGAGCAAGAGGGCCACACCTGCCTGCTTGGCGTAGCGCACGAGAGATTGGGTCGAGGCGCGGACCTGGCTCACGGATCCGGGCGCGGCTTCGAGGGCATCCGACCAGAGCGTCTGGATGGAATCGATGACGACAAGGTCGGCCGAGCGCTCGTTATGGAGCGTCGCCAGGATGTTCGAGAGACTGGTTTCGGCGGCGAGCGCGACGGGCGCGTCCGCGAGGCCGAGACGCTGCGCCCGGAGGCGGACCTGGGCGGACGCTTCCTCGCCCGAGAAATAGAGCGCGCGGCGCCCGGCGCGGGCCAGGGCCGCCGTGAGCTGGAGAAGGAGCGTCGATTTTCCGATGCCGGGCTCGCCTGCGATCAGCAACACGGAACCGGGCACGAGGCCGCCGCCCGTCACGCGGTCGAGCTCGGCCATGCCGGTCCGGAAGCGGGGGGCTTCCTCGGGAGCGCCCGAAAGGCTTTCGAGGACGAGTGCGCGGCCTTTGCTCGCGCCCGCCATGCCCGAGCCCGGCGGGGCCGCGGCCGTGACCTCCTCGACGATCGTGTTCCAGTCGCCGCAGGCGGCGCATTTGCCGGCCCAGCGCGCAGCGACGGTGCCGCAGGTCTGGCAGACGAACTGGGATTTCTCGGCTTTGGCTTTGGCCATCTCAGCCTGCTCCACCCAGGTAGCGCCGCACGAAGCGAGGGCCGAGGCGGGTCAGCACCTCGTAGCCGATGGTGCCGGCGGCGTGGCCCATGGCTTCGATTGTGAGGCCGGGACCGACGAGGGTCGCGAGATCGCCCGGTGCGACGTCGGCCGTCACGTCGGTGACGTCGGCGGTCACGAGATCCATGGAGACGCGCCCGACGATGGGCGCGCGCTGGCCGTGAATGGCGACGACGCCGCGCTCCTCTCCCGCGCCGGCACTCAAGGCGCGTGCGAAGCCATCCGCGTAGCCCGCGGAGATCACGGCGAGGCGCGTCGGGCGCGCGGCGCGCCAGGTGGCCGAGTAGCCGACCGGGTCGCCGGGGGCGAGGGCGCGAACCTGAAGCACGCGGGCTTCCACGATGACGGCGGGGCGGACGGGCGTCGGTCCGCCCTGGAAGGCCTGGCCGCCGTAGAGCGCATAGCCTGGGCGCACGAGGTCGTAGTGGAACCGCGCGCCTAGCATCAGCCCGTCGGACGCCGCGAGGCTGGCGGGCGTCGGCGGCAGGAGCGCGCGGAGCCGGTCGAAATTCGACCGCTGGGTTTCGTTGTGCCCGTGCGTCGGATCGTCCGCGCAGGCGAGATGGCTCATGACGAGGCGGAGGTCGATGCCGTCGAGGCGCGTGGGCTCGCTTGCAAGCGTGTGGACGTCCGCATCGGAGAGACCGAGCCGGTTGAGGCCGCTGTCGATCTGGAGCCCTGCGGGAAGGCGTTTTTGGGCACGGGCCGCTTCCGCCGACCAGACGGCAATTTCCTCGAGGCTTGTCAGGACCGGCGCCACGTCGTTGGCCGCGAAGACCCCGGCCGCTCCGGGAAGGAGGCCGTCGAGCGCGAACAGGCGCGCGTCGGGTGCGAGGCGGCGCGCGGCCTCGGCTTCATCCGGCGTGGCGACGAAGAACGTCCGGCAGCCGGCGCGGGCGAGCGCCGGGATCACCTTGAGAGCGCCGAGGCCGTACGCGTCGGCCTTGACGACGGCCCCGCATTCGGCGGGCGTCACGAGCGCCGTGATCGCGTGCCAGTTGGCCGCGATTACGTCGAGGTCGACGGTAATGACGCCGGTGGCGCCGGGAGGAAGATCGGGCGCGGTCATGGCGCGTGCCGGTTCCCCGCCCCCTTGTGGGGAGGGGTTAGGGGTGCGGGGAGTCCCGACAGCAGATATTCAGGAGTTCCCCCCTCCCTGACCCTCCCCCACGTCATGTCGGAGACATGCCTCCGGCATGATGGGGGAGGGAATGGTGCGTCTGCGCGTTTCCTCACTCGTAGCGCTCGGGGAGCCGGTCGTCGCGGGCGAGATTTCCGAAGCGCGTGAACTGGCTTTCGAACGCGAGCTCCACGGTGCCCACGGGGCCGTGGCGCTGCTTGCCGATGATCACCTCGGCCCTGCCGCTGACGGCCATCATCTTCGCTTGCCAATCGTTGAACTCCGGCGTGCCTTCGCGCGGCTTGGTGCGCTCGACGTAGTATTCCTCACGGAACACGAACATGACAACGTCGGCGTCCTGCTCGATCGAGCCCGATTCACGCAGGTCGGAGAGCTGGGGCCGCTTGTCCTCGCGCGCTTCCACCTGACGCGAGAGCTGGGAAAGCGCAATGATCGGGACCACGAGCTCTTTTGCCAAGGCTTTGAGCCCCGTCGTGATTTCCGTGATTTCCTGCACGCGGCTCTCGCCCCGCTTGGACGAGCCAGAGAGAAGCTGCAGGTAGTCGACGATCAGAAGATCGAGGCCCTTCTGCCGTTTGAGCTTGCGCGCGCGGGCCGCGAGCTGAGCGATGGAAATGCCGCCGGTCTGATCGATGTAGAGCGGGGCAACGCTCATGTCCTTGGCGACGCCTGAGAGCTTGCGGAACTCGTCCGCGTTGATCATGCCGCGGCGGATCCGCTCGGACG
>DAOMQQ010000252.1:0-3727 GCA_035445405.1 Hyphomicrobium sp.
GGCGAATAGAGCCACGAACAAAACATGACCGACCGCCTCATCAGCGGAGCGAAGCGCGAGGCGGACGCCTACGAGACGTCGATCCGGCCGCGCTCGCTCACCGAATTCGTGGGCCAAGAGCAGGCGCGCGCGAACCTTCGCGTCTTCATCGAGGCGGCGAAATCGCGCGGCGATGCGCTCGACCACGTGCTGTTCGCGGGCCCGCCGGGTCTCGGCAAGACGACGCTTGCACAGATCGTGGCGAAGGAACTCGGCGTCGGCTTCCGCGCGACGTCGGGGCCGGTGATTTCGAAGGCGGGCGATCTTGCGGCGCTTTTGACCAACCTCGAAGAGCGCGACGTGCTCTTCATCGACGAGATCCACCGCCTGACGCCGGCCGTCGAGGAAATCCTTTATCCGGCGCTCGAGGACTTCCAGCTCGATCTCATCATCGGCGAAGGGCCGAGCGCGCGATCGGTCAGGATCGATCTCGCGAAATTCACGCTCGTCGGCGCGACGACGCGGCTCGGTCTGCTCACCACGCCGCTGCGCGACCGGTTCGGCATTCCGGTGCGGCTCAATTTCTACACGGTCGAGGAACTGGAAAGCGTGATCACGCGCGGGGCGCGGGTGCTGGGCGCCGCGATCGCGCCGGACGGTGCCGTCGAGATCGCACGGCGCGCGCGCGGGACGCCGAGAATCGCGGGCCGGCTGCTTCGGCGCGTGCGCGACTTCGCGGCGGTTGCGGGTGCGCCCGTCATCGACGCCCGCGTGGCGGATACGGCGCTCAGCGCGCTCGAAGTGGATCAGGCCGGGCTCGACTCGCTCGATCACCGCTATCTCTCCTGCATCGTGCACAATTACGAGGGCGGTCCGGTCGGGATCGAGACGCTGGCCGCGGCGCTCTCCGAGCCGCGCGATGCGCTCGAAGAAATCGTCGAGCCTTACCTTTTGCAGCAAGGCTTCATCGGCCGGACGCCGCGCGGGCGCGTGGCGACGCTGAAAACCTATCGGCACCTCGGGCTTTCGGGCCCGGCGCGGGCGGCGACGCCCGAGTTGCCGATTTTCGAAGAGGGCGGGGAGTAGCGTTGCGAGGGCGTGCGAGGCGCGCCGGCGTTCTTGACGCGCCGTTAGCATTCTCGCCCGATAATTCCGGCCGATCATCCTGGCCCGCTTCAATCGGCCCGCTTTCGTGCGGTCATTTTTGGGTGATCCTCTCTCCGGGCTTCGCACTCGTTTGCCGACGCCCTCCGCGTCTGCCAAGGAGTGCGCGTGTTTTCTCGTCGACAGGTCCTCAAGGGGTTGGTGGCCGCCGGCATCGGCTCCATGAGTTTTGGAGGATATGCGTTGGCGGAGCCGTTCCGTCTGGGGGTTACGCGCTACGCCCTCTCGCCGCCCGGGTGGCCGCGAGATCTCACCGTCACGTTCGCGGTGCTGACCGATTTTCATCTTTGCGATCCCTGGTTCAGCCTCGCTCGGCTCGAACACCTCGTCCAGCGCACCAATGCGCTTGGTGCCGACGCCATCATGATGCTCGGAGATTTCGTGGCGGGGCATCGGCTCGGCCGGTTCGGCCGGCCCATCGCGCACAAAGATTGGGCGCGGATGCTGGCAGGCCTCAAGGCGCCGCTCGGCGTCCATACGGTGCTCGGCAATCACGACTGGTGGGAAGACAGGGAGGCGCAGTACCGGCGTGCAGGGCCCGTTCCCGCGCGGATCGCGCTCGAAGCGGCGGGGCTTCCCGTTTACGAGAACGACGCGGTGCGCCTCGAAAAGGATGGCCAAGCGTTCTGGCTCGCGGGGCTTGGCGATCAGTGGGCGTTCTGGCCGAGAGATCGCCGCCGGAAGATCGGCGGCGTTCACGCGTATGAAGGCGTGGACGATCTGCCGGGGACGCTCGCCAAAGTCACGGACGATGCGCCGATCGTTCTCATGGTGCACGAGCCCGACATTTTCCCGGAGGTGCCCGCGCGCGTGGCGCTGACGGTGGCGGGCCATACGCATGGCGGGCAGGTTCGGCTCGGACGGTTCGCGCCTATCGTGCCCTCGCGCTTCGGCACGCGGTATCTGCAGGGGCACATCGTGGAGGACGGACGTCATCTCGTGGTTTCGGGCGGGCTCGGCTGCTCGACGCTGCCGATCCGTTTTGGCGTGCCGCCCGAAATCGTTCTGATCGAGCTTGGCGCCGCGCGCGCGATTGGCTGATGACAAAGCGGCCGTAATCGGCTTTTCAAGGCAGCATGAACGACAACGCCCTGACCCATGAGAGCGCCTGGCCCGATCTTTCCGGCCGGATCATCGACGACGAGACGGGACGTCGGCACGCGCTGCCGATCCGCGTCTACTTCGAGGACACGGATGCGGGAGGCATTGCCTATCACGCCTCCTACATCCGCTGGTGCGAGCGGGGGCGGACGGATTTCCTGCGCTTGCTCGGCACGGATGCGCGGCGCCTGATCGACGGTTCGGCGAGCGTGGAGCCGGCTGCGTTCGTCGTCCGGCGGATGAATTGCGACTTCGCGCGGCCGACGCGCATGGACGACGTGTTGCTGGTCGAGACGCGCGTGAAGGAGCTCGGCGGGGCGAGCGTGACATTGGTCCAGACCGTGCTCGGCCCCGAAGGGCGGCGCGTGTTCGAAGCGGAGGTGACGGTGGTGCTGGTGGCGGTGTCGGGGAAGCCGCTCCGGCTCTCGACCGCGATCCGCAGTGCGTTCGGTGGGGCGGATGCCGGCAAGGTGCTGGGGCCGGGCGCCGAGCGCAACTGACGTCCTCCGACCACGCGGATAGACAAGTCGCCGTCATACGGGAATCATGCCGCCCGCGGGGGAAGAGGCCGATGGGCCTGGATCTTTGGTGGGACCGATGATTCACGCTTCGGGCTGATGGGGCCTGAAGCGATCATGGTCTGAGTTTGGGGGATTGCCATGACGACCACGAACGACCGCAGCGCGCTCGATCCGGATATTCGAGACGCCGTCGAAGGCTATGAGCGGTTCCGGCTGGAATTCGAGCGCGACCGGACGTTCTTCAAGAGCCTAGCGGTCGCCCGGCAGAAGCCGCGGCTGCTCTGGATCGGCTGCTCGGATAGCCGGGTGGTGCCGTCGCAGATCACGCAAGCCGACCCCGGAGAGCTGTTCGAGGTGCGCAACATCGCCAACTGCGTGCCGCCCGCGTGGGCAGGCGACGATACGGTGGGCGCGGCGATCGAGTATGCGGTCGGCCATCTCGGCATCGACGACATCGTCGTGTGCGGACACACCGGATGCGGGGGCATCCAGGCGCTTTCGGAGCCGATCCCGCCGCAGCAGGAGGCGCATCTCGGGCGCTGGGTGGAGTACACGCGCCCTGCGCACCGGCTGATCGCGACGGCGGGCGTGGCCGAGGAAGACCGCGCGCTCGCGACGGTGCGTGCGCACATCCAGTTCCAGCTCGACAACCTGATGAGCTACGAGGTGGTTGCGACGGGCGTGCGCGAAGGCCGCGTCGGCATTCACGGGTGGCTCTACGACATGGAGCACGGCGAGATCCAAGCCTACGACGGTGCGACGGGCACGTGGCGCGGGCTTCTGGAGATGGCGGGACGGTAGGCGCCGAATCGGGCCGGGTGTGCGCCCCGCGCCTCGGCGAGCAGGCCGCTCTCCCGGCCCTTGTTTTGTCATATTGCGCGGCAACAAGGACCTTGATGGCGAGTGCGCGCCAGTGCACGTTCAATCCGCGATCGAGCCGCTTGCCGAATCGGGCACCAACA
>DAOMQQ010000253.1:0-3717 GCA_035445405.1 Hyphomicrobium sp.
TCAAGCTGGCGCTGATCGACAAGGACGTCTCCATCGACGATCCGATCGACATCAACCGTCTGCCGAACAAGCGCGACCTCGACTTCACCGTCGACACGCGCTCGTGCAAGCTCGACGGCTTCGCCCAGAGCTACAAGTGCGGCGCGACGATCACGCGCGCAGGCACCGAGCGCAAGAAGGCGGAGATCTCGTTCAAGGTGGACGTGAAAAAGAAGTAGCCGTCTGGCCAGACGTGGGTGCGCGTGGCAGAACGGGGCCATGAACGGCGCATCCATCGTTATTCTCACGGGCGCCGGGCTCTCGGCAGAGTCCGGCGTCCCGACATTTCGCGACAAGGGCGGTATCTGGGCCCAGTACGACTACCGAGACGTGGCGACGCCCGAGGGCTTCGCGCGCAATCCCGTGCGCGTGCACGAGTTCTACAATATGCGGAGACGCGCGCATGGGGACGTGCGCGCCAACGCGGCGCATCAGGCGCTCGCGCGCCTCGAGCGCGAGCATGCCGGCGATGTGTGGGTCGTCACTCAGAACGTGGATGCGCTGCACGAGGAGGCAGGCAGCCGCAACCTGATCCACATGCATGGCGAGCTGTTCCGCGCGCTTTGCGGCGCGTGCGGAACGAGCGTGCCGTGCCACGACAGTCTCTCGCTCGCCACGACGTGCCGCGTGTGCGGAGAGCAGGGCTTCGTGCGTCCGGACGTCGTATGGTTCGGCGAGATGCCCTATCACATGGAACGCATCGCGGAGTTGCTCGCGGCGGCGGATCTTTTCATCTCCATCGGCACCAGCGGGAACGTCTATCCCGCGGCCGGCTTCGTCGCGGAGGCGCGGGCGGCCGGTGCGTACACCGTGGAGCTCAATCTCGAGCCTTCGGAAGGACAGTCGCTGTTTGCCGAGACCGTCTACGGGCGCGCGACCGAGATCGTGCCGGCGTACGTCGAGAAACTTCTCGGCGGGCGTTGAGGGTCTTTCCTCACATCTCTGTCATCCCGGCCAAGCGAGGCGAAGGCCGAGCGCCGAGCCGGGACCCAGGAAAAACTTCTATCGCGAAATATTGCGTCTTCGACGACTCTTACGCTGGGTCCCGGATAAGGCTCCGCTCACGCTCCGCCTTTCCGGGATGACATCCTCGGGCGCGACGTGGCGAAGTCACGCCTCCGCGAGCCCCGCGATCTTGAGGGCGAACGCATAGTCGAGCGCGACCTCCTTAAGCCGCTCGTAGCGGCCCGATGCGCCCCCGTGTCCCGCTTCCATGTTCGTCTTGAGCAGCACGAGATTGTCGCTCGTGTTGAGCTGGCGCAATTTCGCGATCCACTTCGCGGGCTCCCAGTAGGTGACCCTGGGATCGGTGAGGCCGCCGTAAGCGAAGATGTGCGGATAGGGCTTGGCCTCCACGTTGTCGTAGGGGCTGTAGGAGCGGATGATCGCGAAATCCTCCGCGCTCTCGATGGGGTTGCCCCACTCGGGCCACTCGGGCGGCGTGAGCGGGAGATCCTTGTCGAGCATGGTGTTGAGAACGTCGACGAACGGCACGTCGGCGATGATGCCGAGGAAGAGATCGGGCGCCATGTTGGCGACCACGCCCATCAGCATGCCGCCCGCCGAGCCGCCGTTGGCGACGATGCGCCCGCGCTGCGTGAAGCCTTCCTGCACGAGATGCTCGCCGGCCGCGATGAAGTCGGTGAACGTGTTGCGCTTCTTCTTGTGCTTGCCGTCGGTATACCAGCGATAGCCTTTGTCCCGCCCGCCGCGCACGTGCGCGATGGCGAAGATGAAGCCGCGGTCCACGAGCGAGAGACGTGCGGTGGAAAACGACGCCGGGATCGAGATGCCGTAGGAGCCGTACCCGTAGAGGAACAATGGCGCCGATCCGTCGAGCGGGGTGTCCTTGCGATAGAGCAGCGAGACGGGAACGGTTTCGCCGTCCGCGGCCGGGGCGAATAAACGGCGCGTGACATATCGGGCAGGCTCGTGGCCCGACGGCACTTCCTGACGCTTTCGCAGGGCGCGCGTGCGCGCGGCCATGTCGTAGTCGTAGGTCTCGGCGGGCGTCGTCATCGACGAGTAGACGAAACGCAGCGACGTGGTGTCGAATTCGTAGCCTTCCGCCATGCCGAGCGCATACGCGTCCTCGTCGAAAGCGATGGCGTGTTCGCTTCCGTCCGCAATCGTGCGGATCACGATGCGCGGCAGGCTGTCTTCGCGTTCCAGGCGGACGAGGTGGTCCTTGTAGGCGGCCGTGTCGAGGATCAGCCGGCCTGGACGATGCGGCACCACTTCGCGCCAGTTTGCGAAGCCCGGCGTTGCGACGGGCGCCTCGCAGACGAGGAAATCTTCCGCGCCGTCCGAGTTGGTGAGGATGTAGAGGCGGTCGCCGTGATGATCGACGCTGTATTCGTGGCCTTGCCGGCGCGGCTCGACGACCGTCGGCGTCTGGTCCGGGTTGTCCGCGTCGATGAGGTGGATTTCGCTCGTCTGGTGATCGTGCGTGTCGAGGATCAGAAAACGCGAGGACAGCGACTTGCCGAGTGCGATGGAGAAACCGGTATCCGTTTCCGTATAGACGAGCACGTCGTCCGAGGCCGGCGTGCCGAGGCGATGGCGATAGACCACGCGCGGGCGGTGATGCGCGTCGAGCCGCACGTAGAGCAGCGTCTGGCTGTCGTTGGCCCAGACCACGTCGCCCCGCGTATCGGGAATGACGTCGGGGAGATCGAGGCCTGTCGCGAGATCGCGGACGCGGATCGTGTAGAGTTCCGAGCCCTTGTCGTCGACGGCGTAGGCGAGAAGGCGATGATCGGGACTGTGCGTTGCCGCGCCGAGATCCCAGTAGGGCTTGCCGGCGGCTTCTGCGTTGCCGTCGAGCAGAACCTCTTCCGCCCCCCCGTCGCGCGGCATGCGGCAGAGGCGCGGGTACTGCCCGTCCGTGACGTAGTTCGAGAAGTAGCTGTAGGGGCCGTCGGGGCTCGGCACCGTCCAGTCGTCCGGCTTGAGACGGGCCTTCATTTCCGTGAACAGCGTATCCTGCAGCCCGCGCGTGTCGGCGAGCGCGTCTGCCGTATAGGCATTTTCCGCTTCCAGATAGGCGCGGATCTCGGGCTCCAGAATGGCCGGATCGCGCATCACGTCCTGCCAGTTGGCCGCCCTTAGCCAGGCGTAGTCGTCCGTGAGCGTGACGCCGTGGCGGACGGTTGTGACGGGTTTGCGCGCGGCCTGGGGCGGCGCGGACGGGAGGACGCGCGAAGTGAGCCCATGCATGGCGGGGACCTTCTGACTGGAGCTGCGAAAGGAGGCGCCGGAAATGGCGTTCAGGCTCCCGCATGTTTCGGCCGGGAGCGCCGAGCTTGTCAAATAGGCACGCCCGGAGCCGACGGAAAGGTGCCATCCGGCGCAGCAACGATCTGACGCGATGTCGGGAAAGAATGCGGCGGCGGCCGCAACGCCGTTAACCAAGGAGTTCCAGGTAACACAGGGCAAGACGAGGGGAGTATTATTGAGAACGCGCCAGCCCGGGCGGTTTTTAAGCTTGAGAAACGCTGGAAGCGAAGTGTGTATGACGCGTAAATCTCGTGCGGCCCGGAAAACATCTAAATATCCGGAAGTTAGGCATTGTTCAAGATTTAGGCGGAGAGCGTTGACATCTAACGGGGAATGTTGTCCAAAGTCGTCAAAAGCCGGAATGCTCAACGGCGGAACAAGCCTAAGGGTCGATAGCAC
>DAOMQQ010000254.1:0-3702 GCA_035445405.1 Hyphomicrobium sp.
GGCGCGCGAACTGGATCACGCGGTGGACGTAGTTCATCGGCACGTCGTCGCGGCGGGCCTCCTTGATGGCGCGCTTCAACGCCGGGTTCTTGGCGGGATCGAAGCAGCGCTCTTCTACTTTGCCCGCCTCCGGCAGGACGCCCTCCGCATCGCAGTTGACGCATGCCTTCATCACGGCCTTGAGGCGCTTCTGGCAGATGCGCGAGCCCGTCACCAGGGCGGCGACCTTCTGCTCCTCCTTCACCTTCCAGCCGATGTATTCCTCGATATCGGGATGGTCGACGTCGACCACGACCATCTTGGCGGCGCGGCGCGTGGTGCCGCCCGACTTGATGGCGCCGGCCGCGCGGTCGCCGATCTTGAGGAAGCTCATGAGCCCCGACGAGCGGCCGCCGCCCGAGAGCTTCTCGTTCGCGGAGCGCAGGCTCGAGAAGTTCGAGCCGGTGCCGGAGCCGTATTTGAAGAGACGCGCTTCGCGCACCCACAGGTCCATGATGCCGTTCTCGTTCACGAGATCGTCGTTCACGGACTGGATGAAGCAGGCGTGCGGCTGCGGATGCTCGTAGGCGGACGCGGAGACCGTGAGCTTTCCGGTCTGGTAATCGACGTAGAAGTGGCCCTGGCCGGGACCGTCGATGCCATAAGCCCAATGCAGGCCCGTGTTGAACCACTGCGGCGAGTTGGGTGCGCCCATCTGCTTCGCCAGCATGTAGCGGTGCTCGTCGAAGAAGGCGCGGGCGTCGTCCTCGGTCGTGAAGTAGCCGCCCTTCCAGCCCCAGTAGGTCCAGGTGCCGGCGAGGCGGTCGAAGACCTGCCGCGCGTCCGTCTCGCCGCCCATGCGCTCGTCGCTCGGAAGATCCTCGAGGGCGCGTTCATCGGCGACGGACCGCCAGAGCCAGGATGGAACCTGCGTTTCCTCGACCTTGCGGAGGCGGCGCGGGACGCCTGCCTTGCGGAAATACTTCTGCGCCAGGATGTCGGCTGCGACCTGGCTCCAATCCTCCGGAACCTCGAAGCCTTCGAGGCGGAAGACGACCGAGCCGTCCGGGTTCTTGATCTCGGATGTCGCGCGGCGGAACGCAATGGAGTCGTAAGGTGACTTGCCGGCTGTCGTGAAGCGCCGCGTGATCTTCATCTTTCCCTCGTGCAGTTCGGTGTTCGGACGTGCGGCGCAACGAAAAACAGAATGACGACGCGGTTGTTGTTTTAGACACACCTCGATCGTGGCCCGCCGCGAGATGCGGCGTTCCCCGGACAGCGGCAGGCCGCTGTAGACGCAGGCGATACGAGACGTGCTGAAAAGCGACTTTCGGAACTCGCGGACAGTGTTCCCCCACGCGTCCGGCGATGAAGGTCAAGCTATCCCGATTCGAGGGAGGGCGAAACTGTGGCGGACTAGATTTGGTGGGTCGCAGCGGCAACCGCACCTAGATCTAGTGGTGTTGGCAAGTTGGGGATTGACTGCCGGAATCGCCCGAAAACAGGGGCCCGGCGCGCGGTGCCTGAAAAACAGGCATGTGTAAAAGCCCAAAAATCAAGCGTCGCGGAGGGCCGATCGGAGGATACGCCGATTCCGCTTTTGTCGGGTATCGGGGTGCTTGTTGTAAATCTGCCGCAATACCTGTGTCGGCAACTCGGCACCGGTGGCGCGCAGCGTCGCGTGGCGAGCGGCGTGCCTGGCGTTTGCGCGAGGTCCCGCGCTTCAATGCCCGCTGGCGTTTGACGCATCGTCGCGGTAGAGCGTGATTGTTTCCGGGGTTGAACCGAAATCAAGCCCAAGCGCTTCGGCGAGCCCTAAGTGTCGGACGTGGCCGGATGCGGCGCCACGGAGACGATCGTCCAAGCCGAGTGTTCGCGATTGCGGAGGGGAGCTTCATGGGTCTTTTCAAAGAGATCTTTTCCTGGTGGAGCGGCAACACCTGGGGTACGCGGCTCACGATCGCGCGGCAGGGCCGGTTCATCGGCAGTGACGAGCTCGGCAACCGCTACTACGAGCAGATCAAGGGCCGTCCCGGTCCCCTCGGCCGCCCGCGGCGCTGGGTGACGTACACCGATCTCGCCGAGGCCTCCAAGGTGCCGCCGGAATGGCACGGCTGGCTGCACTACATCGTGGACGTCCCGCCGACGGAGGAGCGCTACACGCCGCGCCCGTGGGAGAAGCCGCACCGCGCGAACATGACGGGGACGCCTGAGGCGTATCGGCCGCAGGGATCGATCCTCGGCGCCGGACAGCGGCCCAAGGCGACGGGCGACTACAAACCCTGGCGTCCCGAATAGGCGCCGTCGAGACCTTCGCGGGCCGCGCGCGGGCGTCGTGGGCCTTGCCCCCGCCATCGTTGGGCCGCAGAAGGCAGGAGTTCGAGCGATGCGCGGTATCGTGTGAGCATCGAGGAAAAGCACGGTTCGATGATGGGTCTTTCGCCTGTTCCGAGACGGACGGCAGCCAGCGGGGCGGGATTGCTGCGCGGGGCAGGGTTTGCCTTCGCCGCAGGCGTGGCGCTCGGCGTGTCGACGGCCGCCGCGGACGACAAGATCGAGAATCGCGTCGCGATTTTCTCCGCGCTCGACAAGGTCACGGCGACGATCCGCAAGCTCGAGGTGCCGATCGGCGAGACGGCCGAGTTCGGTGCGCTCAAAGTCACGCCGCGGGTCTGCTATTCGCGCCCGCCCACCGTGCAGCCGAAGACGACGTCGTTCGTCGAGGTCGAGGAAGTGCAGCTCGACGGCGCGCAGACGCGCATCTTCAGTGGCTGGATGTTTGCCCAGAGCCCGGGGCTCAACGCCGTCGAGCATCCGGTGTTCGACGTCTGGCTCACCGATTGCGCCGGGCCGCGCAACGCGGTTGCGCAGCAGCAGTACGTGCCGCCGCCGGCCGACGATGCGCAGGACGGCGGCCAGCCGGACGCCTACGATCCGGACGCGTACGACGCCTACGACATGCCGGCCGATCAGCCGCGCCGACGCATCCGGCGCTGAGGTCTCTTTAGCTAGACCGATGATTCACGCTTCGGGCTGATAGGCCCCGAAGCGATCATTGTCAGGTGCGCGCTTCCGTTCCTGTGTCCATCGAGACTCACAGGCTCTGCGAAGAGCCCAGGCTGCGATGTGCGCGGCGTGTTTCGGGTATCGCGGGTTTTGCGATTCAGGCATCTTAACCAAACAAAAGCCGCGTCACGGCGCATCTTGCGATGGCGTCCTACGCTCCTTGCGGAACCGTTCGTCGTGTCGGGGCTTGGAAACTGCGTGCAGACCCGCTCGCTTGCGGTTGTCATTCGAGACATGCGGAGCCTCCGATGACCGACAAACGATCGATCGCATATGATGCGACGTTCATGATCCTCTACATCGGCGTTTTCGCCGCCATGGCGACGCTTTCCGTGATGCTGATTGCGCTCGGCGCCATCGGGGCCGAGTTCGGCGGGCCGCAGCTCGCCGCGCTCACGGTCAACGTTGCCGGATGGACGGCGCTTCCCTTCGCGCCGAAGCTCTATCGCTGGCTCCTGGGCCACCCGTTCTCGTGGCGCACGAACGGGGCGCTCGGCGGCGTGGTCGAGACCTGAGCGCACGCTTTGCGGCTTTGCGAGCGTGAACTCGTGATCAGCCGAGGAGCTTGGCGACGCGCGGGGCGAAGTAGGTGAAGATGCCTGCCGCGCCCGCGCGCTTGAAGGCGGCAAGGCTCTCCAGGATCGTGCGCTCCTCGTC